>NZ_JCALCX010000008.1:0-243145 GCF_059812565.1 Mycobacterium sp. NGS49 | reverse complement strand
CGCTTCGCCCGGCCTGGCCGCGCTCGCGACCGCCACGTCGGGTAGTGGCGGCCCGCTTCCCCCGGCCCGGCCGCGCTCGCGACCGCCACGTGGGTTAGTGGCGGCCCTTGATCAGCCGTGCCCGATGTGCAGCAGCCTCGCCAGGTTGGGCAGCTTGACGCGAGGCCGTCCATGGGGTTCGCCGGCCGACCGCTCGAAGCGGTCGATGACGTCCCAGTGCTCTGAGGTGACCACCTTGGGCTGGCGTTCGGTCAGCCACTCGGAGAGCTTGTCGGCGTGGTCATCGGGGAAGTCGGCCAGCGGAGCGCCGGCCAGGTCGGCGACCAGAGTGTCGACGGTCTCCTGCGAGTCGCTTTTGTTGGTGCCGATCACTCCGGTCGGCCCGCGCTTGATCCAGCCGACTACGTACTCGTTGCGACTGCCGTCCACGCGTCCACCCGTGTTGGGAATGGTTCCGCGTTTTTCGTCGAACGGCAGGCCGGGCGTGGGAACGCCGCGGTAGCCGACAGAGCGGACGACCAGCTGAACGGGCAGCTCCTCACGCTCGCCGGTGTCCTTGGCCGACACCCATCCGCTCGCGTCGCTGACCAATTCGTTGCGGCCCAGCACCACGCTCTCGACGTGGTCCTGGCCTTTGATCTCGATCGGAGATGTCAGGAAACGAAACACGATTCGCCGATGGCCCGGGCGCGGCTCGCGCTGCGCGTAACCCCGCAGCACCTTGATGTTCTGTTTGGTGGTCTTCCCCGCCGCCTCCGCGTCGTCGTCGGTGATGCCTTCGAACTGAGCCGGGTCGACGATCACGTCCACGCCTTCCAGCTCGCCGAGTTCGCGCAACTCCAGCGTGGTGAACGCCGTCTGCAGCGGGCCACGACGGCCGATGATCACCACTTCTTCGACCCCGCGGGGACGCAAGGACTCCAGCGCGTGATCGGCGATGTCAGTGAGCGCCAGCACGTCGGGGTCGGTGACCAGGATGCGAGCGACGTCGATGGCGACGTTGCCGTTGCCGACCACCAGCGCGCGGGCGCCGGAAAGGTTGGGTGTCTTGTCCTCGAAGTGCGGGTGCGCGTTGTACCAGCCGACGAAATCGACCGCTGAGATGCTGCCTGTCAGGTTCTCCCCGGGAATGTTCAGCGGCTTGTCCGACTGCGCGCCGACGGCATAGACAACCGCGTCATAGTGCTCGGCCAGTTCGTGCGAATGGACGTGTTCGCCCACCACCACGTTGCCGAAGAAGCGGAACCGCGGATCGCTGGCGGTCTTTTCGAACTGTTTGCTGATCGACTTGATCTTGGGGTGGTCGGGTGCGACGCCGGAGCGCACCAGCCCCCACGGTGTGGGCAGCATCTCGAGCATGTCGACGGCCACGTCGATCTCGTCGGTCGTGTCTGCCGCCTTCAGTAGCGATGCGGCGGCGAAGAAGCCCGACGGCCCGGAGCCGACGATGGCGACGTGATAGGGACGCATGTAGAAGGATGCTAGACGGTGGTGCCGGTAACGTTGTCGGCTGTGGAACCTGACCGTCAAGCAGATATCGCCGCCCTCGACTCCACCCTCACCACGGTGGAGAGGGTGCTTGACGTCGAGGGTCTGAAGGCCCGCATCGAGAAACTCGAGCAGGAGGCGTCCGATCCCAACCTGTGGGACGACCAGGCCCGCGCGCAGAAGGTGACCAGCGAGCTGTCCCACACCCAGGGTGAATTGCGCCGGGTCGAGGAGTTGCGCAGCCGGCTTGACGACCTGCCGGTGCTGTACGAAATGGCCGCCGAGGAAGCAGGGCCGTCGGGGGACGCCGCTCTCGCCGAAGCCGACGCCGAGTTGAAGGCGCTGCGCGCCGACATCGAGGCGACCGAGGTGCGTACTTTGCTGTCCGGTGAGTACGACGAACGTGAGGCATTGGTCACAATCCGCTCGGGAGCGGGCGGAGTCGACGCCGCCGACTGGGCCGAGATGTTGATGCGGATGTACATCCGCTGGGCTGAGCAGCACAAATATCCCGTCGAGGTGTTCGACACGTCCTACGCCGAAGAGGCGGGGATCAAGAGCGCGACCTTCGCGGTACATGCGCCGTTCGCCTACGGAACCCTGTCGGTGGAACAGGGCACCCATCGCCTGGTCCGAATCAGCCCGTTCGACAACCAAAGCCGACGTCAGACCTCCTTCGCGGAGGTCGAGGTGCTACCGGTGGTGGAGACCACCGACCACATCGAAATCCCCGAGGGCGACCTGCGCGTGGACGTCTACCGGTCCAGCGGCCCCGGCGGCCAGTCGGTCAACACCACTGACTCGGCGGTTCGACTCACCCACATCCCAACGGGTATCGTCGTCACTTGCCAGAACGAGAAGTCGCAACTGCAGAACAAAGTTTCAGCGTTACGAGTGCTTCAGGCAAAGTTGTTGGAGCGCAAGCGTTCCGAAGAACGCGCGGAGCTGGACGCCTTGAAAGGTGACGGCGGCAGCTCCTGGGGAAACCAAATGCGGTCCTATGTGCTGCACCCCTATCAGATGGTGAAGGATCTGCGCACCGAGTTCGAAGTGGGCAATCCTGCCACTGTCCTGGATGGAGACATCGACGGATTTCTGGAGGCAGGGATCCGTTGGCGCAACAGAAAAGATGACGACTAACACACATGCTCTTGCAATAAACGTTGCCTCCGCAGCGCAGCGGTGGCATGACTTTTGGCGCGGCCAGATCGGTGAGTGGATCATCACCAGGGGTCTGCGGGTCGCAATGCTGGTCATCGCCGCGATGCTGGCGGCCCGCTTCGTGAGCTGGGTAGCCGAACGCATCACCGTGCAACTCGACGAGGGCTTCACCGAAAGTGACGCCCTGGTGCGGTCGGAGGCGACCAAACACCGGCAGGCCGTGGCATCGGTGATCCGCTGGGTGTCGATCGTGTTCATCGCCATCATGGTGATGATGCAGATCGCCGACGTGCTGCAGTTCTCGGTGGGCGGTCTGGTCGCGCCCGCGACCGTCGTCGGTGCCGCCTTGGGTTTCGGGGCCCAGCAGCTGGTCAAAGACCTGCTGTCCGGGTTCTTCATCATCGTCGAGCGCCAGTATGGGTTCGGCGACCTGGTGAAGCTCACCATCCAGGGTTCGACCACCGACGCCGTCGGCACCGTCGAGAACGTAACCCTTCGGGTGACCAGACTGCGGTCGGCGGACGGCGAGGTGTTCACCGTCCCCAACGGCCAGATCGTCAAATCGGTCAACCTCTCCAAGGACTGGGCGCGCGCCGTGGTGGACATCCCGGTGTCGACCATGGCCGACCTCAACCGGGTCAACGACGTCTTGCACCAGGAATGCGAACGCGCCCGCGACAACCCGCCGCTGGGAGAGCTGTTGCTGGATTCCCCCACGGTGATGGGTGTGGAGAGCATCGAAGTCGAGACGGTCACGCTGCGCCTGGTGGCTCGCACGTTGCCCGGCAAGCAGTTCGAGGCGGGCCGGCTGTTGCGCGTCCTGGTGATCCGGGCGCTGGCCCGGGCCGGCATCGTGACCGCGGCCGACGCGACCGTCGGGGTGGTCGACGATGCCGGCATGCCCGAGGCCGACGAGGTGACTGACGCCGACAAAGGTTCGGTGACCCAGCGATGAAAAAACTCGGAGCCGATCTGCTGCAAAAGGTCCGCGACAGGCAGCGCACGCCCAGCCACCTGTTCGGTGGCCGGATCCGCATCTCGACCGTGGTCCTGATCGTGGCGTTCTTCGCGCTGTGGTGGACCTACGCCACCTACCGTCCGCACCCGGAGCCGGCGCGCAGCAACACCCCGCCCGGCCAGGTGGTGCCGCCGGGCTTTGTTCCCGACCCGGACTACACCTGGGTGCCGCGTACCCGGGTGCAGCAGCCCGGCATGCAAACGCGGACACCCACGCCGACGACCACCACGACACCGTCGCCGCCGCCCCCGACCAGCACCACGACGATGACCACGACGCAGCCTGGTTTGCCGTGTCTGCTGCCGCCGCCGTTCTGCCCGGCGACATCGACCCCGACCACACCGCCCACCTCGACGCCTCCGGCGCCCTGAGTTTCGCGCCCCCGCGAATCACCCCGCTACACTGGCGTGCCGTGATGATCACCCTGGAACATGTCACCAAGCAGTACAAATCGTCGGCCCGGCCGGCCTTGGATGACATCAACGTCAAGATCGACAAGGGTGAGTTCGTCTTCCTCATCGGTCCGTCCGGGTCCGGGAAGTCGACGTTCATGCGACTGCTGCTGGCCGCCGAGAATCCGACCTCCGGTGACATTCGGGTCTCGAAGTTCCACGTCAACAAGCTGCGCGGACGCAACGTGCCCAAGCTGCGCCAGGTGATCGGCTGCGTCTTCCAGGACTTCCGGTTGCTGCAGCAGAAGACTGTGTACGACAACGTCGCCTTCGCGCTGGAGGTCATCGGCCGGCGCACCGACGCCATCAACCGGGTGGTGCCCGAAGTGCTCGAGACGGTCGGCCTGTCGGGCAAGGCCAACCGGTTGCCGCACGAACTTTCCGGCGGCGAGCAGCAGCGGGTGGCCATCGCCCGCGCCTACGTCAACCGGCCGCTGGTACTACTGGCCGACGAGCCGACCGGCAACCTCGACCCAGATACCAGTAAGGACATCATGGATTTGTTGGAGCGGATCAACCGCAGCGGGACGACGGTACTGATGGCGACGCACGACCACCACATCGTGGACGCGATGCGCCAGCGCGTGGTCGAGTTGTCGCTGGGCAGGCTGGTGCGCGACGAACAGCGCGGCGTCTACGGAATGGACCGCTAAGTGCGCGTCGGATTCCTCCTCAACGAGGTCGTCACCGGCCTGCGCCGCAACGTCACCATGACGATCGCGATGATTCTGACCACCGCGATCTCCATCGGCTTGTTCGGCGGCGGTCTGTTGGTGGTGCGGCTGGCCGACAACTCGCGGGCCATCTACCTCGACCGGGTGGAAACGCAGGTGTACCTCACCGAGGACGTATCGGCGAACGACCCGATCTGCAACGGCGACATATGCAAGGCGCTGCGCAACAAGATCGAGGGCCGCCAGGACGTCAAGTCCGTGCGGTTCATCAACCAGCAGGACGCCTATGCCGACGCGATCAAGAAGTTTCCGGAATTCAAGGATGTCGCCGGCAAAGACTCGTTCCCGGCGTCGTTCATCGTCAAGCTGAACAACCCCGACCAGCACGCGGAGTTCGCTGCCGCGATGGAGGGTCAGCCCGGCGTGCGGGGCATCCTCAACGAGAAGCAACTGATCGACCGGTTGTTCGCGGTGCTCGACGGGCTCAGCAACGCAGCGTTCGCCATCGCGCTGGTGCAGGCCATCGGCGCGATCCTGCTGATCGCCAACATGGTGCAGGTCGCTGCGTATACGCGTCGCACCGAGATCGGCATCATGCGACTCGTCGGCGCCAGTCGTTGGTACACCCAGTTGCCGTTCCTGGTGGAAGCGGTGCTGGCCGCGACAGTCGGTGTCGTCATCGCCATCGTGGGATTGATCCTCGTGCGCGCGTTGTTCCTGGAAGGGGCGCTGAGCCAGTTCTATCAGGCCCACTTGATCGCCAAAGTCGACTACGCCGACATCATCTACATCGCGCCCATCCTGCTGCTGCTCGGCGTCGCCATGTCGGGGCTGACGGCATACGCGACGCTGCGCCTTTACATCCGGCGGTAGTGGTGGCCAACAAGCCGCAATCAAAGCGACGCGCAGACGGCAGACAAATCATCGCCAGCAACCGCAAGGCCCGGCACAACTACGCGATCATCGAGGTCTTCGAGGCCGGCATCGCGCTGCAGGGCACCGAGGTCAAGAGTCTGCGTGAAGGACACGCGTCGCTGGTCGACGCCTTCGCCACCGTCGACGATGGCGAGATCTGGCTGCGCAACGTGCACATCCCGGAGTACCGGCACGGCAGCTGGACCAACCACGAGCCGCGGCGCAACCGCAAGTTGCTGTTGCACCGCCGCCAGATCGACACCCTGATCGGCAAGATCCGCGAAGGCAACTTCGCGCTGGTGCCGCTCTCGATGTACTTCTTCGAGGGCAAGGTCAAGGTCGAGCTGGCGCTGGGACGCGGCAAGCACGCGCACGACAAGCGCCAGGACCTGGCAAAGCGCGACGCTCAGCGCGAAGTGATCAGGGAACTGGGTCGCCGGGCCAAGGGCATGGGCTGACAGCGGCGACCCAGTCGCCACGGGGTTTGATGGTGGCGACCCCCTTCGGCCGGCTTCGCCGGCCTTGTGGTCGCCACTAGTATCCGATCCATGGCCGACCGACCCGTGACCCTGCTCGACAAGTCCGAGGTGCTGACGGGTTTGTTCGCCGTCTGGGACGATCTCGACGCGCTGCTGGATGGGCTGTCGGAGGCGGATTGGCAGACGCCGAGCGCGCTGGCCGGCTGGAACGTCAAGGCTGTGGTCTCCCATATCGTCGGCACCGAGTCGTTCCTGCAGGGCGTCAGCCCACCCGAACCCGACATCGACGTCAAGGCGCTCGAGCATGTGCGCAACGACATCGGCGTGATGAACGAGTGTTGGGTGCGCCATCTCGGCGGGGAACCGGGTGCACAGGTGCTGGAACGGTTCCGTGAGGTGACCGGTGCGCGTCGCAAAGTCCTGGCGGGTATGTCCGACGACGAATGGAACGCCGTGTCCTTCACCCCGGCGGGGCCGGACAGCTACGGGCGGTTCATGCGGATCCGGGTCTTCGACTGCTGGATGCACGAGCAGGACATCCGGATCGGTCTGCAGCGCCCATCGTCCGACCACGAACTGCTCGGACCGCCATTGGGGCTGTCCCTCGACGAGGTTGCGACCTCAATGGGTTTCGTCGTAGGCAAATTGGCAAAAGCGCCCGAAGGCTCACGCGTCCTGTTCGACCTGACCGGCCCGCATTCGCGCCAAGTGCGGGTGAGCGTCGACGGCCGGGCCCAGCTGGTCGACGACTTCGGCGGGGCGGAGCCGACGGCAACGATTCGCGTCGACGCGCTGCAGTTCACCCGGCTCGCCGGCGGGCGCCCGTTATGCCCCGTACGCAGCCAGGACGTCGAACTCGTCGGTGACGAGCATGTGGCCGGCCGGATCGTCGAGCGTCTGAATTTCGTTATTTGACAGCCTGATTCGCGCACCGACGCACTTCTGCGCGGCAAAAGTGTTGGGCGAAGCGAGATTTCTCACAAATCGGCCCATTCAGGTTGATCTGTCCCACGCGATGGGTAGCCAACAGTTACGGGCGCAACTGTGCGCCGACACCAACGGCAACGCAAGGAGCCACATAGTAATGACTTCACCCGATACCACCAGGTTGCTGGCGCAACTTCGGACTCTACTTGATCTGACCAACACCGAGATCCAGGTCGCTGAAACTCGGGTCGTCCAGGCCCGCACCGAAGCGGTCCGTCGCGAGCTGTCGCAGAATGCGGACAACGGCCGTGCGCGGGCCGAGGCCATCGAGGCCGCAATTCGGGATCTGGGCGGGTTCCCCGACGTGATCGGACCGTTCCTGGGTCGTGCCGCCGCTGCGGTCAAGGCGCTGACCGAACAAGCCGCTCCGTTCGACGAGGCGCTGTTGGGTGATCTCGCGCTCGAAGACCAGTTGCTGGACCGTGCTCGTTACACCAAAGCACTCGCCGTCGCTGCAGGGCTGACGGACGTCGAGAAATTGGCGGATCGCCTGATCACCGCGCATTCCGCGACGGTGGACTGGCTGACGACCGTGCTGGCCGAAGATGCGCTGGGCGGGCCCGCTGCGCTGCGCCGCACCCCGATTCAGATGGCCGCTGGCACGGCCGTGAAACTGGTCAACCTGCCGGTCGCGTGGTCGGCTCGTGGCTTCGACAGGGCATTCGAGGCGCTGCGCTCGACTGGTCCGGCCTTCAACGAGCTGGTACAGCGTGGCGGCAACGCCACCGGGATCGCCGCGAAGGCCTTCGTTGCCTCACGGGATGCGGCCCTGGAGGCAGCGGAAAAGGTCACCCGTAACGAAGGAGCGGACCGTGCCGCGAACGCGCTGCACACGGGTCGCGCGGCTGCCGGCGTCCTTGATGCCAGCGAGCTGCCGATTGCCGACTACGACGAGCTCAACGTGAGCGATGCCGTGGCCGCGGTCAAGGAACTCACCGCTCCTAGCGACATCCGGGCGATCCTCGCCTACGAGGAGGCACATAAGAGCCGCCAGCGCATCGTTTCGGCTGCGCAGACACGCGTAGCTGCCATCGCGCAAGAGGTTGTCGGCATCAACTAGCCGCACGCTTCGTCGGATACCCCCTGGACGCCAGCCAGGGGGTATCCGGTTATGTGCCGGCAGCGGAAGAAAATTGCGTTGCCGCTTGTTGATAGGGGCGTACCATAGGTGGTCCTGCCGAGGAATCGGTAGGGATGCGAGGGGCTGAACGGTTTCGACTTCGCGCATCGAATCAAGGGAAGCGTGCCGGTGCAGGCAAGAGACCACCGTAAGCGTCGTTGCAACCATATAAGCGCCGATTCACATCAGCGCGACTACGCTCTCGCTGCCTAAGCGACGGCTAGTCTGTCGGACCGGGAACGCCCTCGCCCCGGACCCCGGCATCAGCTAGAGGGATCCACCGATGAGTTCGGTCGCGGGACTCATCGGGACACCAACAGCGACTGGGATCGTCATCCTGGCTAGTCCGTGTGACCAGGAGATCCGAGCAGAGACATAGCGGACTGCGCACGGAGAAGCCTTGAGGGAATGCCGTAGGACCCGGGTTCGATTCCCGGCAGCTCCACCAAGAAGATGCTGGTCAGGGTCAGAGGCTCTGGCCAGGTTCTTTTTCATCGGCTGTGGCTGACCATCTTCCCAGCAGAGTTCATCTAGGGGCTCTGGATAAAGTAGTGCTCGTGAATTGTCGCCTTGCTATCGGGTTGCTCGCCGCTTTGGCGATGGTGCTCGTCGTCCCTGCCCAGGGCCATGCCGATCCGCCGACGAAATGTCTGAGCAACACACCCAAAGGCAAGCAGGTCTACGTGCCCTGCGATCTACTCAACGCCGGCGTCAATTTCCCGCCTGGGCAGCGTTGTCCGCTGCCGCTCGAGCAGTACCCGAAAGATGTGCAGGACTGGTGTGGTGAAGGCCCGGGCCTTGCGAGTCCCACGCCCAGCAGTCCTACGAGCCCGACGAGTCCTACCAGCCCGGCAAGTCCTACCAGCCCGAAGGCTCCAGCGAACACGACCGGTCCTACGAGCCCGAAGACTCCTATAAGCACGAGCAGTCCTACGAGTCCGACCAGTCCTACGAGTCCTGCGAGCCCGAGTGGTAGATCGTGAGCATTGACGCCGTCAAGACCCGAAAACACAACCGCAGGTAACGAGACGTACTGAACGGGACCAAACTGGAAAGAACCGGCAGTTCAGAGCCCAAAACTTCTGGCGGAGATGCGGGTTCGATTCCCGGCAGTTCCACCACACCTCGGCGGCCACGTTTCACGTGATTGCCAGGACGACGCCGCCAGGCGCTTAATCGACGCTGGCGTGCATCGCATGACCCGACAGTGGGTATCGCTTATTGCACAGCGGTCCACTAAGGGAAGGCGAGTACGCGATGAACAGACTCACTGTCGGTGCGCAAGGCCATGCAGGGGACGTCAGATCCAAAGTCGCACGGGCCGGACTGATCGGCAAGGGAGCGCTATACACGCTCCTGGGCTTGCTGGCGATCGATGTCGCCCTGGGTAATCGGTCTTCGCATGGTGCCAGTGAGATGGGGGCCATCGAGACCGTAGCGCGGGCGCCGTTCGGCAAGTTTCTGCTGCTTGCGTTGACGGTCGCCTTGATTGCGTTGGTGGTGTGGAAGGTGAGCCAGGCCATCTCAGGTGATCCGGTCGAAGGCTCGGACGGCAGCGACCGGGCCAAGTACGCGGTCAAGGCCCTCGTTTACAGCGGTGCGGCGCTCATATCGCTGTCGATTCTCATCGCGAACTGGGGTGGCGATGGGGCGGCGGTCCCTGGTAGCGGAGGCCATGGCAAGCAACAGGCCACCGGGATGGTCATGGGTCTTCCCGGCGGCCGGTGGATCGTCGTGATTGCCGGTCTTGTCGCGATCGGGTTCGGCGGCTACGAGATCTACAAGAACGCCGTGCACTGCGAGTACATGAAGCGCATCGGTTCGCTGGGGCGTGACCAGCGTAAGGCCGTCGAAGCACTCGGCAGGGCGGGTTACCTGGGCAGCGGGCTGGTGGCGATCGGCGTCGGGTTCTTCTTGGTCATTGCCGGCCTGCGCTACGACCCCAACAACGTCAAGGGACTGTCCGGGCTGTTGGCCGAGCTCGCCGGCCAGAGCTGGGGACCAGTCGTACTCTGGCTGATCGCCGTTGGCATGCTCGCCTACGGACTATTCGCGTTCGTCGAGGCGCGCTACCGCCCGGCCACCTAGTGGTGCGGGGGTGTAAACCGGTTGGTATACCCCGGCGCGTGCCTGTGCGGCGGTCGGCGCCCTCATTTCGATGTCGTTGCCGCGGCCAGCAACGCGTCGCTGACTGCGGTCGGCGTAACCGCGACGACGGCTTTCTGGGTGCGACTGAGGATATCGAGCAGATACCGGCGCTTGGGACGCCTCGATGTCAGCGCGTGATTGACGGCCTTGGCGACCTTCTCGGGATCGGCGGCAAGTTTTCGCATACGTCCCAACAACTTCCGGCTTCCGGCGAGGTGCGATGCATATAGTCGGCGATGATCGTCACTGAGTCGGCTGGTCATCCGGTCGTATTCGTCGAGCACGTCATTCCACATGCCGGTACGGATCGGTCCTGGCTCGATCAGTGAAACGGCGATCCGCCACGGCCGCAACTCCATTCGGAGGGCATCGGCCAGCGACTCGATCGCGTACTTCGATGCGGTGTAGGCGCCGGTGCCCGGCGTGGTGATCAACCCGCTGACCGAGGAAATGAACACCACCCGGCCGCGGGCGGCACGAATCTTCGGCAGCACCGCCTGCGTCACTGCGATCTGCGAGATGACGTTGACGTCGAGCTGGTGTGTCAGATCATCAAGCGACAATGCCTCGACCGGTCCGTTGACGATGATGCCGGCATTGTTGACGACGCCGTTCAGCTCAGCGGGGAGCTGATCGGGGAGCGCTGCAATCGCGGACCTGTCGGTGATGTCGAGCGCGATGGCGTGCACATTGGGCAAACGGTCGAGGTCGTGCAGGGCGGCGTCGGAGCGCGCGGTGGCGTAGACGGTCCAGCCCCGCCGGCTCATGTGCTCGGTGATCGCCAGGCCGATGCCTCGGCCTGCGCCGGTAACCAATACGGACGGCATCTGCTCACACCGCCTTCGCGGAAACGCGCCGCTGCCAGGCGAGCAGGATCGGCACTCCGATGGTCTCCAGCGCGATTGCCCCCACGGCGACGGGGTGCGGACGCCCGCGTTGCTGCCACGAAATCAGCCGCGCGAGGCCGCCGGCGGCGATGGTTGCGCCCGCGAAAGACACGGCCGGTGCCTGCTCGATATGACGCAGTTGAGACCAGATCACCGGCCCGACAGCGAATTTGAAGACATTGGCATAGCGCAGGGAACTGTCCACGGTCGGACTCACTTCGGGTGAGCCGCCCGGCACCCCTTGCGCGCCTCGAAGGATCTCACCGGTTGCGCTCACCATGGGGATCCCGGCGAGCACCCCGAGCGTCCACTGCAATCTTCGCCGGCTATCACGACTTTGCTGCCCCACAACCCACTCCTTGTAGACCGAACGGTGTACCTCTCTAGGGAGAAGCTACCCGAGTTTGCCTCCCATGTAAACCCATCGGTATACTTTGGCCATGACGACCCAGCGCAAAGCGCCGTCCACCGGCGGCCGCGGGGCACGACAGCGCATCCTCAGCACCGCCATCGACCTGTTCTATCGCGAGGGCATCAACGCCACGGGTGTCGAGCGCCTTGCCAATGAAGCGTCCGTGTCCAAACGCACGCTTTATCAGCATTTTCCGAGTAAGGCCGCCGTCGTAGAGGAGTACCTGCGCTGCCTGCAAGGCGTCGTTGACCCCGTCCGTCCCGGCCCGGAGACCGACAACCACACCCCCCGGGAGCGCATACTCGCGATTTTCGAGGCCCCGTCGCCGGACGGGCGGATGCGCGGCTGCCCCTTCCACAACGCAGCCGTCGAGGCGGCCGAGGCCATGCCGGAAATTCAGGAGATCGTCCAGGAACACAAGCGCGCCTCCATCAAGGGCCTGATCAAGCTGGCCCGCCAAGCCGGAGCGGCCAACCCCACACTGCTGGGCAACCAGCTCGGCCTGCTCTACGAAGGTGCTGCTGCGTTGTCGACCTCCCTGGATGACCCCGCTCCCTGGACACATGCCCGCAAGGCGGCGACGACGCTCCTCGACCACGCGGTGGGCTAGCCGTCGAGATTCGACAGCGCGGCAACGGTCCGCGGGTGGCGGACCAGATGCGAATCCATGGCGGGCGCGAGGAGTCCCCGCAGCGCGGACAGGGGCTTCCATCGGGACGGTGCCATGACGCGTGGCGAACGATGGGTCAGGCTGTCGGCGAGTACCGTTGCGGCAGTGATGGGTTGAAGGCGCTTGAGGAGCGGCCGCGGCGCGAGCAGTTCGTCGACGACGGGATCGCCGTCGACGCCGTGCTTGATCATGTTGGTTTCGATGAGTGAGAAGTAGGTGATCGTGGTCGAGACGCCGTGCGCGGCCAGTTCTATTCGTAGTCCCCGGCCGAGCTGCTCGATGGCTGCCTTGCTCATGGCGTAGGGAATGGTGCCCAATCCGTTGAGAAACGCGAAAACGAACTGATCAGGACGAATTGGCATCGCCGAGCATGGATTTCGTCCATCGCCGCCACGGCATACCGCTGGTGAAGGGGTTGTGAATCGCGTTCCGCTTCCAGGGTCGCGGGAGCGCCGAATGGATTCTGCAACGCTGCGGCGGCACGATGAGTGCCGCGTCCGGCGAGGTGGTGTCACCGAGTCCACGGTTGTCGGCACCGCCGACGACTTCCGGCCTGGGGAACGCATCGGCGGCCCTGGCGAGAGTGCGGGTTGAGCATCGCGGGGGACCGTGACCTTGCCACTCGCATGCTCGATGCGGTGCGCGTCGTCTAGATATCAGGATGCTTCGCGTTGTCTGACGCGCACGTCTTCGGGCCGAGCGGTTCATCACGAATCTATCTGGAACGGGTTCGATTCCCGGCACCTCTACCATTGAACAGCGGATCGCCAGGTCATGACCTGATCAGATCAGTCCGGGTAGTAAGGCTTTTCGCTCGGGTGGGTAGTCGGGAAACCTTTCCTGGTACCACTTGTGAGTGGCGAACGCCCGCGGGATCAAATTGCCTGCCGTGATCAGAAAAATGACCACCCCGGCGAGCGACCAGGTCAGCAGGGCGAACCCGGCCCACGCGATCAGCTCGCCCAGATATGCCGGGCTGGTGACGAACCGGAACCCACCGCCGTACGGGATCTTGTACTCGGTTGCGCCCGGGTTCGCCTTGTCGCGCAGGTTGCGCACGATCGACTCCGATCGGACCAGCAGGATGAATCCGCCGAGGTATACAACAAGCCCCACGAGAAACCGTGGATTGGTCAACCAGTCGGCGCCGTACTGATGCTTGTAGTCGTGGCTGAAGAACGAGCCGTTGAGGTAGCCGTGCATTGTGGTGATCACCATTCCAAAGGCGAGCACGACGATGTTGAAGCTGCCGCGTTTGCCTGGCACCTGTCTGATCGACAGCGGAAAAAACCAGCCCCGGTTGCCGTAATGCATCAGCCAGATGGCCGCGAGTACGAGCGGCGTAACGTCGAATCGGCTCGGCCCGGTGAGGTAGAAAATTGCGAACACCACCGTTGCGGGTATCTCCATCAGCCACCAGCCGAGCTTTGGATTGAGATTCACTCCGCGCGCCGTAGCGCCGAATCGGCCGTACGGACTCTGTCGGAATAAGCCACCGATGATCACCAATCCCGCGATGACCAGACCTATCGTCAGCACGGTGTCATAAGTGGTGTTGCCGGTGTACCAGTTCATCAAGCTCCCTTCGAGAGCTGACATCGTCGAGCATGTTTCAGCGATAGCACTTGCCGCAGTAGAACAACTTCTACCAGTACGCGATCAGCAAGGCGTGTGGGGACTGTGGGAGTCACTTGATTCCCTAACTCGTCCATACGTCGCTCGGGAGCCTGCCAGTTTGTTGCCGCCGCCGACACATCTGATCGGTCCACCGCGCGATAGATTGCTACTCGTGAGCGAAGACAGGGTCCGGGTGCGGATTGCCGACAACGGCGTGGCAACGGCAACGATGGTGCGCGCCGACAAGCACAATGCGCTCGACCAGGCAATGTTCGAAGGCCTGGTGGATGCCGCAGAGAAGCTGGCAGCTGATACATCGGTGCGCGCGGTCGTGCTGCACGGTGAGGGCAAGAGCTTCTGCTCGGGCTTGGACGTGGCAAGTTTCATGGGCGGCGAAGGTGGCACGGGCGTGCTGTTGACCCGCGACGGGGACCGGCCGGCTAACCTCGCCCAGCGCGTGAGCTACGACTGGTCGTTGGTACCGGCGCCGGTCATCGCCGCGATCCACGGCAACTGCTTCGGCGGTGGTCTGCAGATCGCGCTCGGCGCCGACATCCGGATCGCCGCGCCGGAGGCGAAGCTGAGCATCATGGAGATCAAGTGGGGACTCGTTCCCGACATGGGCATCACGCAGACACTGCCCAGACTTGTCCCGATCGACGTCGCCAAAGAGTTGACGTTCACTGGCCGCGTCGTCTCCGGCAGCGAGGGTTGTGAGCTGGGCTTGATCACTCGGACGGCACCGGATCCGCTGTCGGCAGCGCTGGCGCTTGCGGACGAGATCGCACAGAAGTCGCCGGATGCCATCCGTGCCGCCAAGCGCCTGTACGACGAAACCTGGAGCAGCAACGACTCCGCGTCCGCTCTTGCGCTCGAATCAGAGCTGCAAACCGGGCTGATCGGCACGCCCAACCAGATCGCGGCCGTGATGGCCGGAATGTCCGGGGAGCGGCCGGTTTTCGCCAATCCCGCTTAGCTGGAAGGTCTCCGGGATCCCGATGGATGGCCAGATTCTGGGCACTTTCCGGCAGCTCAACTGTCGGTGACCGCAGGGCGCAGATGGCATCGGTCCACTAATCGCCCGTTCGGGTGAACTTCTCCTCGAAAGCTCGACTAGGGCATTTTGAGCCCTCAGGTGCCTCGCTGAAAACCATGCGCCGTTAGCGATGCGATTGGGTTCTGGGGCGGTTGCGGAAGGGCAGTCGTCAGCGCAGTTATTCCCGGCACCCCCAACCGGGGTCGATTCGGCAAACGAGGTGATGGTCGCCGCGGAGTGGCCAACGCCCCTTATGTCTTTCGTACTTACGAGGCGGCGTTGCTGAGCCGGCGACCAGGCCGAGTGGCCGGCGGCGCCGGCTGGGAACTTGCGCGGCACACCGCGGTGGACGGCATGAGCGATGGGGCCATCTTCACTTGTTGTTAATCACACGTTCAATGGGTATACACCCTTCGGGGTCGGCGGCAGAACAGGAACGAGGGAAGCGTTGATGAGCGTCATCGGCAGGACTTTTCACACAGCAGGTCGCGCGGTCAGCGGTGTGGCGGTGGCCGCCGCGGATGTCGTGGTGGCGATCGGCGGTGCGGCGCTCAATGGAGTCATCGGTGGAGTCAAGGGCGCCGCGGACGGCGTCCAGCGTGGGCTCGGTACCAGCAGCACGGCGGTGCCCGCGGCCGCGCTGGCCGTCGTTGCCGTAGGCGCCGCCGGCCTGGTCGACTGGCCGATCCTGCTGGCCGTGGGCGGTAGCGCATTGGTGCTGCAACGAATCGGCCGGGCCGGCAATGAGGAGTCCTTGCGAGTTGCGGAGGCGCAGCTCAAGGCAGTGACCAACCGGGCGCCGGACAAAGCGGTACCGAAGACATCCCGCAGGGCGGCGCGGAAAGCCCCCGGCCGTCGGGCCGGCACCGCCTAGGAACGGCCAACGGCGGCGCCTGCCTTCTGGGATGTCCTGACCTGCAATGCTTTCGCCGCACGTCGACGATCGTCGCACCACGTCTTCAGCCTGTTTACCTATCGTTTGACGAAACGACATCTGGCAAGGGATCCTCTCAGGGTGATACGGCCCGCGCGGATCAGTGAGCAGACACTGATAGCTGGTATCGAACGCCGCTTGACCTTGCAGTTCCCTGACGTGCAGCCAGATATTCTCGACGCCGCCGTCCGCGAAGAGCATTCGCGGTTCCAGGGGAGCCCCATCCGCGACTTCATTCCGCTACTCGTCGAGAAGCGGGTGCGCGAGCAGCTCGCCGCCGCCGTCGTTCCCGGCTGAACTGGCCCACCGCAACCGGATCCCTCGTCTCCCGCACTCACCGAGCGCAGGCAGTCGCGGGCACTCGGACGCAGAGAATTTCACCCGCGACTGTGACGTGCCTGGCGGACGCGTCGGCGGCTGGGGCCACGCCGGTCGGCGGCCGCTGACCATCTGGCGTGTGCTCGTGGCGTGAGGCTGAGTCGGCGCTGACCGTGGGTTGCGTTGCGAGAATCAGCCCGCCGGCGACTCTGACTGACCTTGCAGCGAGAGATCGATACCAGAGAAGTTCTTTCCCAGAGGTTGGCGAGGCCTCAGGGTCGGTTTCCGTCAGCTCCGCCGCGAACGGGTCGGCCGACTACCAGAGCACCCCATTGTCCGCCGACAGGATGAAGCCGTGGTTGCCCTCCGTCTGGCAGTGGACGGCCCCTTGGCTGTCGACCGCGCACGCCCCGCCCAGGGTCTGCACCCGGTATCCAGCCGGCAGCAAAAGGGAGTCGCGGGTGAAAGTCTTTGTGTCCGAATGGCGGTACTGAGCGGGGTGGGTCGCATCGGCGAAGGTTTGGTTGGTGCCGGGTGGGGCGTCCGCGGGCACCGCGTCACAGCCGACCGGACCGCCGTTGGGCGCGAGGCCACATGACCGCCCGTCGGGCGTAGTGAAGTACACCCAGGAGCGGTATGAGGTCGTGTAAGTGCCCGGGGCGAGCGGATAGTCGTCGAGGTTATCCAGGGGTGGGGTGTTGTCATCCCCGGGTGCGGCCACCGCCGGTGCGCCGGAGATCGCCACCGCACCCAACGTGGCCAGCAACGCAAACCGCCATGACCGCATTCGCTGACCCTACGCGGTCACGCCCTGTGTGCATGGCGGTCCAACGACCCGAAGTTCAGGGTCCTTAGTCCCTAATCGCGGACTGCGCGAGTGCCGATACTGGAAAATCTCATGCGTGCAACTTCATGCCGGATCATCGCGGCCGCCTCGGCGGTACTCGCGCTTGCGGCCTGCGGCTCCACACCGGGTAAGCCGGTCGTCGCGCCGGCGACAATTCAAAGCGGCCCATCCGGCACCACCACCTCGCGGGACCAGAATGGCACCGGCCTGCCGCCGATGAAGCACTTCCGGATCGGTGGTGACAGCTACGGGCCGGTGCAGGACTGCTACGCCGTCGACGCCGCAGTCACCTGCACAACGAGTTGGGACCAGCCATATCAAGCGGATACGTACGCCGGAAACTTCACCGGCACCTTGTCGGGGATGGCGATGACTGGCACGTGGACTACACATCAGACCGGCCACGACGCGAACGATCCACGCTGCCTGTGGCAGACGGAGACCTCTGCGCCGAGCACCTTCCAGTTCAGCCTGGACGGAACCGTGGTGAACCGCTCTGGTCCGGGGCAGTGGCGGACAACTCGAAGCGGTGGTTGTTCAGGAGATGAGTCCGGCACGAGCTCGGTCTCCGAGGGCGGTCCCATCCCCTGGCGAGTGCTGGATTAGCGACCTGATTCCGTTGTAGCGCAGTAAGTTTAGAATCCGCATCAAGTCAGGACCTTCGGCCCTATCCAGGTGTTGGGTTGCGTGCTGTGATCAAATCATCCCTGACGGGCGGGGTGGCAAAGATCATGGGCGATAGTCGAAGTCGCTATTGGCGAGGAGGCCGCCGCTAGCCAGTTAGCCCCTACGGCCCGGGCCCTCGTCATGGTGACCAGGCGGGAGATCCACATGGTTGATGACGCGAACGGACAATGGATCGGCCTGGGCGTCGGCGACGTCGACAACCCCGACACCCCGCGCGACGCGCCCAACTGGACCGCGATCAGGCTGATGACGTCAAAATTGCACGACAAGTACCCGTGGGCGCGCGACCTCGGAGTGGTCGCTCAGCCGAACTACGACGAACTCGTGGCCCGCGCCGTCGAGCAGTTCTGTCAGCGAACCGGGCTGCCGGTCGTCCGCGATGCGAGTGGGCGCGCGGTCGCCAATCTCGCTGTGCGGCAACGTCTCGGCAGTTACCCGGCACCTGGTGCCGACGACAGGGTGCGGTTACCCTCGGCGCCGGTGCTGCCGATCATGTTCACCATCGAGGGGCACCGGTCGGACATGTTCTTCGGACCGGTAGCCGACACCGCAACTCAGCTGGAAGGCGAGGGACTCTGCCGCCACCAGCCGATCGGATACAACAACGCGGCCTTCCCGTTCGACAACGCCAGCGGGGAGAACGAACTCACCCGCCTGGTCGGGGCGACCGTAATGGACAACGGGGTCCCGTTCCCGGCGGGTACCAAGTGGGTGCTCGGCGTCTTCAGTCAGGGCGCCATCGTCGGCTTCGATTTCTGGGTCAACCAATTGGCACCCGGTAGGCCGCTGGAGTGGCGGGAGGAGGATCTGCTCGGGGTGATGGCTTACGGCAACCCGTGCCGCCAAACCGGCAGCATCGCTCCGTGGGCGCAAGGCTGGATCACTACAAGAGAAACGCACGGGCTGGATCCTTACCGGCGGTTCGGTCTGCCTGGGTTCCCGATAAAGCCGGACAACTGGATGGACGTCTATCGCGAGGGTGACATCTTCGCCGAGAACGGTGACGACGACGCGGGCAAGGCCAAGGCGGCGGTCTATCAGGCCGTCGCTCGCAATGACTTTCTTTCGAATCCGATCTCGCTGGCCTTCCAGATCAGCAGGCTGTTCCGCAGGCCCGTGGAAGAGATCTGGGCGATCATCGAGGCGATCATCTCGGGCGTCGTGTTCTTGCACGACAAGCCGAACCCGCACTACTCGCCTTACGACATAAGCGGCGGGGTGAATTGGGCGCGGAGCCTGCTCTCGGGTCGCCTGGCGCCACCGGCCATAGCCCGTCCGGATAAACGCGTGACGTAGGCAACGAGAAAGACCACGCAGTTCAAACCGGATACCGTTGCGAAGGTATGAACTGGTTCCGCTGCGGGCTGAGGACCTCGCAGGAGCGTCAGGCGGCGCCGAGCACGATCTTGCTGAAGAGCATCGCTGCCCAGTAGGTGGCCAGCAGCGTCGATGCGAGGCCCAGCAACGCGAGGAAAATCGGCGGTGTCAGGACTAGCGCGCCCAACTGCACAAGGCCTACCCAGGGGTTGTCGTCGGCGGCGGGTGCGACGGACGACAACGCCGCGGCACTGGCCGCCTCCGCGCTCGCGTAGGCGTTCGCGCTCCCGGTGAGGGTCTTTGTGAACTGGTCATGAAAAGCCGCCGCCTGCGCGGAGACTTTCTCAAACTCCTCGGCATGTGAACCGAACAGGCCGGCGATAGCCGCGGATATTTCGTCGCCGGCGGCGCTGACGATATTGGTTGTGCGTGGCGCGGCTTTCAGATGGGCGAAATCGAGTTCGGATCCGATTACTCCCAAATCACGTGACGCGGTGATGAGACTTTCTGGCGCGATCTGCATCTTCGGCAGCATATCCACGACGGCAAAGGCGGACCGGGGTTTCCGGCAAACCGCTCCCTGAACATCAACCGCGGCATAAACTCCCGACAATCGGGCGATCGAAGGGTGGAGCGGCGCTGTGTCGTATGTTCTCGCATTACCTGAAATGATGTCCGCCGCCGCGACGGACGTTGCTTCGATCGGCTCGGTGGTGGCGACCGCTAACCAGGGCGTGGCGAGCGCCACCGTTGAGGTGTTGGCCGCGGCCGAAGACGAGGTGTCGGCGGCGATTGCGACGCTGTTTTCCGCTCACGGTCAGGGCTATCAGGTACTCAGCGCCCGGGTGGCCACCTTTCAGGAGCGGTTCACTGAGGCATTGACGAGCGCGGCCGGGAAATATGCCGCAGCCGAAGCCGCCGGCGCCGCGCCGCTGGCGGCCTTCGAGCAGGCGGCGTTCGTTGTGCAGCAACAGATTCAGCAGTTCCCCGCCACAGTGGCGGCCGGGTTCACCTCCCTGACGTCGGTGCAGGGTTCGCCGTTCCTGGCTTTGCTCGCCAGCGACCTCCCGCCCTTGTCCTGGGTCCTGGGCAACTCCCCGCCACCCTTGCTCAATGCGCTGCTCGGTCAGACGGTCCAGTACAGCAACTACGAGGGGATGAGCGTCGTACAGATCACGCCGGCCAACCCGACCGGCGAATACGTCGTTGCCCTGCACGGTGGGGCATTCATCTTCCCGCCCTCGCTGTTCCACTGGATCAACTACTCGGTGACGGCCTACCAGACCGGCGCGACCTTCCAGGTGCCGATCTACCCGCTGCTACAGGAAGGCGGTACCGCCGCCAACGTGGTACCCCGCACGGCGGGCCTGATCTCCTCGCTTATCGGTGAACATGGGGTGCAGAACGTCAGCGTGGTCGGCGACTCCGCGGGCGGCAACCTCGCTCTGGCGGCCGTCCAGTACATGGTCGGCCAGGGCGACCCGGTACCGGCGGCGATGGTGCTGCTATCCCCGTGGCTAGACGTAGGGACCGGCGGACTCGGCGCCGCATGGGCGGGAGGTCTGGCCGCCGACAACCCTATGGTGAGCCCACTGTACGGATCACTTGCCGGAATCCCGCCCACCTACGTCTACTCCGGGGCGCTGGATCCTCTTGCGCGCCAAGCGTCGATCCTTCAGCAGGCAGCCGTGACTCAGGGGGCCCCGGTCAGCTTCGTTTTGGAGATTTTCGGCATTCACGACTGGATCCTGCTCAGTCCGAACGGTCTGCCGTACTGGCCGCAGATCAACAACCAACTCGGTATCGCGGCTTAAGGCGGGGCGGGCGGCTGGCGCTACCCGGCCGCCTGCAAGGTGATGTCGGAGAGTTCCGTCCGGCTCTGGCCGTTTGTGGTGCCGAGGGTGGAGATCCACACCAGCACATTGGAGGTCTTGGTCCGGCTCTGCACGGTAATCCGGTTGCGTCCGGGTTGCAGCGACGCGGTGGGGGCCAGTTCGGTGGTGTCGGCCAATTTGGCTGGCTTCTCGGTGGGCGACGAGCGGATCTGCACTTGGGTTCCGGTGCTGGGCACCACAAGGGTCACGACGCTCAGCGCCGTCGGCTCGGGCAGGTGCAGCATCAGGCCCATGCCCTGGATGAACTTCGGGAACGGCACGGCGTCCTTGTAGGTGACGGTGGACCACCCCGTGTCTGGGTCGCCGTCGATCGCCAATTTGGCGTCCTGCGGATTGTCGGGGGCGCCGTCGGGTGCGAACACCGTGGCGCTCACCGGCTTGATGATGGGTCCCGGCCGCGCCTGGTGCCGGAAGGAGTGGGTGAAGTACAGGGCCGCGCCCGCGGCGAGCGCAACCACCACGACGGCGATGACCGCGAGTATCCAGACCTTGCGCCGCTTGGGCGCGGTAGCCGGCGGCGGCGTGTCGTGATGCTGGGCCGGGCGCCGTTTGGGACCTGCTGCGGCCGACAGATTGACGATCTTGTCCGCGTCCAGGGTGTCGCCGTCCCACATGCCGCTGACTTCGACTTCATCTCCGTCGGAGAGCTGACCCGGGACCAGATCGGTTTGAATTTCGACCGGAACGAGCCCGGGCAGGTCCGCCAGCGGCTCATGTGGGACCGCGTGGAATGTCAGGATCCCGACCTGATTCTGGGCGCCGACGCCGCCGGCGCGGACGCCGCGGGCTGTTCCGGTGAGCACCAGACGTTCCAGTCGCTGGGTTGCCGGGCGCTCCGAACCGCGGTTTTCGGCGGGACCTTGCTGGGTGAGGGCCCGGGCGAAGTCGCCACACGTCGGGTACCGGTCGCTCGGGTTTTTGGCCAGCGCCTTGGCCAGCACTGCGTCCAGGTGCGCGAGTTCGGGCCGGAGTTGCGATATCCGCGGCGGCGGCGAATTGAGATGGTGGCTCAGCACGACCGCGCGATTCGAGTCTTGAAACGGCGGCGCGCCGGTCAGGAGGTAGAAGGTGGTAGCGGCCAGTGCGTACTGATCCGCCCGCCCGTCAAGCGGCTTTCCCAGGAGCTGCTCGGGGGCCACGTAACTGATGGTCCCGATGGCGACGTTGGCCTCGGTGAGGTTGCTGACGTCGTCGATTTTCCGAGCGATGCCGAAGTCGGTCAACAACACCCGGCGGCGGTGGCCGTCGGCGGTGGTCACCATGATGTTCTCCGGCTTGACGTCCCGGTGGAGCAGGCGGCGATCATGCCCGAAGTCCAGGGCATCGGCCACCGCTGTGACAATCTCGCCCACATCGCCCACCGGCATGCCCTGCGGATGCCGTTCCCGGACCAGCTCGCCCGCATCAGTGCCGTCCACGTATTCCATGGATATCCACAGGCGGCCATTGAACTCGCCACGGTCGAGGACGCCGACGATGTGCGGGTGCCACAGCGTCGCCGCCAGTTCGGCTTCGCGTTTGAACCTCGCCTGAAACTCCTGGTCGGCGGTAGCGGCCAGGGACAAGATCTTCAACGCGTCGTGACGAGGCAGACGCGGATGTTGGGCAAGGTATACCTCGCCCATCCCACCAGTGCCGAGTAAGCGCTCGATCACGTAGCCAGCGAAGACCTCGCCGTTTTTGAACGGCATGCCCGAAAGCCTACAAACCGTCACCGCGGGGGAGCGAATTTCGCCTGCGGGAAGCGGAACCGGCGACCGGCGATTATTCAGCCGGCGGCTTGGCGTCGGCCTGCTTCTGTAGCGTGTCGTTTGCGCTGCTCACCACACTCCGGATGAACTCGTACTGGGTTTTGACGAGCTTGTCCGCCATGTCCAGGGCGGCGTCCACGATGGTGTTGCGTCGTGACGGGTGATCGTCGGCGTGCCCGGGCATCGAGTCTTCGACGGTGCCGACGAACTTGCGCACGGCATCGATGGCCGCCCGCTGTCCGGATTCCACCGACTTGAGGACTTCGTCGGACAGGCCGGCTGCTCGTTCGCCCAGGTCTGCCGCTCGTTCTGCAACGGTCTTATTCTCGGTGTCTGTCTCTGCCATGATGACGCTCCTCCAGGTTGATGCAGATCAGCATGCGCCCCGGCTTGGACCTTCTGTAGGGCCAATGGTCCCTGGCCGAGGGGAGCAATCTGCTGCAATGGCCCAAGCGTGTGGCGTAATGCGCCAGAAAGCAGGTGGTCCGATGAAGTGTCGAGGCGCGGTATTGCTGGACGCGGGCCGGAGTTGGGAGATATGCCAGATCACCCTGGACCCGCCGCGCGCCGGCGAGGTATTGGTACACATGGCCGTCGCCGGGATCTGCCACTCCGACGACCACTACGCGACGGGCGACGGCGTGGCCGGGCCGCGCCTGACGGCGATCATGGCGGCGAACGGTATTCCGGTGCCCGACCTGTACCCGATGCTGGGCGGACACGAGGGTGCCGGCGTCGTGGTCGAGGTAGGCCCGGGCGTTCGGTCGGTACAAGCCGGCGACCGCGTAGCGACATCGTTCATCCCGGCCTGCGGATCCTGCCGGTGGTGCTCCTCGGGTCTGAGTTATCTGTGCGACCTCGGCGCCGGGACAGTGTCGAAGGAGATGACGACCGACGGCACGCCGCGTCGTCACCTTGGTGATGAGCCCCTGACGGCGATGACACAGCTCGGAACCTTCGCCGAGTATGTGGTGGCCGCAGAGTCGTCGGTGATCAGGATTGACGACGACGTTCCCTTCCACGCCGGATCCCTGGTGTCCTGCGGGGTCATGACGGGATGGGGTTCGGCGACAGTCGCAGCCGGCACCGAGGCCGGTGACACCGTCGTGGTGATCGGCGTCGGCGGGGTGGGGATGAACGCCCTGCAGGGCGCGCGAGCGGTCGGGGCCAAATATGTGGTCGCGGTCGATCCCGTTGCATTCAAACGTGATTCGGCCGCCCTGTTCGGCGCCACTCATGCGGTGGCGGCCGTCGAGGAGGCGGCGGCGTTGGTGCGGGACTTGACGCGCGGTGTGATGGCCGACCGGGTCGTGCTGACGCCAGGGGTGGTGCCCACGGACCTGCCGTCGCCGGCGATGATGATGACCCGCAAGGGCGGCACGTGTGTGCTGACCGGGCTGAGCCGGTATGACGAGTTGTCGGTGCCACTCGTGCTCAACGACATGGTCTTGTCGGCCAAGCAGCTCAAGGGTGTGCTCGGTGGCGGATTGAATCCGCGCGCCGGCATGCCGATGCTGTTGTCAATGTATCGGGAGGGCAGGCTGAAGCTTGATGAGCTCGTCACCCGTCGTTACCGGCTCGAGCAGATCAACGAGGCAGTGGCCGACATGCGGGAAGGCCGAAATATACGCGGGCTGATCGACTTTCAGTGAGAGCGCGTCAATTGCCGGCTTCGATTGCCGCGACCCGGGCCGCGGCTTCCGGGCCGCAGAGAAGTGGAAGGTCCACCCCCCCGGCGGCCAGCAGATCGTCAATACGGTGCTTGAGCTCACCGGAGGAAAGGTAGGCATAAAGGTTCTTGCCGGGGCACGACGTGTCGGCCAGATCCCGGTGGCCGGCCAGAGTCGTGGTCGGGATGCCGAAAGTGGCTGCTGCCCAGGCGAATACCCGTGCGGCGCCCTGAACTTGAGCCGGCGGCACGACTTCGCGGTCGAAGTCACCCTCGCAGATGACGAGGAAGTGGCCGGTGGTGTCGTAGTCGGTGGCGGTGTCGCCGGCGATTGAGGGCGTCCGCAGCTGGTAGATGTTGCCATTGCCGTCGACTCCGACGTGATAGGCGATGTCGATCCAGCCCAGCTGGTCCTGGTGGTAGCGCTGGTCTGCGCGGAAGCGGGCCGGAGCGTTGCGGTTGTCGCCCAGCGCCACGGCGGCGTGGTGGAGGGTCATGCGGTTGACCGTTTGCGGTGTCCCGCCGGGGCGCGCGGGACGGGCCCCCCACGCTTCACGGCAGAGCATCGGGGCTGAAATGCCCGGCGCGGCTGCTGAAGTCGACGTTGTGGTAACCGAGGGCGTGGCCGTGAGGCTGACCGTGGCCGGTGCGGCTGCGTTCGGGTATGCGGTCAGAGTCGACGACATGGTCGAACGGGCCGCGTTCACGCCGGTTCGGCCGGAGCATGCATCGAGGGTGGTTGCCATGCCGAGACCGCCCACCAGGGAAATTAGCCGCCGGCGGGTGAAGGGGTGCTCGGGTGGGGGAAGGTCCATGCCAGCAGTCAGGGTAGCGGGTGCGGTGTCCCGGTGAGGATCGTGTCCAGTGCATACGTGATGACGATCAGCTGGAAACCGCCCGCGAGGGTGATCAGGCCGACGTTCGCGGCGAGTGGATATCCGATCGCGTTGAGTAGTCCTTCGACCGGCTGGCCATTGACCACCTGGATCATTCCGTCCAGGAAGAGATTGAGATCGTAACTCGGAAGGGTGAAGACGAGCTCGGATGCTATATCCGCGGTGGGCAGCAGTGTCGCGTACGCGGTCGAGAAGCCTTTGACGAAACCGCCGACGAGAGAGGTATTGGCCGCCTGCACGGCCAGAATGATGTCTTCGATTGTCCCTGCAGGGAATGTCAGCGGTGCCGGTGGTGAAAGCGATTCGAGCGGCAGCGAGGTGGGTAGCGGCGGTGGCCCCTGGGCCTGGAATTCCGCGGCGGCCGCGACAATTCCTTGTTGGGTACCGGCGGCCAGATGGTCGAACACCGTGATCGGACTGACCGGGGGGAACAATCCAAATGCTGTGGGCACGTTGGCGGGGCCGGTGGAATATCCATATGCCGGATCGCCGTAGCCCAAGTTCACCAGCACCCGCGCGTTCGGTTCCAGCAGTTCGGCGAGCGGATTGCCGACGTACGGGATCAGGCGGAGCGGCTCGAGCAACGGCAAGTTCTCGGTGGGAATGATGTAGTAGGTGCTCTGGGTGGTCCCGTCGGTGGGAAGTTGAATGGCCGCATCGATCTGGGCCTGCGTGAGCTGCTGATAGTCGCCGTGCACAAAGGGAATGCCCATGATGGCATTGAGATCGGCAAGCAGATTGAGCGGATACCGCGGAAAATCGGCGAAGCCGTCGTATTCCAGGGTGTAACTGACGGTGGGATACAGGTTGTCCGGCGTTGCGCCGTAGAACGTGAAGCCCAGGCTCGGCAGGCTGAGCCCCGGGAAGCGCGCGAGTACACCGCCATTGGGGTTCATGGGGTTGCCCAGCAATACGAAATTGACCTGCGAACTGGAGATGCCCCCGGCCAGCAGCTTCGGCATCACCAGGGAGGACACCACGGCGCTCTGGGAGTAGCCCAATACGGCAATCGAACTTCCGGGGTCAAGCGCGGCGAGCTGGCCCACGATTGCGTCGTTGAGGATCGTCACGCCCCGGGCAACGGAGATGTCGACGGTCAAGTCTTTGATTCCCGTGAACGGATACAACCCGTTCGGGGTGGACAAACCCTGCGGTGCGGTCGCGGACGGAAAATGCGGCGCGACATATTTGGTGTAGACGTCTTGGATGTAGTTTGCCGGAGGGGTCGGCACACCGCTCTCACTCAGGATCAGGGCAGCATCGACGGCAACCGGCGGGGGGTCGGCCAGCAGCGCATTCGCCGTTGTCGCCGCACCTTCAGCGCCGGCCATGAGCGGCGCGGCAAGCCCGGCGAGCGCCCGCGAGACAACCGCCTCGGTCTGCGCGTAGGCGGTGCTCGCGGCGGTCAGGGTCCGCACGAATGCATCGTGAAACGCAGCCGCTTGCCGACTGAGCATCTGATAGCCCTCGGCGTAGCCGTTGAACAAGGTTGCGATTGCCTCGGAAACCTCATCGGCGGCGGCCACCGTCACGCCGGTCGTCAGACCTGCCGCTGCCATGTCAGCCTGGTTCAACGCCATGCCGATATCGGCGACTTGCGCAGCCGCTGCGGTTACCAACTGCGGTGTGGCGAGTAAATGGGTCATCGCCGGTCCTTCCTAGGTGCTGAAAAGCGTACTGGCATCACCTGCATTCACCACCTAAGTGTTTGGGGGTGGGTCCGCGTTGATAGGTCGGAACAATTCGCGCAAACTGCTGGCCGATCGCCCGCCGTGGGCATAAGCTCCCGCTATTCGGCTATTGGTACTGGCTGGGCAGCGTGGGGGTGCCCGGAGGGGGTGTTAGCGGCGCGATGTCGTCTGTTCTTGCGCTACCAGAGGTGATGGCCGCCGCGGCAACGGATGTGGTTTCGATTGGCTCCGCGGTCGCGACAGCAAATAACAGCATGGCCGGCGCCACGACGGGATTGCTGGCCGCCGCGCAGGACGAGGTGTCTGCCGGGATCGCGGCGCTGTTCACGGCCCACGGCCAGAGCTATCAGGCAATCAGCGCACAGGTAGCGTTCTTTCACGAAGGGTTCGTGCAGGCACTGAGCGGCGCCGGTGGCGCGTATGCCGCCGCCGAGGGCGCCAACGGGGTACTGCTGGATTCACTCGAGTTCGTCGCGCTGGAAATTCAGCAAGCCCCCGCGGCTTTCGTCGACGGATTCAACCGGCTGGCCCAAGAGGTTGTCACGGGCATCTTCGGGGCGCCGGCCGCTCCGCCCTTCCCGGCGATCGTGGACGGCACTTTCACCGGGTCGCCGTCGCTGATAACCAGGCTGGAAGAGGCCGCGCTATACCCGGTGAAGCCCCTGTTGAGTTTGTCCGGGCTGGAGCCGCAACTGTCGATGACGGGGTCACCCATCCTGTCGCTGATCGCCAGTGACGTCCCACCGCTGTCATGGTTTATCGGTAACTCGCCGCCGCCATTCCTCAATTTGCTGCTCGGCCAAACGGTCCAATACAACACCTCCAATGGAATGAGCGTCGTACAGATCACGCCGGCTAACCCGACGGGTGAATACGTCGTCGCCATTCACGGCGGTGGGTTCATCTTTCCGCCGTCATTCCTGCACTGGATCCATTACTCGGTGATGTCCTACCAGACCGGCGCAACGGTTCAGGTGCCCATTTACCCGTTGCTGCAAGAGGGAGGTACCGCCGGCCTCGTGGTACCGGCGATGGCCAACCTCATCTCCGAGCAGGTAGGCCTGCACGGACCGGCCAACGTCAGCGTGATCGGCGACTCCGCGGGCGGCAACCTTGCGCTGGCGGCTGCTCAGTACATAACTGGCCAGGGTTTGAATCAACCCGGGTCGATGGTTCTGGTGTCGCCATGGCTGGACGTGTCGATGACCAACCCGAACATCGCATTCGTTGCCGATCCGCTGCTCCCGGTAGGTCCCGCCCAGCAAATCGGTCGGGCCTGGGCGGGCAATCTCTCCGTCACCAACCCGCTGGTGAGTCCGCTGTACGGGTCGATGAACGGCCTCCCGCAGACGTATGTCTACTCGGGCAACCTGGACATATTGTCACCGGACGTGTTCCGTCTGCAGGACGCAGCCAGAGCCGTCAACGCCCCGATCAGCTTCATCCTGGCCAACGGCCAGATCCACGACTGGATAATCCTTACCCTCGACGGCCCTCGGTACTGGCCGCAGATCAACCGTGAACTCGGAATCGCGGCCTGAGCCGCGGGCTAGCGGTCTTGCTCGATGCCCAACAGCCGCAACGGGTGCAGGCCGTCCACCGCGCCGACGAACGGTGGGTGGATGCTGTAGCCGAGCATCCGGCGGATGTCGTCGGAGACCGTCCTTGCGATGTCGCGCGACACCGAAAGAGTGAACGCCTCCATCGGCCGCAACCACGGTTGGCAGTACTGGGCGGTCACGGCCAATCGGTCGGCCGCACTGGTGTTGGCGCCGCCGCCGTGCCACAGCGTGCCCACGAAGAAGACGCACGAGCCGGCGGGCATCACGACAGGGACCGCGTCGTCGTCGGGGCCCGGAGGACGGTTGCCCCAGCGGTGGCTTCCGGGAATCACGACGGTGGCGCCGTTGTCCGCGGTGAAGTCGTCGATGGCCCAGATCGTCGCCGCCGCCAGCGGATCCCGCGGCCGCGGAACCGGATAGAACCCGTCGTCATGGTGAGCCAGCTGCGCCGCCTCTCCGGGCTGAATGTTGATGGCCTGCAATGCCGAAAGCAGGTAGTTGGGCATCAGCAGGCGATCCAGCACCGCGAGCACGCGCGGGTGGTCGACGAGCCGGTCGCACACCCGCGTCCTGGACAGCACGCTGTAGATGCGCTGCGTGCGCCGGCCCTCGAAGGAGTTGCGCCCGGTATGGCCCAGCCACGGGCGCACCACCTCGCGGATCTCTCGGCATTGGTCGGAGCTGAGCAGGTTCTCCCAGATGACGTAACCGTCGCGGGCCAGCGCTGCCATGTCGGCCTCGACCACCGCGCTGTCGACCGAGCCGCCACCGCTGGGCGTCCACTTGTACCGCTGCGCCAGATCGCCCCGCAGGTCTTCGAGCGTCGTGACGGACTCTTCGTCGGTGTTCATGCGGTCCGTGTCCTTCGGCTAGTACCTCTGACCACACTAAGCTGAAATCGCTCAGCTCTTAACCGTGAACACGGGGAATCACGTGAAGCAAATCGCCATCGCACTCGCAACATTGTTGCTGGCGGCCGTCCCCGCGTGCTCCCACGGCCCCACGGCTCAACCCGCGGCGAGCGGCCCGGGACAGCCCACGCAGGCCGCCGTCCGCGTCGAAGCTGCACCCCCTGAGCTGCCCGAAACGGCTGACGCACCGGCTTTTGCCCCCGTCTCCAAGCTGATCAACGATGCGATCGCCGCGAACGAGCTACCCGGAGCTGTGGTCGAGATCGGCCACGGCGGCACGATCGCGTTCCACCACGCGTACGGCTCACGCAAGAATGCCGGTGAACCCGGCCTGGACGGGTTGCCCGCACCCGCCGAGCCGATGACCGAGGACACGATCTTCGACCTGGCGTCGCTGACGAAAAGCCTGGCCACCGCGACTGCCGTCATGCAGCTGCACGAACAGGGCAGAGTCGCCTTCGACGACCCCGTGCAGCGGTATCTGCCGGACTTCAACCCGGCGAATGATCCCCGACGTGCCACGGTGACGGTCCGGATGTTGCTCACCCACACGTCAGGCGAACCGGGCGACGTCGAACTCAAAGACCCCTGGGGACTGAGCCGACCCGACAAAGCGGAAGGCGTGCACCGTGCACTCACCACACCGCTGCAGTCCGTACCGGGCGAGGGTTTTCGCTACTCCGACATCAACTTCATCGTGCTGGGTGTCCTGGTCGAACAAGTCACCGGCGAGCCCCTCGACGTCTATGCGCAGCAACACGTATTCGCGCCGCTGGGCATGGGTGACACCCGGTTCCTGCCTCCGGCCCGAGCGTGCGGTCCGCACGCCACGTATGGATCCGCGGTTGCCTGGGCTCCCGGGTCGGGGCAGTCGCCGCCGGCCTGTCCCGCGGCTACCTGGAGCACAGGTCTGCTACCGCGCATCGCACCGACTGCACGCGACGAAGAGGGCAGAGCCGATCCGGGCAAGAACCCCGACATCGATCACCTGCTTCGCGGCACCGTGCATGACACGACCGCACGGCGGATGGGTGGCGTGGCCGGCCATGCCGGAGTGTTCTCCACCGCCCACGACGTCAGCATCTTCGCCCAGGCGCTGCTTGACCGGCTGGCCGGCCGTCCGAGCGAATTTCCTTTGGCAACAACGACTTTGCAGCTTATGACGTCGCCGCAGCAGCCCGGTCACGCGGCCCAGCAGGTCGACACGGCCAACGACGCCGCCCGAAGGGCCGTTGCCCAGCGGCCGAATACCGCACATCCGCTGCTCGCTCCGCGCTATCCGGCCATTGCGGGACAGAACCTGCGCGGCTTCGGCTGGGACATCGACACGGGCCAGTCCACACCGCGCGGCGCGGTCTTTCCCATCGGCAGCTTCGGCCACACCGGCTTCACCGGAACGTCGCTGTGGATCGACCCTGGGTCTGACACCTTCGTTGTGCTGCTCTCCAATTCGATTCACACGCGGGGCAGTCCGCCGATGTCGAATCTGCGAGGCGAGGTTGCGACTGCGGCAGCATGGGCCCTGGGCCTGTGATGGGTCACGGCAGCTCGAAGTGCTGGTAGTCAATGGGCGTCCGCCAGTCGCCGCCCCACCGCCAGCCACGGTCTGTGAAGGCACGTACCGCCGGGTCGCCGCTGTGCAGAAGCCCGGGGTCGGTGCGACTGCGGTCCAGATAGGCTGCCGCATTGTATGGTTCGACCAGGCCGCTGGCGTACAGGCACGGGTTGACGAGCGGGTTGAGGTCGATGGCCCGACCGTACGCGTGCGGTGACCAGTCGTCGGTCCCCGGCACGAGTCGGCAGTTGAATCCCGAAGTGTTGTTGTCCTCCATGGACAGCTCGTCATCGGCGCCCGGGTAGCGCTCGACGGTATGCATTTTGTCGACCCGATAGCCCAGCCGGAAGAGTTGCTCGAAGATCTCGATGACCTCCGCGACCAGGTCTTCGTGCACGATCAGCTGCCCGCGGTGGGGCCGGCCGTCGAAACCCAGGTATCCGATATCGACCCGCCGCAGCTGCTCTGCCGCAACGGGGCAGCCCGGCTGCCAGGTCGTATCGAGTTCGGCGACAGTGACCGGCTGCACGATCGCAGCCGCAGGCGCTGTAGTCGCCGCCGACGACGACGGTGGGACGGCGGGCGGCGCAGCCGGATGCGGCGGCGGCGCGGGGGAGCACTGCACCAGCACGGCAAGCGTGGCCAGCACGGTAAGGAGTCGCCCGGATGGCGTCACGTCGGCTCGAGCAACAGCGTCGGTACACCGCAGGTGCCGTCTTTCACGCTGATCACCCGTGTGCCGGGCTTGCGCCCGGGCCGAACCTCGGAGACGTCGAGCCCTGCGTCGGCGAGCCGCGCTCGCGCCACGTCGGCATTCGGAACGCGCCAGGAAAGTCCCCACAGCTGATCGGTGTGCGCCGGCAATTGCGGCTCGCGCAGCGGCTGAGCGATCTCCACCGTCACGTGACCCACCCGCAGAAAGGCCAACCGCATACCCCAGTCGGGGAAGCTGCGGTCAAGCGCGAGACGCAGGCCGAGCCCGTCGCGGTACAGGGCGATCGCCGCATCGGCGTCGGACGTCTGCACGACCGCGTGGTCGATCCCGGTGACCACACCATCTGCCGGCCCGACAGGACCCGCCTCGGGAAGGTGCGCCGGGGATTCGTGCTCGATCGCGATGATCAGCACGCCGCGGGTGTGGGTTTGCGGTAGTAGCATGCTGCGCCAGTGCCGGACCATTCCCGTCTCGGTGTCGCGGCCCTGTGCCGGCGAGACAGGAGGCGGCTCAAGGCCGTTGGCGACGAGCCGGGCGCGCGCGGCGTCGAGATCAGCTGCGGCGAACGCGAGCCCGATCGGTCCGTCGCCTCGTAGGTTCAGCTGCGCGGTGACCGCGCGGCCAAGAGTCCCCTCTCCGTGTGGCGCAATCAGCTCGAGATAGGTGTTTTCGAGTTTGAACAGCGCGTTGGCCGTGCCCCAGCCCGGATGTTCGCCGCGCCAGGACGGGCTCCGGGACAGCAGCGTGGCGTAGCGGCGCGTGGCGTCGCTGAGGTCGCGCACGGCGACTATGACGTGGTCGAGCGCGTCGAACACGAACTCAGCATGCCTGATCGCCTGTCGGCGATCTGTTTGGGTCGCAGTTAGGCCGCCGCTAGCAGATCCAGTCACCCCTGGGCGGACAGCAGCAGTGCTCCGGCGACTACCGCTTCAACGATGAAGTAGAACCAGTTGGGATAGAACGGGGTCAAGCCATCGACGACGGCCGATACGATGCGACCGAACGCCATGCCGGCCAGTGCCAATCCAACGGTGATGACGATTCCCGTTCGCATCGGGCCTGCGCTGACCGCCGCAAACGCCAGCACGCCTGCGATTGCCAGACCGAATCCGCCGTATACGGCCCGCACTTCTGAGCGGGACTCACGCTCGGGCAACGTGATTGCGAACACCTGGATCATCCGGCCCGGAGCGGCCAACGCGTAGACGCCCATGGCAAGGAAGAACATCGCGGCTAACGCGATCACGGCGACGGTCAATGGAGCCTCACAAATCGACGATGGTGCCGGCCGTGGGATCGACCCTGCCGTCGAGTAGCTCGAGGTAGGCCCGCTGGATCTCGTCCTGGCTTGAGATTCGTTCGACGCGAAGCCATTTCGATGCCCACTCGGCGAATGGCGCCCATGACTCGGCGACGTTCTGGTCGAGTTGCGCGGTGCCCCAGTCGGCTCCGCGCTTCTTGATGCGGTCCGGGGCGAAGAAGAACACGGGCCTGGGACCGGCAAGCTCTTGGCTGTCCTGCCCCATCCGGGTCCAGTGCGTCATGCCGACCGCCGCGCTGTGGGCCAGGCGATCACCGTAGTGGGCGTGGACGTCTGCGCGGACCGCGGCGTCGCCGGAAATGTCGATGTATACGGCACGGTCGCCCGGCAATTGAGAGACGTTGTCGTACAGCTCAACTGAGTCGTAGGTGTGCAACCCCTCGACAAATTCGCGATTGCCCCCGGACGTCAGCCCCACCACTTCGATGCCGTCGCGCTTGGCGAGCAGGTAGGCGGCGATGATCGCGGTCTTCGAAGAGGCGCTGGAGATCACGATGGTGTCGGCGCCGAAGAATCCTTCGTCGGCGACGAAGTCGTCGATCAGGAACGAGGTGAAGAAGAGCGGAAAGAACAGGATGTGCGCGGCCTCCCGGTCGGCCGCATACACCGGATCGGTCGTGACGTCGCGGTAGCCCTGGTAAGCCGAGGGCAGCTGCTGCCGATGTGGCGCGGCGTCGATGAATCCCTTGTCATTGATGCGGTCCGGGACGACCAGTAGGTGACTTGCGCACGGCAGGTAGCCGTAGACGCGCATGCCCTCCGCCAGATCGGGGTGTCGCGATTCCTCGACGTGGGCGTACCCCCAGACGTTCAGCTTTCCCCAGTCCGGGTCCGATGCGGGGAAGAAATCCCAGTACCGCATCGCGTCGCCGAAGACGGCGTAGGTGATGTTGTTCGACGTCAGCCCGAAGGACTCGACACGCAGCACAGCCTCGCCGTCTGCAGGTGCCGGCGCGTCGGCGGAGAGGAAGCGGGTCTGGTGGAGGTCTCTGCGGAGCAACTCGAAGTCCATGGCCGAAGCCTAGGGGCCCGTCCGGCTTGTCGAAAGCATGCCCGGCTGAGCGCACTCGGTGGCGCCGGCGTTGTCACAACATCGAGTCGACCATCATTGTGCCCTGGCTGTCAGCCCGGCTGGTCGAGTCGCCGTTCTGTGCGAACACGATGAAGGCGGACTGGTGCGTCGAAGTGTTCAGCAGCTCGACGAACGTGCCCACGACCGGGATCGAGCCCATCGCCGATGTCCCGTCCGCGCTGTAGTCGATTGCGGCTTCCCGCTGAAAGTGCGCGCTCTGCAGAGGTTTCGAAGTGGGGACACTCAGGTCTCGGACGTTGGTCAAACCGGTTGTCGACACGTTGCTCAACTGATCGATATCGGCCTGCAAGATGGCTGCGGCGTCGGTGCCGTCGGCGGGTTTGATCTTGATCTCCATCTCCGCGGTGGCGAAGGTGTTGCGCAGCGCCACCCAGCCGGGCCCCTGGTCTCGGACACTCCAGCCGGGCGCGGGCGTGACGGAGATCCCCTGCCCCAAGTCGATGGCGCCGGCAGTGGTCAGTGTCACCGATGCTCGGTATGTGTTGGCGTACAGGGCGATTGCCAGCATCGCCGCGACCACGACCGCCCCGCGATGATGCCATTCCCAGTGGTGGTGGTGTGCCGTGGCAGGGGCCTGTGTCGGCAGCCGTTGCGCTGTGCGTTCGACTCCTGGAGACTGCATAGTCGGCATGTTCTCAGCTCCTCTACTCACCGGGGGCAGACGGGGTCGATCCCATTTCAGTCGGTGGGGCCGCAGATGTCCATGGCCGGCTTTCCGGTCGATCGCGTGCGCTCGACTCTAGTAATCATGTACCATCTGGTACATGATTACTGAAAGTGGCATCGAGATCGACGCACCGGCCGCCCTGGTGTGGGAGGTGTTCGCCGACGTCGAACGCTGGCCCGAGTGGACCGCCTCGGTAACCCGCCTGGTTGCGCTCGACGGGCCCGGCCTCGCCGTCGGCAAGCGGTTTCAGATCAAGCAACCCAAGCTGCCGACGCTCGTCTGGAAAGTCACCGATCTCGTGCCGGGGGTGTCGTGGACCTGGGTGCAGCGTTCTCCCGGCGGCAGCACCGCGGCTGTGCACTCGCTTACGCCGGTCGCCAATGACCGGACGCTGGTGCGACAGCGACTCGACCAACAAGGTCCGGTAGGTGCGCTCATCGGCCGACTCATGCTCCGCACCACGCGTCGCTACCTGGAGATGGAAGCCCAAGGCCTCAAGGCCCGCAGCGAGCAAGTGCGGCTTTCGCTTGGCCCGCACTCCTGACGTCAGGCGGCGCGGGCAGCTTCTCGATGCCTTGATCGAAGAGTTCGCTGGCGCCGGCATCGGGGACCGCCCGTTGCGCGAGGTGGCGGCCGCGGTGGGCACTAGCCACCGGATGTTGTTGCACCACTTCACCTCTCGAGATGAGATGTTGCTGGCAATCGTCGAGGAGGTGGAGCTGCGACAGATGGCGGTGCTGGCTGAGTTGCCTACCGGGTCGGCCGACGGGTTCGCTTCGATGTGGGCCACCCTGTGCCGACCGGAGTTGCGGCCTTTCGAGCGCCTGTTCTTCGAGTGCTATGCCCGCGGCGCCCAAGGCGAGGAGCCGTTCGCCCGCATGGTGCCGGGTGCCGTCGACGCCTGGCTGGCCGAGGCGGCGAAGGTGGCCGGTCCGGCAGACGACCCGGCACTGATACGACTGGGTCTCGCGGTCACCCGCGGGTTGTTGCTCGACCTGGCGGGCACCGACGACGACGCCGGGGTGAACACGGCGGCGCAAGCCTTCGTCGATCTCCTACGGCATGAGGGACGCAACTAGGGGTGCCGTGGCTTTCTCGTTGGGTTCACCGCGGTCCCTTTGTGGGTACAGCATCGGACATGGACCGCCCTGACACGATCATCGAAATCCATCGTGAACGCGTCCAGGACCAGACGGCCGAGATGTTCAGCGGTGAGACGTACACCGAGTCTGTGGAGGGCACCGGTTACTCCGCGACCGCCACTCTCGATCTCACCCTGGACCGGGTCTGGTTCATCACCGACTCCCACCAGCGAGCTTGGCAAGAAGAAGCTGGTGGCGAAAGACGCTATCCGCTAAGGCATTTCGCGATCGACCTGATGATCTTCGATTCGAGAATCGTCATCGATTCGGTGAGTTGCATCCCGTTGGTCGAGCTTCCCCCGGCGACGATCACCGTCCCGGACGGCCCGCGGGCGGGGGAGTCGCGGGAGATCCCCTACAACGAGATCCCGCTGTTCGGGCGCCTGACCATCCACGACCAGCTCGAACCGCACCAGACCGAGCCGGGCAAGCAGACCATCGCGCTGAACTTCACCGCTCAAGACGCTCCGGTGCTGGTGGCCGATGCGCTCTCCGGCCAGTGCGCGGCCAGGCTGTTCGGGCCGAACGTCGAACGCCGCGCCGACGGCACCACCGTGTTCACCGGACAAGACCCGCGGATCAGCTGGGAGCTGGATTACGCCGAGGCGTATTGGATAACCCACAGCATCGCGGGCCAATTGCTGGTGGGCATGGAAAAACTGCAACACCCCGGCATCTCCGACGACGATGCGAGAACCAGAGTGCTCGACTCGCTCGCCACGCAGATCGCCGACGCAGTCCGCCCACAGCTTGCCGACATGGGGGACGACGGCATCCAGAGCCTGTTGCCGGCTCCGCTGGACGTCGACCCGGCGGCCCGCGACGACAGCACGGTCAAAGCTCTCGACGCCGTCGTGCACCGCTTCCAGGTCGGCGAGACCACACACGAGGCGATGGTCGTTCAACTCCAGACGCTGCGTGAGCTGCCCGCCGGTGAGCAGCTGCCCGCGTCCATACTTGCGGAAAACCCCCGCGAGAAGACGGGGTTGGCGGTCACCGGATGGAGCGTCCTGCGGCAGGTGCGGGACACCGTGATGAACACCTTCGACCTCGACGAAAGCGACTTCGATCCGGATGTACCGTGTCTGTTGCGGGGTCCCAGGACCATCGACATCGGGGGTGAAGAGCGCAGCCTCGACGCCCTCGACGCCGACATCCTGCCGCGAACCGAGGATGGCCGGCTGGTGGTCGACGGCACCGTGAGCGCCGAGACGAAGCTCTACGATTTCAAGGCGAGCTTCAAGGTCACCTACGAGATGCGGCTGGACGAGATTCCGCGCGACCCGAAGGTGCAGGAGACCCGGCGAGCCAACTACAAGACCGTCGAAAGCCTGGAACAGGCACTGCAGTCGGCGGGACAGCGGAAACGCGCGGGTGAGCTCAGCGGCGAGGAGTACGAGGCGGAAGTCAAGCGGGTCAGCGAGCTGTTCGACGAGCTGCCGCGGACCGTCGGGGTACGACCGGTGCAGAATCCCCCAGAGCCCGAGGTGAATCCGGATTTCAGCCTCACGGCGGCCGGCAAGGTCGCCACCGCCGCGGGCGCCGCGGCCGTCGCCGGTCTCGTCGCGCTTCCCGTGACCGCCGCGGCGGGGGCCGCCGGTGTCGGGGTTGCCGGCGCGGGCGGGCTGCTGAGCCTGGCGATCGTTCAGTACCTCACTACGGTGCTGACGATCGACTGGTTCGGCACCGGAATCGGGTCCCGTCAGGTCAAGAAATCGCTGAACGACCAACCCGAAGGGACGTCCCTGCCTCCGATCGGCATTCCGGTCGACGTCGATCTCAACCGCCAGCGCCTCGCCGTGTACTTCCGTCCCCTGCCCGGCAAGCTGTGGGTGAGTTGCCTGCAGGCCGAGGAGTCCGAAGGCGCTGAGCATCAAGGTGTTCGGATTGTCGGCGGCCAATGGCCCACCGACGGGCTGCCGTGGAAGCTGTCCAACGACGACGCATTGATCTACGTCGGCTCCGGAGAGTTGGAACTCCTGGTGCAGCCCGACAGCCCCGGGGCCAACGAACTCCCAGTCGGTGTCGGCACGGCAGCGGACGGAAAGCCCTACCTGTGTGTGGAGGGCGACCGCGACAGGCTGCGCCGGCTTCCGCGCTGCTTGGCCGACGGCGCGAGCGACGACGAGCAGTCAGAACTTCGCGACGGCGCCCGCGTCGACAGGTAATGCCGCCCCGGTGATGTACTGCGCCTCGTCGGAGGCGAGGAAGAGCACCGCGTTGCTGACCGCGCGCGCTTCGATCACCGGCTTGGGCAGCATATGGAAATGCCCGATTACCGCCCCGGCGTCGGCCATGGTGGGTTCGGCCAGGTCCGGCCGCAAGGTGCGGCGGAACCAATCGTTGTCGATCATCGGCGTCAGGATGTTGCCCGGATGAATGGAGTTCACCCGAATCCATTGCGGTGCAAGTTCATTGGCCAGCGAGTTCATCAAGCCGACCACGGCGTGTTTGGCCGAGGCATAGTGGGCCATGTAACCGCCGCCGCGAATTCCCAACATCGAGCTGACCAGAATGATCGATCCGCCACCGTTGGTCATGTGCGGCAGTGCCACTTTGACGGTGTGCCACACGCCGGTCAGGTTGATGTCGAGCATCGTCTGCCACGCGGATTCCTCGATCAGCGCCGCCGGGGCGGGAGAGCCGCTGATGCCCGCGTTCGCCACCACGATGTCGAGCGGCCCCAACGCGTCCACACCTTGGGCCACCGCAGTGCGCAGACCCGCCACGTCCCGCACATCGGCTATGGCTGTGACGATGCGGCCCCCCGACTTCTCGACCAGGTCCGCGGTATCGGCGAGGTCGGTTTCGGTCGCGCCCGGATAGGCGACGCCGTCGATGTCTTCACACACGTCGACCGCGATGATGTCGGCGCCCTCCTCGGCGAGTCGGATCGCGTGTTCGCGACCCTGGCCACGTGCCGCTCCGGTGATCAAAGCGACCTTGTCAGCGACCCTGCCGACCATATTGCCTGCCATCGCGACCTTTCCCTGGGTCTGAATTCGCGATCAATCCTTGTGGTGTTGAGTATGCCCGCGCCAGGCGAACGGCGAACTCACCTTTGCCGGTGCAGGAATCCGTGCAGACTCGCTTGCACCAATTCGTCGATGATCGCGTCCCGCGACGGCTGCGAGTCGCCGAAGAAGGTCGAACGCAACGCCACCATGCCGACGATCATCGCCACCGTGGAGTGCGCCGGAAGCTCGGGCCGGGGCGAGCGTAGTCCACGCAACTGCATGCCTTCGCTGCTGATCTGTCCGAGCACCGCGATGGCCCGCCGGATGTCGGCGATACCGGCTTCGGCGATCTCGTCTTCGCTGAACGCCTCCGCTGCGGCCAGGGTCAGCAGCAAGCCGCGGTGTTCGACGATCACGTCGTACAGCTGCCCGACGAAATGCCGGGCCAATTCGTCTTCGTCGGTCTCCTCGGGTACCACCTCTCGCCAGGTCCGGCCGAATTCGTCGACGAAGCTGGTGAACGGAACGACGAGTGCCTCCCGGAAAAGGCCGGCCTTGGAGCCGAAGTTGCGGAACAAGAGGTATTCGGTGACACCGGCGGCGGTGGCGATCTCGCGTGTGGTGGTGCTGCGATAGTCCTTGCGGGCGAAGAGTTCTCGGGCCGCGTCGAGCAGGAGTCGGCGCGGCTCGCCCCGGGGCCGGCGCGCGGCGGCCTGCCTGCGCTCGGTTGGGTTCTTGCGCACGATCTTTCACCCTAGTCGGCTTGACCTGACACTTAAGATAGTGTCCACTATTAATTGTGGGCGCAGTCATCATGCTCGCTACCCTGATCGCGCTGATCGTCCTCATCTACGGCGTGGTCATCTATTTCGACCCCGAAGCCCGGCGATGAGCAGCGGGCTGACCCCATTGCTGACGGGCGCCGTCACCTTCGGCTGGGGTAGCGGCATCGTTCTCACCGCTGCCGGTGGATATCTGAGCATCCGTCGCCGTCGCCTGCACCCGTTACTGCTGCTGTGCATCTCGGCGATCTCGTTCTCCTGGATCGAGGCGCCCTACGACTGGGCGATGTACGCGCAGTTCCCGCCGGCGCTGCCGCGCATGCCGTCCTGGTGGCCGCTGAACATGACATGGGGCGGCCTGCCGTCGTCCGTTCCTGTCGGCTACATCGGCTATTTCGTGTTGCCCGCCACCGTCGGCGCCGCACTAGGGCAATGGGTGACCAAGCGGTTCGGATTGCGCAGACCGATCACCCTCCTGACGGTCGGCCTCGTCGTCGGTTGCTGCTGGGCCTTCGTTTTCAACGCGTTCATCGGCGCGCGGCTGGGAGTCTTCTACTACGGCTACGTGATCCCCGGGCTGGCCGTCTTCGAAGGGACCAAGCACCAGTACCCGATCTACGACTCGCTGGCGATGGGCGTGCAGATGATGGTGTTCACCTATCTGCTCGGACGCACCGATCCGGAAGGGCGAAATGTGATCGAGGCGTGGGCCGACAGGAAGTCGGCGGGCCGGCTCCAGGCGGCACTCCTGTCCATCGCCGCCGTGGTGATCATCGGAAACCTGACGTACGGGGCCGTATTCGCGCCACACCTGGTGACGAAGCTGGGCGGTTGGGTGACATCGGGTTCGACCGAACAGCTGTTTCCCGGGGTGCCGAACCAGCCCGCGCGATAGTCGGCCGCATTGGTCACTTCTTCGACACAATGTCATTGCGGTCCTATGGGCCGGGATCAAAACAGCGCGACGATTGACTGCAGCCGACAGGGAGGCAGAGTTTCGATGCGAGTAGTTGTCTTGAGCGCGCTTGTCGCCGCACTCTGCGTGTTGAATCCGCTGGCATCGCCCGCATACGCCGATCCGACGTGCGGGGTCAACCTGAATGCGCCTCAGATCGAGGCGGCGCTCGGCTCGCTACCGACGCTGCCGCAGGGCTCGGCGTGGGATCACAACGTGAAGAGTTTCGATCCGAGCAGCAACTACAACCCTTGCGCAACGCTGTCGACGGTGATCATCACCGTGGTCGGAGCCACCGGCAGTTCGCCCGACCTGGCGATGCTGTTCCACAAAGGCGACTACGTCGGTGTCGCCACCTTGAAGGCCTACGCGTTCACGACCGTGAATGCGGCCAAGACAACCGACGACACCGTCGCCCTCGACTACAAGGACGGCAGAGAAGTCTGTACGGCATGCCCGGGGCCGACCACCACCGTTCGGTACCAGTGGCAGAACGACCACGTCGTCATGCTGGACCCGGCGCCGGCGTGGTGAGTGGTGAAGATCGAGAAGGACACACCTGCGCCTGGGCCAAGACCTGCCCCCAGCTCGACGTCGCGGGATTATTGCTGCCTTAGCTTGGTCAATCGGGACTCAGCGGACAAGATGTAGAGCGGAATACCCACACGAGCCGACGGCGTCGGCCTGCATGTCTGCTTTGAGGTCGAGACTATGGATTTTCGGGGTGGTTCGCCGCAAACCTGGCTGCTGCGCTGGCATGCAGTCGTTTTCGCTGTCATGGCCACGCTGGTGCTTAATCCGCCGGGACAGTCGGCGGCGGCCCCCCTCCCTGCGCAGCCGGCGCTGGCGGCCGAACCGGCGCTGCTGGCCCGCGACCTGGTCGCCGACGAGCAGGCGCTGCGGGACCCGTCGTCGTCTGATGCGGTGTTGCAGGCGGCCGCGCTTCGCCAGCAGGCGGCCTACCGCGCTATTGGGCGACACCCCGAATGGGAGCCCACCATCCGGCCGATCATTCCGGCATCGCTGATCGGGATCTACGACCTCAACGTCGACGCCCGCCACCATCTGATGGCTTTGAACGCGGGGGAAGCAAAACCCACACTGCCTGCGTGGCGTATCGACGCCCCGGCGCCGGTCGGCGAACTCGTGGGCTACTACCAGGCCGCCGCCTCGGCTACCGGCGTGGACTGGAACTACCTCGCGGCGATCAACATGGTCGAAACCGCTTTCGGTCGCATCAACGGGGTCAGCACGGCGGGTGCTCAGGGGCCCATGCAGTTCCTGCCCTCCACCTTCGCCGCATACGCCGAGGGTGGTGACATCCACTCCCCGCGCGACAGCATCATGGCCGCCGGCCGGATGCTGGCCGCCAACGGCTTCGCCGGCAATCGCGACGGTGCCGTGTACAGCTACAACCACTCCAATCACTACGTCGGAGCGGTCAAGGATTACGCGGCGGCGATCGCCGCCGATCCGGCCGTCCTGCCCGGCTACCACCGGTGGGATGTGTACTACCTGACCACTTCGGGTGACGTGCTGCTGCCGGCCGGCTACTCGGCGTCTGAGCGAATTCCGGTCGGCGACTACCTGACAAGCCATCCGCAGTGACCTTGACAGGCAAGTCACCACTTGCCTAACGTGAGCCTGTGGGTGACGTCTTCAAGGCCCTGGCCGACCCCACGCGGCGCACCATCCTCGACGAGCTGACCGAGCGGAACGGGCAGACGCTCTTTGAGATCTGCGCTCGGCTGGCGACCAAGCACGGGCTCGGCTCGTCTCGGCAGGCGGTGTCGCAGCATCTCGACGTACTGGAGGGCGCGGGTCTGGTCGAGACCCGGCGCGAGGGCCGATACAAATTCCACGACATCAACACCGCGCCGCTGGAACCGATCGTTGAGCGGTGGCTCACCCGGGGGAAGGAATCACCATGAGAATCAATCTGGCCAGCATCCTGGTCGACGATCAGGACAAAGCACTGCGGTTCTACACCGAGATACTGGGCTTCACGCCGAAAAACGACATCCCGATGGGCGGGGCCCGCTGGATCACCGTGGTGTCACCAGAAGACCCGGACGGCACCGAACTCGTTCTCGAGCCGGACGGACATCCGGCGGTCCGGCCCTTCAAGGAGGCGCTGGTTTCCGACGGCATCCCGTTCACATCCTTCGCCGTCCAGGACGCCCAGGCCGAATACGAGCGGTTGACCGGTCTTGGCGTCCGCTTCACCCAGGAACCAGTCGCTATGGGGCCGGTGATCACCGCAGTGCTCGACGACACCTGCGGAAACCTGATTCAGATCGCGCAACTGACCGGCTGACCGAGGCGGCTCACAGAGACGAGAAGCCCGCACCCGGCTCGGGTGTCACGTTGCGTGCCGTGATTTCTTCGCTGCAATGGGCACAGATCAGCCGTGGATCGACGAGCTCGCCACAAGTCTGATGGCGCAACAGAATCGGCGGCCCGTCCGGGTTGGGCAGGTGCTCGTCGCCCCACCGCATCAACACCACGACCGCGCCGAACAGGTCGTGCCCCACCTCGGTGAGGCGGTACTCGTAGCGTTCCGGATCCCTCGAATAACGCACCCGCTCGAGCAGTCCCGCATCGACGAGCATGCGCAGGCGCGACGACAGCGTCGGCCGGGGAATGTTGAGGTTGCGGGCGAGCTGACCGAAGCGCTGCACCCCGAAAAACGCCTCACGCAGAATCAGCAGCGTCCACCGCTCGCCCACCAGTTCCAGCGCCCGGCCGACCGATTCGCCCTGGAAGCGGTGGGACAGATCGGCGGCAGACATAGTTCAGTTACTGTACCGGTTCAATAGCTGAACCGCAGGTGGTAACTTGACTGCACTGTCACCGTCACCGGGAGCCACCGATGAACCATGCAGACACCCCCGAGGTCCTCGCGGAGAAGATTGCGCTGTCGGCGCGCGACCTGGCGCCCGAGATCGATCGGGAGCGCAGGCTTCCGCCCGAACTCGTGGCGCGTCTCAACGAGGCCGGCATGCTGCGCGCCACCATGCCGCGCGAGGTGGACGCCCTGGAACTCTCGCCGCCGGCCGCGTTGCGGTGCGCGGAGGCGATCGCGCGGGGCGACGCGGCGACAGGGTGGTGTGTGTCGATCGCGATCACCAGCGCCCTGCTGGTGGCCTACCTTCCGGATGCTGCGCGTGACGAGATGTTCGGCGGCGGACGCGGCGTCGCGGCCGGGGTGTGGGCGCCGCGCGGCAAGGCGAAGTCAGTCGGCGGCGGCGTCGTCGTGTCCGGGCGCTGGCCGTTCTGCAGCGGAATCACGCACGCGGACATGCTCTTTGCGGGTTGCTTCGTCGACGACAGCCGGGTGCCGTCCGTTGTCGCGCTGCCGAAGGGGGATCTGCGGGTGCTCGACAACTGGCACACCCTGGGTCTGCGCGGCACCGGTAGTCACGACACCGTCGCCGAGGAGGTCTTCGTGCCCGCCGACAGGGTGTTCTCAGTGTTCGACGGGCCGGCCGTGGACCGGCCGCTGTATCGCTTCCCGGTGTTCGGGTTCTTCGCGTTGTCGATCGGCGCGGCCGCGCTGGGCAATGCCCGTGCCGCGATCGACGACCTGGTCGAGTTGGCCGGTGGCAAGAAGGGACTCGGCTCGACGCGCACCCTGGCCGAACGTTCGGCCACCCAGGCGGCGGTGGCCACGGCCGAGTCGGCGCTGGGCGCGGCCCGCGCGCTCTACTACGAGGCAACGGAAGCCGCATGGCAGGCCAGCCAGGAAGCCGACCCGGTACCCGTTGCAATGCGCAACCGGCTCCGACTGGCCGCCACCCACGCCGCACGCACCTCCGCCGACGTGGTGCGCACCATGTACGACCTCGCGGGGGGCACCGCCATCTACGACAGCTCGCCCCTGCAACGCCGGTTTCGCGATGCTTTCACCGCCACCGCCCACTTCCAGGTGAACGAGGCATCTCGCGAACTGCCCGGCCGGCTGCTGCTCGATCAGCCCGCCGACACCTCGATGCTGTGACGAAACTCGAAGTCGTCCTTCCGTTTTGGCTGGACCGGCCCGATCGGGAAGCGCTGGATGTCGCGCGGACGGCGGCCGAAGCCGGGTTCGGCGCGCTGTGGATCGGCGAGATGGCCACCTACGACGCGTTCGCCCTGGCGACCGCGGTCGGGATGGGTGCACCGGAGCTGACGCTGAAGATCGGGCCGCTGGCCGTCGGCGTCCGCGGCCCGGTGACGCTGGCGCTGGGTGTGAGCACCGTCGCCTCCCTTACCGGGAACCGCGTCGACCTCGCCCTGGGCGCATCCAGTCCCGCGATCGTGACCGGCTGGCACAACCGCAGCTGGGCCCACCACCTCTCGGTGATGCGCGAGACCATCGAATGCCTGCGGCCGATGCTGGCCGGCGAGCGCGTCGATTACGCCGGGCGGTACGTCAGCAGTCATGGGTTCCGGCTGCGCAACCCCGTCCCGGCAGCGCGAATTGCGTTGGGTGCGTTCGGTCCCGGCATGATCGCGCTGGGCGCGCGACACGCCGACGAGGTGGTGCTCAATCTCGCTTCGCCCGACCGCGTGGCCCAGGTGCGTCAGGCCATCGACCGGGCCGCGGCCGGCCGGCGCGCCCCACGTCTCACGGTGTGGGTGCCGGTCGCGCTCGACCCCGGGCCCGCCGCACACGCGCAGTTGGCCGGTCAGCTCGGCGTCTATCTGGCACCGCCCGGATACGGAGAGATGTTCAGCGCGTTGGGTTTCGGTGATCTCGTCCAGCGGGCCCGGGCCGGCGTCACCCGTCGCGAGTTGGCGGCCGCTATTCCGATCGAGCTGCTCGATGCGGTGTGCGCGCTGGGTTCTGGGACCCGGATAGCGCAGCGGTTACGCGCGTACCGGGAGGCGGGGGCCGACTGCGTCGCGGCGGTGCCCGGGACGGCCGAAGACCCTGGCGGCAAAAAGGTTCTCACCGCACTGAGTCAGGAGATGTCATGACGCTCACGAACACCGTATGCCGGTTGGCCGCCCGTCCGGTCGGCCTGCCGAAGGTTTCCGATTGGCAGATCGACGACGAACCCGCAGCAGCTCCCGCCGACGGTGAGTTTCTGGTGCACGTCGAGTATCTGTCCGTCGATCCGGCGATGCGTACCTGGATGAACGCCGGCCGGTCCTATGTGCCGGCGGTGGAGATCGGCGAGGTGATGCGCGCGGGCGGGATCGGGCGTGTCATCGAGTCGCGGCACCCGGATTTCGCGACCGGCGACGAGATGTTCGGCACCTTCGGGGTGCAGCGCTACGCGGTCTCCGACGGCCGCGACGTGACGCCGGTCGACACCACGCTGGCGCCCGCTCCGGTACACCTCGGCGCATTGGGCATCAGCGGGTTGACCGCCTACTTCGGACTACTCGACGTGGGGCGGCCGGAGGAGGGCCAGACCGTCGTCGTCTCCGGTGCCGCCGGATCGGTGGGCAGCATCGCAGGCCAGATCGCCCGCATCAAGGGTTGCCGGGCGGTCGGCATCGCCGGCGGGCCGGACAAGTGCCGCTGGCTGGTGGACGAACTCGGCTTCGATGCCGCCATCGACTACAAGGCCGGCGATCTGCGCAAGCAATTGAGAACCCACGCTCCCAACGGCATCGACGTCTTCTTCGACAACGTCGGGGGCGCCACCCTGGAAGCCGCGCTGTCCCGGCTGGCCCGCGGCGCACGGGTCGTCATCTGCGGGGCCATCTCGCAGTACAACGCCGATGGAGAACTTCGCGGCCCGGCAAACTATATGCAGCTGTTGGTGGCCCGTGCGTCCATGACCGGCTTCGTGATCTTCGACTATGCCGACCGTTACCGCGAAGGCGTTGTGCAGCTGGCAGAGTGGCTGCGCAGCGGTGAGCTGCGTTCGCGTGAACAGATCATCCACGGCGATGTCGGTGACTTTCCCGAGGTGCTGCTGGCGCTGTTCCGCGGCGACAACACCGGCAAATTGGTGCTGGCCCTCGATGGCGCCTCCGGTAGTTGATTTTCCGAACTTCTCATGCACAGCCATGTCTGCAGGAGGACGCCGGCGAGGAGTTGGCGAAGCATGTCGTTGACTTCCTGGGCTGAGTTGAGACGAGAAGCGTTGTAGCGCAGCGCATACCGCGCTACCCCGCTCTTCACCCCAAGCCGCGTATACGGTTGCCGCAGATAAAGAGCACAATGGGTCTGAGCGCCTCGGATCTGAGCCGCATCGTGCCAGACCTCTCGAGAGGACCGCTATGCCAAGCTCGTCAACTCCGAACAACGAGCATGATGCGTCGTTGTCGTCGGTCCGTCGTGACATCCTGCCGATTCCGGATCCCCAACACGTCGGCCTGACCACGTATGACGCGAAGGACCCCAACACCAAGTACCCGCCGATCACGACGCTGCGCCCGCCCGAAGGGGCACCGAACGTGCTCATCGTGTTGATCGACGACGTGGGCTTCGGCGCGTCCTCGGCCTTCGGGGGCCCGTGCAATACGCCGGTGGCCGAACGAATGGCGGCAAATGGCCTGAAGCTCAACCGTTTTCACACGACCGCCCTGTGCTCGCCCACGCGTCAGGCGCTGTTGACGGGCCGCAACCATCACTCCGTGGGGATGGGCGGGATCACCGAGATCGCGACGTCGGCGCCGGGTTACAGCAGTGTGCGGCCGAAGGAAAAGGCTCCGATCGCGGAGACGCTGCGGCTCAACGGCTACTCGACGAGTCAGTTCGGCAAGTGCCATGAAGTGCCGGTGTGGGAGGTCTCCCCGGTCGGGCCGTTCCATCAGTGGCCGACCGGTTCGGGGTTCGAGCATTTCTACGGTTTCGTCGGCGGTGAGGCCAATCAGTACTACCCGGGTCTGTACGAGGGCACCACGCCGGTCGAGCCGGAGACGACGCCCGAGGAGGGCTACACGCTCACCGAGGACCTGGCCGACCGAGCGATTACCTGGGTACGCCAGCAGCAGGCGCTCGCCCCCGACAAGCCGTTCTTCATGTACTTCGCGCCGGGCGCGACCCATGCGCCGCACCACGTGCCAAAGGAGTGGTCGGACAAGTACAAGGGCAAGTTCGACGGTGGCTGGGACGTGCTGCGTGAGCAGATCTTGGCGCGGCAGAAGGAACTTGGCGTGGTACCCGAGACCGCCGAACTGACGAGGCGGCACGACGAGATCCCCGCCTGGGACGACATGCCGGCGGAGCTCAAGCCGGTGCTGGCCCGGCAGATGGAGATCTACGCGGGCTTCATGGAGCAGACGGACTTCCACGTGGGCCGGGTGGTGGACGCGATTGAGGAACTGGGGGTCCTCGACAACACGCTCGTGTATTACATCATCGGGGACAACGGCGCTTCGGCCGAAGGCACGCCGAACGGTTGCTTCAACGAGATGTGCACGCTCAACGGCTTGGCGGGCATCGAGACGACCGAGTTCCTGTTGTCCAAGATCGATGACTTCGGCACGCCGAAGGCCTACAACCATTACGCGGTCGGTTGGGCCCACGCGCTGTGCGCGCCCTATCAGTGGACCAAGCAGATCGCCTCGCACTGGGGCGGCACCCGCACCGGCACCATCGTGCACTGGCCCAACGGATTCACCGATAAGGGACAGCAGCGCAATCAGTTTCACCATGTCATCGACATCGCGCCGACGATCCTGGAAGCCGCGAACCTGCCGGCGCCGATGGTCGTCAACAGCATCACGCAGGCACCGCTCGAAGGTGTCAGCATGATGTCTACGTTGCGCGACGGCAGCGCCCCCGAGACTCACGAGGTGCAATATTTCGAGATGTTCGGCAACCGCGGCATCTATCACAACGGCTGGACGGCGGTGACCAAGCACCGGACGCCTTGGCTGGCCGACCAGCCGTCGCTCGACAATGACGTCTGGGAGCTGTACGGACCCGACGACTGGTCACAGGCGCACAACCTGGCCGCCGACAATCCCGAGAAATTGGCCGAGTTGCAACGGCTTTGGCTTATCGAGGCGGTCAAGTACAACGTGTTGCCCCTTGACGACAGGTCGTTCGAGCGCTTTGACGCCGACATCGCCGGCCGCCCGAAGCTGATCAAGGGAACCTCGCAATTGCTCTTCTCCGGAATGCGGGTCAGCGAAAACTGCGTGGTGAACGTGAAAAACAAGTCCCACTCGGTGACCGCGGCGGTCACGGTGCCCGAATCCGGCGCCGCAGGTGTGATCGTCACCCAGGGCGGCGCCGTCGGCGGATGGGCCCTGTATGCGCATGAGGGGCGACTGAAGTACTGCTACAACTTCTTCGGAATCCAGTACTACTTCGTCGCCGCCGATGATCCCATCCCGGCAGGCAAGCACGAACTGCGGATGGATTTCAGCTACGACGGCGGCGGCATGGCCAAGGGCGGCGACGTCACGCTGTACTACGACGGGAGGGCGGTGGGCAGCGGCCGGGTGGAGCAGACCGAGCCGATGGCCTTCTCCGCCGACGAAGCATGTGACGTCGGCTCCGACAGCGGATCACCGGCCTCGCCCGACTACGGACCCAAGGGGAACAAGTTCTCCGGTGAGGTTCATTGGGTCAGGCTCGACATCGGCCAGGACAGCCACGACCACCTCGTCACCGCGGAGGACAAGCTCAACATCGCGATGTCGCGGCAATAGCAAGCGCCTGCAGCGCGGGTTCGAGATCAGACGGGTTCGCGCAGAAACGCGCGAAGTCTGGCCAATACCAAGTCCGGCCGCTGTTCGGCGATCCAATGTCCCACGCCGGGCGCCAGTTCGATGTCGAAGTCGTCGATCCGCCCGTGAAGTTCTCGCAGCAGGGTTGGTGTGATCACGGGGTCGGCGGTGCCGTGCAACCAGCGGACCGGAACCTTGACGCGTTCGTCGGCGAATTCTCCGCGCAGCCATTGCCGGAACTCCCGGCTGAGGAATGTGCGGTACCAGCGCGAGCAGGCTATCGCGTGGTTACGATCGCGCAGTGCGTCGGCATAGAGCCGGAAGTCGTTTTCCGGCAACATATATCCCGCGCCCACCCACTTCATCAGCAGTCGCAGGTAGCGCCCCCTGGGATCGGCAATGATGCGCGGTCCTACGACCGGAAGCGCCAACGGGATCTGGTACCAGAACCGCCAAAGATGCCGGATCAATGCCCGATCCAAGGCCAGCCAGGGTGCACCCGTGTTGAGCCCGAGGAAGCCGGTGACCTTCGCCGGGTGGCGCAGCATCATGATGAACGCCACGAAGCCGCCCCAGTCGTGGGCGACAAGCGTCACCGGGCCTACCTGTAACCGGTCGAGCACGGCGGCCAGGTCATCGGCCATGTCATTCTTGCGGTAGGCGCCTGCCGGTGCTGAGCTCCAGCCTGCTCCGCGCAGGTCGGGGCACAGCACCCGGTAGCCGTCGGCGGCCAGCGGGCCGATGAGTTCTCGCCATTCCCACCAGTGCTGCGGGAAACCGTGAACGAGCATCACGGGTGGCCCTTCGGGAGGCCCAGCCTCCGCGACGTGAATCGTGACACCGTCGCCAAGGTCGACGAAACGGTGTTGCACGCCATCGAGGTCGGGTAGCGCGGTCATGTTATCTCCGGTGAGCGCGGGGTTCAGTCGGCGAGTGACCATGCCGACGTCGCGATCAGGTCGCCCCGGACGAGGGCGGCCGCGCGGTGTTCGTGCACTTTGGCGTATGCCTCACTGGTCACCATGTCGACGAATGCGGCCGGCGTCGGGTACTCGACGATGAGAATCGCGTCCCACCAGGGTCGTTCGCCCTCGCCGAGGACGACGGCGGGCATGGTCCCGCCGTAGCGGATGGTCGCGCCAACGCGCTGAAGGTGCGGAGCGGCTTCCTCGCCGTACTGCTGGTAGCGCTCCAGCCCGCCGGGTTCGGTGAACTTCAACAGATTGACCATCACCACCGGTGCGTCGGCAGGTCGCGCCGCCAAGGCTGCGATGACCTGTTCGGGGGTGACTTCCAGCGTGGTGCTCATGTGTATCTCCTTGGTTGGGTTAGTGGTTGAGCATTCAGTTCGGCCGACTCGGCCATCACCGTGTCGGGTCGAGCAGGATTTTCGCGTGGGACGGTGAGTTCCTTGGTTCGCAACGCCTTTCGCCGAAGGGCGGCGGCGGGGCGGTGGTCTACCGCTGACTCAACAATGCGAGTGGACGACTGCCGAAGTCTTGACCGATCGGGACAACCTTTTAGCTTTTGGGGACATGGCGGTGCTGCGCGGTTAGCATCTTCGGACATGTTGCTGGTGCGCGGCACGGCGCTGTCGAACTATCCGGACCTGGTCACCGAACTTGGCGGTGACCCGGCAGCGCTGCTGCGCCGGGCCGGGATCCGCACCCAGGACATCGGCCGATACCACGTGTTCGTGCCGCTTCGGGGTGTGATCGACGCGGTGGAGTCGGCCGCCGAGGCAACTGGCACAGCGGATTTCGGCCGGCGCCTCGCGCAGCGGCAGGGCATCGAAATCCTTGGCCCGGTCGGCGTGGCGGCCCGTACGGCGGCCACCGTGGGCGACGCCTTCGGGATCTTTGCCAACTTCATGGCCGCCTACAGCCCGGCCTTGTCGGCTCACGTCGCGCCACTGTCCGAACGAGGAGATCTGTCGTTCTTCGAGTTCCGCGTTCTGCTGGACGGCTTGCCCGCGCACGCCCAGAGCATCGAGCTTTCCCTGGGCGTCACGCTGAAGGTGTGTCGGCTGTTGCTTGGGGCGCAGTATCGGCCGCTGTCGGCGCATCTGACTCATCGCCCCCTCGTGCCGGTCGACGAGTATCGCGAGTACTTCGGCTGTCGAGTCCGTTTCGCAGAGCCGCGCGCCGGCTTCACCATCCGGACCGCAGACCTGAGCCGACCTGTCAGCCACGACGAACTGGCACACCAGTCGGTCGTGGAATATCTCACCAGCATGGTCGGGTCACGCATGCCGGAGATGAGCCATTCGGTGCGCACCATCGCACGGCAGTTGCTGCCCACCGGCGCGGTGAGCCGGGAGGTGATCGCCGCGCAGTTCAATATGCACCCGAAGACGCTGCAGCGGCGGCTCTCCGATGAGGGCACAACGTTTTATCAGGTCATCGACGACATCCGGCGAGAAACCGCCGAGCACTATCTTCGCGACACCGACATCGACCTGTCGCACCTCACCCGCGAACTGGGCTACACCGAGCAGAGCGTGCTCACCAGATCGTGCAAGCGGTGGTTCGGGATTGGGCCCGCCGCCTACCGACGGGCGGCTCGGGGCGATCCGCCGGCTTCCCGTCGCGGTCGTTGAGTTCAGTGTTGTGGCCTGGCCCCGACGATGTCGCGGAACAGGACCTGACGAAGCGCGAGCTCTCGTGGATCGTTGTAGAGATGGAAGCCGGCTCTGTTCATCGCGTAGGCGAACCCAATGCCGGTATCGGGATCGGCGAACCCGAACGATCCACCCGCTCCGGGCGTTCCGAATGCTTTGTCGGACGAACCAAATCTGAACTTGGGGAAGGGTTTGATGTAGCCGAGCGAGAATGTTGTGTCGACATGGAGCACTCGGTCGCGCAACCCCTTGGCCGGCGGGATCGCGGGATTGGCCAGGGCGTCCAGGGTGCTCGCGGTGAGGGCGAGATCCGCACCGCCCGTTGCGACGCAGCCGTAGGCTTTTGCCACCGAGCGTGCGGTACCGATGCCGTTGGCGGCTGGTATCTCGACCGTGCGCACATCTTCTCGGTTGAAGGCGTGCAGGCCGCCGATGCCCCTGGCAGTAAAAAGTGCTCGGGCTGTCAGGCCGCGCGAATTCAATACTGCAGCAACAAATCGGGGCGGCATCGTTTTGAGGTGCAGCAGCAGCTCGGCTCTGGAGTAGCCGTGTAGGTGTGCGATGCGGTTGCGGTCCACGTGGGCGGGCAATCCGATGTAGAAGTCCAGCCCGAGTGGTTCGGCAACCTCCTGTGCGAAGAACTGTCCAAGAGAACGCCCCATTGGGTCCGCATGGCGGATTAGTTCCGATTCATACCAGCCGAGCGTGACGGCGTGGTAGCCGTGTCTGGTCCCGGGAGACCATGCCGGCGCCTGCGCCGCCAGTACCGCCGACATCTTCGCCGGGTCCGCCAGGTCGGGCAGGGTCAGGGCCGCGTCAAGGACCGGCAGCCCGGCCTGATGGGAAAGCAGCTGTCGCACCGTGATAGCGCCCTTCGACGCCTGCGCAAACTCCGGCCAGTATTGCGCCACCGGCGCGTCATATGAGATCAGTCCCTGAGCCACCGCGACTGCGATCGCAAGCGACGAAACACCCTTCGTGGTGGAGAACATGTTGACGATCGTGTCCTCTTCCCACGGCAGCCTGGTGATCCCATTGCGGTAGCCACCCCAGAGATCGACCACTTTGACCCCATCGCGGTAAACGGCGATGGCTGCCCCAACCTCTTTGCCGTCGAGCATGTTACGGCGAAAAACGTCGGCAACTCTGCCGTACCCCTCGTCGACGTCCCCGCCGATGAGATTGGATGACACTCTGAGGACCACGTTCTTCCTTACTGACTTGAGGTGACGTGCGACGGCGGGCTGCGCGTCAGGTCGGGACCGACGCCGAATACTGTTCACGCAATACAGTTTTGAGGATCTTTCCGGTTGGGTTGCGGGGAATGGCCTCGGCGAAGACCACCTTTTTCGGCAGTTTGAAGCGCGCGAGCCGTGTTCCGCAGAATTCGATGACTTGTTGCTCGCTGACTTCGCCCGGGTCGGCAACCACAATGGCGCAGGCGATCTCGCCCCACTTCTCGTCGGGCAAGCCGATGACCGCCACCTCGCTGACTCCGGGAAGGCCGATGATCACGCTCTCGAGCTCCGCCGGGTAGATGTTCTCGCCACCGGAAATGATCATGTCCTTCAGCCGATCCTTGATGTAAAGGTAACCCTCATCGTCGATTTCGCCGATGTCGCCGGTCCGGAACCAACCGTCGTCGAAAGCGTCGCGGGTGGCATCCGGGCGGTTCCAATATTCCTTGAGCAGGATGTCGGACTTGATCACTACCTCGCCTTCTCCCCGTGCGCGTATCACGCCATCGTCGCCGCGCACGCGAACGTCGGTGAACATGGTGGCGCGTCCGGCCGAACCGGCCTTGCGCAGGGCGTCTTCGCTGAGCAGCAGGGTGCCGCCGCCACACGACTCGGTGAGTGCGTAACCCTGAACGACCTCAATGTTTTTCGCGGCATACATGTTGATCAGAGCCTCTGGCATGGGTGCACCGCCGGTGATGAAATAGCGGAAGTCAGGCGCGTTGAGTTCGGCGAACTGAGGCACCTGGCGCATGAAGTTGAGGATCGCCGGCACGGCACCGCCGATGGAAACCCGTTCATCGACGATCAGCGACCACACCGTCATGGCATCGAATTGCGGCATCGAGATCAGGGTGGCACCGCGCATGGCGCAGAAGATGACCGTCGTCAGTGCTGCCACGTGGAACATCGGCAGCGGTAGCAGGAGTCGGTCCCGGTAGCGCACATCAATCGTCGAGCACCAGGAACTCGCCGCCGAGTGCACCGAGTCGTGGGTGTGCACCACCCCTTTTGGACGTCCGGTGGTGCCCGATGTGTACATGATGAACAGGTTGTCGGTGCCGCCGTATTCGCCGGCAGGTTCGTCGGCGGCCGCGGTCCTCATGCGTTCGCGCAGGCTGTCGTCGGTATCGCCTACCGGTACCCAGGCGGTGACGATGCGGGAAGAGTCGGTATCCGCCTTGATGGCGTCGACTACCGTCGCCGACCCCGCACCGTAAACGACCACCTTGCTGCCGCTGTCGGACAGAATGAAATCCACCTCAGGCGCCGCAAGGCGGGTGTTGACGGGCACCGCCACGGCCCCGATCTTGGCTGCGCCGTAGAACAGGCAGCAGAACTCCACGCAGTTGGTCATCAGCAACGCCACTCGGTCACCTGCGCCGATCCCGAGCGAGGTGAGCACGTTTGCGCACCGGTTCGCCATCGCGTTCATCTCCGCGTAGTCGATGCGCACGTTGGTGGACGGCTCGACGTAGGCCTCGAGCCGCGGCGAAACGGTGGCGCGTTGTCTGAGCATGGAACCAATGTTCTTCATGGGGTTCTCAACTTCGGTGTGTTGTGGTTGACGTTCGTTGTGCCGGCTTCGATTTGGAGCGCCCGGAATGCTTGCTCAATGAGTTCGCCAAGCCGGAACGGCTCGTGGACGGCTTCCGGCGCTGCGCCGACGGCGATGCACAGCTCGGTATTGAAGCTGGCAAAGGAAACGTTGAGACCGGCGCCGGGCGGCACGATGGGCAGGCCATGGAATGCAACCAGCGGCGCACCGGCGAGGTAGAGCTGCTCGGTCGGCCCCTTCATGTTCGAGATCACCAGGTTGGCGCTCGGTACTTTGTCGAGCCACGGCACGGTATCCGACAGGGTCAGGCTGCTCAGTAGAAACAGCGCGTAGGCCTGGCGCGACGCGGTTTGCATGCCGCGCCCTTTGTCCTTCGCGCTGTTGGTCGCTGTATTTATTTCCTTAAGGCGTGCAAGGGGACTCGCCCCGGGTGTACCCATGGGGACCAAGTCGGCGCTGACCTGATTACCCCCGCCACCGCCCGCTTTATCGCGCAGTGACATGGGCATGAAGGCCACCAGCGGCCGGTCGGTGGGAGCTTGGTGTTCGTCCAGGTAGTGATGCAGTGCGTCGTCGATGATGGTCATGACCACGTCGTTGAGGGAGGTGCCGGTCGCCTTGGCGAGGGCCTTGACGTCGGCGAGTGGCAACTTGACGTCCGCGTAGGCGCGCGCCGCCGAATTCGGTGTGTTATTGAAAAGTGTGCGTTTCGCCATGAAAGGCGGGGACGCCTTGCGCTCCTTGAGGTTCAACGATTGCGCGCCGAGGTCCACCAGGTCGGCGCCCACGCCGAGAACGCCGCCGGGCAGCTTGGTCAGTCCGCTGAGCATGCCTTGCAGGCGCTCTCTTCCAGATATGGCGGTGTGTGTACGGCGTGGCCGGTCAGCGTTTTCAAACGGCATCCAGGGACCGGCCAGCGTCTTGTCGTCTGGTGAATCGCTCAGGAAGTTGCGCATCGCGCGGAGCCCACCTTCACCGTCGATGAGCGCATGGTGCACCTTGAGCATGACGGCGATCCGGTCGTTCTCGATCCCGTCGATGATGTAGCACTCCCAGAGCGGGTGTCCCCTGTCCAGCAGGCTGGTGTTCAAAAACGCCACCGTTTCATCGAACTGCCGCATGGAACCCGGTGCCGGCACGGCAATGTGCCGAATGTGATATTGCATGTCCGGCTCGACGGTCTCCCACGCCGCGACATCTCTGCCCAGCCATTTCAATTTGTGGTTGAACGGCTTGGCCGCCTGGCTGTGCCGATATGCCTCCAACAGGCGCGGCCCGAACGAAGACTCCTGTCCTGGCGGCTTTTGGAAGATGGTGTAGGCAGCCATGTGATTTGGCCGGTTGGCTTTCTCCAGCAGCAGGAATGACAGGTCGATCGGGCTGATGCGGGTCATGTAGCTCAACCGCCTGTGGTCGAAGTTGCGGGGGAGGGGCTCACGGTGGGCTGCGCGCGTGCGATCGCGAGCAGCTCCTCTAGCGAGTTTTGGAAGCCGCGGACCAATTCCCAGGTATCGGGAACGGCGACGGCGTCGGCGAGAACGCAAAGGTTGAACTGGTCGCAGTAGCTCCAGACGGTCATGTTGAGCGTCGCACCGTGCGAGATCTGCCCGGTGGAGAACCACTTATCGACGCGCCACCGGCCGAGGTAGCGAGGCTCGCGTGGCCCCGGCACGTTCGACACGACCACGTTCTTGAATGTGTCGAAGCGGCCCTTGGTCCGCGCATTGGCACGGGCAAGGCTCGAGATGAGGCGTTCGGGCAGGAGCTCGATCACCGCGCCGACGTCGGCGTCCTTGGTCTGGGCGAAGTGCTGCTTCGTGGCCTCGGCGGCGACGTGTGTGGCGCGCAATCGCTCGAGCGGGTCGGCGATCTCGGCGTGCAGCCACACGTAGTCGACCGACGAGTAGTTGCCCGGGTTGACGCGCTCGGCCGCCGGTGTGACCGCAAGCGGCATCGTGGCCACCATCGCCTCGTCGGGCGGCGTGCCCAAACGTTCGAGGTAGTGACGAACGCTGCCTGCGACGCAGGCCATGAAGACGTCGTTGATCGTGACTCCGAGCGTCTTGTTCACCTCGCGGATGTCGGCGAGCGGGAACGTCTCGCAGGAAAAGCGCCGGCTGCGCGACAGCCCACACTGGAAGGGGCCGGGCGGCGTCGAGCGGTCGATGGCGGATGGGACTCGCCGCGCGCCATCTTTCGCGAACTCCCGCTCGATGCGCACCCGATCGCGCAGGGCCCGTGCAGTCGGCGCGACCCGGCCGAGCCGCGAAGGCAGGTCTCGTAATGCCCAACCCAGTCGCTGTCTGGCCGACGGCAGCGGCGGGGGTTTCCACGCGGGCGGAACTACCGCGGCATCCTCAGGCGTGTCGTTGTAGAACGCGGCCAGCATGTCCAGCACCCCGACGCCGTCGGAATATGCATGGTGCAGCAGCGTCACGAGTGCTACCCGGCCGTCTTCGAGGCCCTCGACGACCCAGACCTGCCACAGCGGCCGGTCGCGATCCAGTGGGTGGGCGTAAATCTGCTCGACAAGCTCGCAGAACTCCTTCAACCCACCCGGGGCCGGACAGACAACGCGGCGCACGTGTGCGTCCAGATTGAATTCGGGGTCCTCCACCCAGATCGGGTGATGCAAGCCGAGGGGCGTTGGCAGATATCGCAGACGGAAGACCGGAAGCAGGTGGGCCCGCTCCTCGAACATCCGCCGCGCCTTCGGCCATGACCAGCCCTCGGGGTCGGTCGAAGGGTCGAGCACGCTGATCTTGAGCGTGTGGTTATAGGCGCTGCCGCCATCGAGGTAGAGCATCAATGCGTCGACGCCGTTGAGTCTTCTCATCGGGTTCGGGCCTCCTCGCGCGCTCGCTGGCGCGGTTTCCCCACGGTCAGCCTAGATGCCTGTGGCACGGAATTCGACATTTTCGTTCTGGCTCCCTTCATGGTCGATTGCGCGCTGATGTCTTTCGAGCGCAAGGCCCGGCGTTCGTCGGTGTGGTACCCCCAGAATGGACCCCGACTCTGGGGAAAGTATTGCCATTGCGCGACAACTTTTTATCCTTCTGCGACACGGCGATCGGCTCGGTGCGGCAGGCTGATCTCGCGGCCGGAGTGGCCAAGTGCATCTTTCTGCAGATCGACGTGTGTTGCTCTGCAATGGTTTTCGGCAAACTCTTGCTTACATCGAGAGGATTGCAGGGTCTCGGTGGCGCCCCGCCTTGATTAATGACGTGATGTCATTAATTATTGACGCTGTGTCATTAGCACCCTACGATCGACAACCATGACACCAACGAAAAAGCCATCAAATGCACAGACTCGCGACACAAGTCTCACGGTGGCCGTGACCGGGCCCACCGGGGAGGTGGGGCGCTCACTGCTTGCGGCGCTGGAAGGCTCAGATCGGGTCAAGCGTGTGCTCGGCATGGCGCGCCGGCCCTTCGACCCGGCCGAATACGGTTGGGAGAAGGTCGAATACCGCAGGGGTGATGTGCTCGACCGGTCGACGGTCGACGAGCTGGTCGCCGACGCGGACGTCGTGGTGCATCTGGCGTTCATCATCTTCGGCAATCGCGAGGAGACCCGCACGGTCAACTTGGAGGGCACCCGCAACGTGTTCGAGGCGTGCGTCAAGGCAGGCACGCGCCGGCTCGTCTACACGTCATCCATCGCGGCATACGGCTTTCACCCCGACAACCCCGAGGTTCTGACGGAGGACGTCGAGCCATGGGGGACGGAAGAGTTTTACTACTCGGCGCAGAAGGCCGAGCTCGAGGAGCTGTTTCACGAACTGATCGACGGCACCGGCATCGAGCAGTACGTGTTCCGGCCGAGCATCGTCGGTGGGCGCGACGCGCCGGCGCTGGTCAACGACCTCGTCAAGCGTTTCCAGCTCGGCGGGCGCCTGCCGCTGGAACGCGATCTCATCCGGGTCATCCCAGGTGCGTCTCCGGTGCTGCCCGAGCCTGGGACGTCTTTTCAGCTCGTACACCACGACGACTGCGCCGAGGCGCTGCTCGCTGCGGTCGAGGGCCGTGGCGCCCCGGGCACCTATAACCTCGCCGGAGACGGCGTGGTCACCATGACGGATATCGCGCGAGAGCTCGGCTGGCGGGCGGTCCCAGTGCCGGGTCTGGGGGTCAAGGCCCTGGTCGGGTTGGTGACCCGGCTCGGGCGGCTGCTCCCGCAGGAGCTTTCGTGGATCCACGTAACACGGCGATCGGTGATCATGGACACCACCAAGGCGCGCCGCGAACTCGGCTGGCGCCCGCGCCACGACGCGGCCGATACCATGCGCGAGACGATCGCGGGAGCGAAAGCCGCTGGGATTATCTGAGCGCATCGGTAATTGGTGACGTCATGTCATTAACTTCGGTTACCGGCCCGGGCGCTACGCTGACATCGATGACCGCGAAGCCGCGCGTACGACGCAAACCCGAAGACGCCGAGCGCGAGATACTCGACGCGGCCGAGCGGTTGCTCAAGGAGATTCGCTTCCGCGATCTCACGGTCGATGCCGTCGCGGCGGCGGCGAACATGCGGAGATCCAACTTCTACAACTACTTCAAGGACCGCAACGAGCTGATCGTGCGACTCGTCGATCGGATCGGGGACGAGATGTTCGCGGCGACGCGACTCTGGCTCGAAAGCGAAAACCCCGATCGCATAGCCGCATTGCGGCAAGGGTTGCGCGATGTCGTCCGGATCTGGAGCCGGCACGCCGACGTGCTGGCGGCGATGAACGAAGCGTCCTATCACGACGAGGTCGCACAGCGTTACTACCGCGGCGGGGTCGTCCAGGAGTACATCGATCAGATCGCCAAGCTGCTTCGCCGCGAGAAGCGCCAGGGACTTACGAAAGTCGCCAATCCGAACGAGGTCGCCCGCGCGCTGATCCTGCTCAACCTCAACTACATGACGGAACGGGTGACGATGGACCACGCCCGCCCCGAAGCGGTCGCGTCCGTGCTGGCGGAGATCTGGATTGGCACCGTGTACCCGGACGCGACCTGAGCGGGATCCGTTCTCGTCAGTGAATGATCACGCCACGGATGTTCTTGCCGTCCCGCAGGTCTTGGTAGCCCTGGTTCACCTGTTCGAGCGTGTAGGTGGAAGTCACCAGCTCGTCCAGCATCAGCTGACCGGCGTCGTAAAGCCGCAGCAGCCGGACGATGTCGTACTGCGGATTGCACGAACCGAACAGCGACCCCCTGATCGTCTTCTCGTGCAGCGTCAGGTCGGTTCCGGAGATGTGCACGGTGAGCTTGGCCGGATTAGCCAAACCGGTGATGACGACGGTGCCGCCCTTGCCGATCACCGCGGTCGCCGCCGAGACAACCTCTTCATCCACGGTGCCCACCAGGATCAGTGCCGCGTCGGCGCCCTGCCCCCAGGTGAGCTCGTTGACCTTGTGCGCCGCGCTGGCGGCATCGGCGAACGCGTGGGTGGCGCCGAACTTGAGGGCCATGTCGCGCTTGAATGCCACCGGGTCCACGACCACCACGTATTTGCACCCGGCGGCGATCGCGCCCTGGACCGCGTTGATGCCCAGGCCACCGACGCCGTAGATGACGGCCGTGTCACCCGCCCGCAGGTTTCCGGCGTTGACCGCGGTGCCCCAACCGGACGGTACCCCGCAGCCGACCAGCACCGCAGTCTCCAGTGGCAGCCAGTCGTCCACCTTCACGACCGAGTGTTCTGAGATGGTTGCGCGCTCGGAGAAGGTGCCGAGCATGCACACGGCACCGAAATCCGTTCCGCTGGAATGCAATCGGAAACTACCGTCCGGCATGCAGCCGTCGAGTATGGTGGCACCCATATCGCAGAGGTTCTGCCGGCCGGTCGAGCAGTAGCGGCAGGTCCCGCAACTCGGGATGAAGCTGCACACCACGTGATCGCCGGGCTTGACCTTGGTGACGCCGGGGCCCACGTCCTCGATGATCCCGGACCCCTCATGTCCACCCACGATGGGGTAGCGCGGTGGCAAGTCGCCGTCGGTGAGGTGCAGGTCCGAATGGCACAGTCCCGCAGCGGTGTACTTGATCAGCACCTCGCCCGGACCCGGTCCATCGAGATTCAGTTCCATCAGCTCGAACGGCTTGCCCGCCTCGAGGAGCACTGCGGCAGTGGTTTTCATTCTGGTGTCCCTTTCTGGATTACTTGGCCCATGGGAAGAATTTCGCCGCGCCGGCGGCGACGATCCGCTGATATGACGAACCCATGATTCGCGCGAGCACGTCAATGGCTTTTGCCTCCAAGCCGATGATGACCCGGGCGCGGCCCTTGCTGACTCCATTGACGATGGTCTCTGCGGCCATCTCCGGCGTATGGATGAGGAGCCATTTGTCGTAGAACGCCGCAAGGCTATGTTGGTCCTCGTTGTCGGCGACCGTGGCGTTTCGTGCGACGGCGGTCTTGATGCCGCCGGGATGCACGCACGTCACCTTGACCGGGTGCTTGGCGACCAGCATCTCCTGGCGCAGCGCCTCGGTGAATCCGCGCACGGCGAACTTGGCTGCGTTGTAGGCGCTTTGGCCGGGCACCGCGATCAGCCCGAACAGACTGGAGATGTTGACGATGTGCCCGTCGCCGGACGCGATAACATGCGGCAGAAAGGCTTTCGTGCCGTTGACGACACCCCAGAAGTCGACATCGATGATCCGTTCGATGTCCTTGAACTCGGACTTTTCGACGTTGCCGTTGTATGCGATGCCCGCGTTGTTGTAGACCTGGTGGACCTCACCGAAGTGTGCGACGACTTCGTCGGCGTAGGCCAGCACTGCCTCGCGTTCGGCGACGTCGAGCCGGTCGGATTTCACGTGCGCGCCGAGTGCTTGGGCCCGGCGGACGGTTTCGTCCAGTCCGCGCGTGTCGACATCGGAGAGCGCGAGTCTTGCGCCCTTGTTCGCCAGATTGAGAGCCAGCGCCCGGCCAATGCCGGAGCCGGCTCCGGTGATGACGACGACTTTGCCTTCGAATGAGCTCATTTGGCTGCGACCTTCCGATGCTGGATGTTGGTGTGGTTGCCTAGTTTTGCGCCGAGGTCGGTGATCGCGGTGCGGGCTTCGGGGAGCAGGCTGACCTGGAGGTGGAAGTCGTGCCACATGCCACCGAACCGGCGGTGGTCCGGTAGGAGCGACTTCGCAGCGGCACAGGCGGTTTCGATCTTGTCCGCGTCCACGGAGACCGGATCGTCGCCGGCACTCTGCATGACGATCGGCGGCAGGCCCGCCATATCGCCGTACACCGGAGAGATGCCGGGCGACCGCGGATCGCAGGACCCGACGTAGCGCGGCGCCCACTCGGCGCACATCGACGGCAGGATCAGCGGATCGCGCAGCACCGGTCGTGTCTGGTCGATGTCGAGGGCGAGGTCGGCCCAGGGGCAGATCAAGCCGAGTGCGGCAGGAGCGGGGAGTTCGCGATCGCGCAAGACCATGGCGAGTGCGAGTGTCAGGCCGCCACCGGCTGAATCACCGGCGATTACAGCGGTGTTCGGGTCTAGTCCGTCCTCGAGCAGGCGGGTGTAGACGGCGACCATTTCCTCGAGGGCAATGGGATAGCGCGCCTTCGGCGCGCGTGAGTAGTCGGGAACCAATGCTGTCATTCCGGCGGCCGCGGCGAGGTGCGCGACCATGCCGCGATAGCCTCTGGCGCTGCCCAGGGCGTAGGCGCCGCCGTGCAGATAGATCAGTGTGCCGTGGGTTGCCGATTGCGGGGGGTGCACCCGTTCGACGGGGACGCCCGCAATCGTGACGCGCTGGAAGCGGGTGCCCTTGGGAGGGCGGGCGGCAGCCGTCAGCGCTTGGAGCATCAGGCGCCGCCCGCCGACACCCAGGTGGCGAGACCCGAACGCCGGTCGCGCGCCCCGCAGCACGGCGCGGATCACATTTTTACTGAGCTTCATGATGACCTCTCATCAGGCAATGTCGAGATATGTTGGCGAACAGACATGCTCAGGCCACCGCGGCGCCAACAGACGTCCGGTCGAACCGCAGTACTCCATCGTCGACAGGGTCTTCGAGCAGGGTCTTGCTGTCCTTCTCGTAGTGCATCAGCACCTGCCACGGGTGCTTGGAACCCTGACGCGGCAAGGTGTCCTTACCGCGCTTGACGTAGCCGGATTGCAGTTGGTCGAACATGTCGATGTCCAGCGCGCAATTCTCGACATCGCGGGGCGTCGCCACCGCGTACCCGTTGTCGTCCATGTACTTGAACAGACGACACAGGTAGGTGCCGGCGATGTCGGATTTCAGCGTCCACGACGCATTGGTGTAGCCGATGATCCAGGCGAGATTGGGAATGTCCTCTAACAGCACGCCCTTGTAGGTCATCCGGTCGTGCAACTCGTGCGTCACACCGTCCACCGAAAGTTCCACACCACCCAGCATCTGGATGTTGAGGCCGGTCGCAGTGACGATGATGTCCGCCTCGAGTTCTCGTCCGGACTTGCACAGGATCCCCGTCCGGGTGAAGGTTTCGATCTGATCGGTGACCACCGACGCCGAACCTGATGCCAGTACCTTGAAAAGATCGCCGTTTGGCACGGCGCACAACCGCTCGTCCCATGGCAGGTACCTCGGGGTGAAGTTGCTCATGTCGACCGACGGCCCGACGCGGCGGCGTACCTCCCAGAGCAGAAGTCGGCGCATCAGATTGGGCCAGCGGCGGCAGGCCTGGTACATCCGGCGTTGGATGGCGATGTTCCGCTTGCGCCCGAACGCATATACCCATCGGTCAGGAAGGAAACGACCCAGGACTTCGGAGATCTTGTCGACCGCCGGCAACGAGAAGACGTACGACGGTGAGCGTTGCAGCATGGTCACATGCTCGGCGTCACCGGCCATAGCCGGCACCAGCGTGACCGCCGTTGCGCCACTGCCGATCACAACGACCTTCTTGCCGCTGTAGTCCAGATCTTCGGGCCAGTGCTGGGGGTGAACGCATTGACCCTGGAATTGGTCCACGCCAGTGAAGTTCGGGAGGTAGCCGGCGTCATAGTTGTAGTAGCCGGTGCAGCTGATGAGGTAATTGCAGCTGTAGGTGCGGGTTTCGCCGCTCGCCTCGTGAACGGTTGTCACGGTCCAGCGGCTCTGCGCACTTGACCAGTCCGCGTTGACGACCTTCAGGCCGTAGTGGATCTTCTCGTCGATGCCGTAATCGGATGCGGTGTCTTCAATGTATTGCCGGATGGACGGGCCATCGGCGAGCACCTTCGAGTCCTGCCACGGGCGGAACTGGTAACCGAAGGTGAACATGTCGGAGTCCGAACGCACTCCGGGGTAGCGGAACAGGTCCCACGTGCCGCCCAACCGTTCCCGTCGCTCCAGCACGGCGAGGGTCTTGCCTGGGAACTCCGCCATCAGGTGACAGGCGGTACCGATGCCGGACAGGCCGGCGCCGATAATCAGGACGTCAAAGTGTTGTGCGGTCATGGCTTCCTCGGGCTTATGGCTGCGGTGCTCGCTGGACGGTATAGAAGAAGCATCTCCGAGGCCGGCGTCGCACGTCTTGACACTGTCCGACAGATTTTTATCATTTGCGGACACGCGGACTAGGAGATGTACATCGATTTGAGGTCCAGGTAGCTGCTCAGCGTCTCTGGGCCGAACTCGCGGCCAAGGCCGCTCTGTTTGACTCCGCCGAACGGCGAACCGATGGCGATCGGGTATCCGTTGATGCCGATGGTGCCAGTGTGTACTCGGCGCGCAATGTTCTTGGCACGCTCGGTGTCCGCGCTGAACACCGTGCCGCCCAGGCCGTACACGGAGTCGTTCGCGATTCGCACCGCGTCCGCCTCGTCGGTGTAGGGGATGACCGAGAGCACGGGACCGAAGATCTCCTCCTGGGCGATGGTCGCGTCGTTGGTCAGGTAGGCGAATACGGTCGGTTCGACGAACCAGCCTTTGTCGATGCCGTTGGGCCGGCCGCCACCGGCGACTAATCGTGCTTCGCCCCTGCCCTTTTCGATGTAGCGTTCGACACGATCCCGGTGTGCCGCAGTCGCCATGGGTCCGATCTCAGTCTCCGGGTCCAGGGGGTCACCGACCCGCAACATCGAGACCCGGGTCGCCAGCGCGTCAACCACCTCGTCGTAACGTCCTGTGGGGGCGAGGATTCGGCTGCACGTCACACACGTCTGTCCGTTGTTCATGAAGGTGATGAACTGCAGGTTGGGCATGATTGTGTCCATGTCGACGTCGTCGAGCAGTATCGCGGCCGACTTGCCCCCGAGTTCCAGCGTCACCGGACGCAGCAGTCCCGCGCAGACTGTGGCAATCGACCGTCCCGCTGCTGTCGACCCGGTGAAGGCGACTTTGTCCACGCCTGGGTGTGAGACCAGATACGCGCCGATATCGGGCCCACCCGGAACCCAGTTCAGCACACCAGGTGGAATTCCGGCTGCCGCAGCGGCTTCGGCCACGATGATCCAGTCCAACACCGTCGCCGGCGGTGAGGGTTTGACGACCACGGCGCACCCGGCCGCGAGCGCCGGAGCGATCTTGCTCATCGCGAGCACCACCGGGTAGTTCCACGGCACGATCGCGGCAACAACACCCACCGGTGATCGCCGGACCACGGTCTCGTGGCCCAGCTGGGATGGCCGCACCTCCTCGACCGACATTGTCGCCGCAAAATCCGCGTAGTACCGGAGTAACCCGATCGCGAAGCCGCCCTCGAACGCCTCGCTCAGTCCGATCGGCATCCCATTTTCTTGGCTCACCAGTGGCGTCAATTCGCCAGAACGCGTTTGCAATTCGTCCGCGAAGCGGTTCAGCAGCGCAGCCCGATCCGCCGGTGACGCCTGCGACCACTCTGAGTTCTCGACCGCGTTTCGCGCGGCGGCCACGGCTCGATCCACATCTGCCACATCGGCTTGCGGAACGCTGCCGAGGACCTCCTCTGTCGAGGCGTTCAGCGCGGTGATGCGGGTGGAGGTCGACGGCGCCACCCAGCGACCGTCGATATAGAGAGCGTCGCGGTCGACGGCCATGGTTGATCTCCTGCGGCTAGGTGTGATCTGCGGGCGCCACGCGGCGCCTTGCCTGCTGTCGGTTGCAGGACGTGTAGACACAGGATGGTCGAGGATGGCGGCGTAGGTCTTGACATCTCCCGACAGGGTTTTATCATTTTGCGACACAGGAAGGTAGTCGAAATGGGTAGTCTGATCCGCGCCACCAACCTGTGGGGATACAGCGACCTGATGTGCGAGCTTGGCGCCGACCCGAAGCGGTATCTGAAGCGTTTCGAGATCCCGCCGGGTATCGAGCATCAGGAGGACGCGTTCATCTCGTTGGACGCATTCGTTCGGATGCTGGATGCCAGCGCCGACGAGCTCGGTTGTCCGGACTTTGGACTCCGTCTCGCACGCTGGCAGGGCCTGGACATCCTGGGACCCATCGCGGTGATCGCGCGAAACGCACAAACCTTGCTCACCGGATTGGAGTCGATCGCCCGCTACCTCTACGTTCATTCGCCCGCCTTGAACCTGACTGTTTCGCCGTCCACCGCCGGGGACAACGTGAAATTCAGCTACGAGGTAACCGATCCGGGACTCCCTTATCCGCTACAGGGATACGAGCTGAGCATGGCCAACGCAGTCCGCATGATCCACCTTCTGGGCGGACCGGAGGCGCGAGCCCGTGCTGTCTCCTTCATGCACGACCAACAGGGACCGGACGCCGCGTACCAGGAAGCGCTCGGTTGCACCGTGCGGTTCGGCCAGACGTGGTGTGGATTTGAGGTACCCCGTCGTCTGGCCGGCAGACCCATCGACAACGCGGATCCGGAAACCAGACGCATCGCCACGAAATACCTCGAGTCCAATTACCTGCCAAGCACCGCCGCGCTTTCCGAACAGGTTGCCGAGTTGGCCCGCCGCCTGCTACCCACCGGCCACTGCAGCGCCGAGATCATCTCCGACCAACTCGCCATGCACCCTCGAACGCTGCAACGACGCCTGGCCGCCGAGGGCGTGCGATGCGGGGACCTCATCGAGCGCGAACGTCGTGATCAAGCGGAGAGGTACCTCGCCGAACCGGGGCTGTATTTGAGCCAGATCGCGGTCTTGCTCGGCTATTCCGAACAGAGCGCACTCAACCGTTCATGTCGACGCTGGTTCGGCAAGACACCGCGGCAGTACCGAGCCGACCTGGTGGCGTCGCCTCGATCGGCGCGCCGATAACCGGCGAGCACTGTCGATGAGACTGGTGGAGAGCCTCCCGGCAGAGGATAGTGACCGTCGATGAACGATGTCGATCCGCTAGCGACCCGCAGGGACCTGGTCCCGGACTTTCCCGCGGAACTGCGTCAAGCGGGATTCGACAAGGTGGAGGAGATCGGGCGCGGCGGATTCGGTGTCGTCTACCGCTGCGATCAGCCGATGCTGGACCGCAGCGTTGCCGTCAAGGTATCGATCGCCGACCTCGACCCCGACAATCTTGCCCGCTTTCTCCGTGAACAGCGCGCGATGGGCCGCCTGTCCGGACATCCCCACATCATGAACGTGTTGCAGGTGGGCGTGTTGGCGAGTGGCCGGCCCTTCATCGTGATGCCTTACCACGCAAAGAATTCGCTGGAGGTGCTGATCCGCCGGCATGGACCCCTCGACTGGCGCGAGACGCTCACCATCGGCGTGAAGCTCGCGGGTGCATTGGAAGCGGCGCATCGCGCGGGCACGCTGCATCGTGATGTGAAACCCGCGAACGTGCTGCTGACCGATTACGGCGAACCGCAGTTGACCGACTTCGGAATCGCCAGAATCGCCGGAGGTTTCGAGACTGCGACGGGGGTGATAGCCGGTTCGCCGGCGTACACGGCGCCTGAAGTGCTCGGGGGCAGATCGCCGACGCCGGCCTCGGACGTGTATTCGCTTGGCGCGACGCTGTTTTGTGCGCTGACCGGTCATGCCGCGTTCGAGCGCCGCAGCGGCGAGCAGGTTTTCGCTCAGTTCGTGCGGGTGACTTCGCAACCCATTCCAGATCTGCGGGCCCAGGGGCTGCCCGCCGACGTTGCGGCGGTGATCGAACGCGCGATGGCTCAGGATCCGGCGGATCGTCCGGCAACCGCGGCAGAGTTGGGCGACGAGCTGCGTGCGGTGCAGCGCCGCAACGGCGTCGCCGTCGACGAGATGCCCCGTCCCGTCGAGCTGGGGGTGGAGCGCCGAAGCTCGCGCGTGGCACATGGGGTTCAGCGCGATACTGGCGGCACGACCACGCTCCCGACGCCTCCGACACCCGCGACCAAGTACCGGCCCCCGGTCCCCAACAGGTCACTGGTCGCCCGCGGCCGGCTCACCGACGTCCTTCGCGCCGGCGGACGGCGGCGGCTGATCCTCATCCACGCCCCCTTGGGGTTCGGCAAGAGCGCGCTGGCGGCGCAATGGCGTGAGGAGCTCTCGAGCGACGGCGTCGCGGTTGCCTGGCTGACGGTAGACGACGACGACAACAACGAGGTGTGGTTCCTGGCGCATCTACTCGAGTCGATCCGCCGGGTCCGTCCCGCTCTCGCCGGGTCGTTGGGACAGGTGCTTGAAGAACACGGCGATGACGCCTGCCGGTACGTCTTGACGTCGCTCATCGACGAAATCCACGACAAGGACGATCCGATCGCGGTAGTGATCGACGACTGGCATCGGGTGACCGACAGTCAAACTGGCGCCGCCTTGGGATTTCTGTTGGACAATGGATGTCACCACCTGCAGGTCATCGTCACCAGCTGGTCGCGCGCCGGATTACCTCTGGGCAAGCTGAGAATCCGCGACGAACTGGTCGAGATCGATTCCGACGCTCTACGTTTCGACACGAGCGAGGCGGCGTCGTTGCTGAAAGATATTGGTGGCCTGCAGCTCTCACCTGGTGACGTGGCGGCGTTGACCACATCGACCGACGGGTGGGCCGCGGCCCTGCAGCTGGCCGGATTGTCGCTGCGTGGCGGCGGCGATGCGACCAGTCTCCTACGCCAACTGTCCGGGGCCAGCGACGTGATTCGCGAGTTCCTGGGCGAGAACGTGCTGGATACCCTCGACCCCGATTTGCGTGACTTCCTTTTGGTGACATCGATTTCCGAGCGGACCTGTGGCGGACTGGCCGCCGCACTGGCGGGGGTGACCAACGGGCAAGCCATGTTGGAAGATGTCGAGCAGCGCGGCTTGTTCCTGCAGCGCGTGGACGACGACCCAAATTGGTTCCGCTTCCATCAGATGTTCGCCGAATTTCTCCGCCGTCGCCACGAACGTGACCGGCCCGACCGCATCGGAGAACTCCACCGCACCGCCTCTGCCTGGTTCGCCGAGAACGGCCATCTCAACGAGGCCGTCGACCATGCATTGGCCGCAGGCGATCACGCGCTAGCTGTCGACCTTGTCGAGCAGGATGAGACGAACCTGCTGGAGCAATCGAAGATGACGACGCTGCTGGCGGTCGTGAGCAAACTACCGCAGCACCTGGTGGCGCCCCGGCCCCTGCTCCAACTCGTAATCGCCTGGGCGAATATTCTTTTGCAGCGTTCGGCGCGTACCGACGGCGCACTTGACCGCTTCGAAGCGGCCGTGGGCCGAGCGGAGCTCTCTGACGCGGTGCGTGCGGACCTGCGTGCTGAGGCAGACGTTTTGCGGGCCGTCGCCGAAGGCTTGGCCGATCGGGTCGAGCGCGTGGACGATCTGGTCGCCGAGGCAATGTCGCGACCCGACACCTTGCCTCCGCGGGTGCCTGGGTCTGCCGCGAACGTCGCGGCGTTCGCGGCGATCTGCCGCTTCGACTTCGAAGCCGCCGACCGGCTGCTTGACTGGGCTACGCCTTATCAGGAGACGATGGGACCGTTCGCCACCGTATACGGGCGCTGCTATCGCGGCATGGCCGCGAGGTATCGGCTCGACATCCCCGCGGCCCTGGAGTACTTCCGCGAGGCCGCAGAGATTGCCGCCAGCGTTGGGCAGCAATCGCACGCGGCCCGGCTCGCGGGTTCGTTGCTTGGCGAATTGCTCTACGAGACTGGCGACTTGGCCGAGGCCACGCGTCTGGTGGACGAGAGCTATCTGCTCGGGTCCGACGGTGGCGCAGTGGATTACCTGGCGGCCAGGTTTGTGATCGGTGCGCGGATCAAGGCGGCGCAGGGCGATCACGGCTCCGCGGCCGGTCGTCTTTCCGCCGGTGCGAAGGCAGCAGTCCACCTGCGATTGCCTCGCCTTGCCGCGCGGATCAACAATGAGCGCATCCGGCTGGGCATCGAACTACCTCAGGATGTTGCGACCGCTTTGCGGTCACCCCGCACTATCGATCCCGACAACGGAATCGCCACGATGACAGCCGAACTCGACGAAGACTCCGCGATCCGCCTCTTATACGCAAGCGAGTCTGCGGACGACCACGAACAAGCATGCCGACGGGCTAAAGGTCTGGTCGCCGCGATCGACGGCGAGCGTAGACCGCTGGCGGCGCTGCAGGCGAAACTGCTCAACGCCGAAACGCTCGCCGCCGTCGGCCGAAAAGATGACGCCCGCGACGCTCTGGGGCCGGTAGCCGCACAGTGTGCCGAACTCGGGTTGTCACGTCTGCTAATCGATGCGGGGCTCGGATAGCGCCGGGGGTTTGACATCGCGAGCATGCCTGCGGCGCAGGCTCCTTGAGTTGGTTGGCGCGAGATCAACTGCCCACCAATAGATCCGACACGTAACCCAGCCGGTTGGTGATCCGTTCGCGCCTCCGCCGGCGAGCGTCGGTGATCGCGCCGACTGAGCTCACGGCCGCTGGGATGAGAAGTGGGAACATTATGATGAAGAGGACTATGGCGATCGAGAACATGGTGTACTCAGCTTTCTCCGTAAGGCGAACGACTATTTTTCGCGGCGTGCAGACTCCGGATGAAGGGTCCCGCAGAAACAGGATCGTCGACGGTGCCGCTGCGGGTCTTGGCAGTTCCCGACATACTTTTGTCATTTCCCGACACGCACATCACGCCGCGCAATGCCATTCATCAACTCGATGGGCTGGCAGCTATCGTGAGCTGGCCTGTCCGGTCGCGAGGCCGCCGTTGGGATCACCCGCGATGCGCATGTCGTGGCCGTGGCCGTGGCCGTGGTCGAGGATCGCGGTGAGCAATTCCGCGGCCGACGGCGCCGGTGCCCAGGCGATGACGCGGAGCATTCAGATGTTGAACCGGCCCGCGAACGCGCGCAGGGGCAGATCCGCGCTGGTGATCAGCCCTGGGGGAGCGGCGACCACCGACTTGATCGAATTGAGTGCCGGCAACCCGGTGACCGTCATGCCGATGGACGCGAAGTTGTCGGGGTTGGACATATCGACGCCGGGCTTGGGGAAGATCATGTGCTTGTTGTAGATGCACGGGTCGCCCTTGATCTGAGTGATGTAGCAGCCCTTGATGTCCCAGCTCGGGTCGGTGTGGGGGGTCATCTGCCACTCCAGGTGCGTCTCGACCCGCGGCACCCCGTCCACCATGCCCTGGTACTTGATGTAGTTGCCGCCCAATGAGCCTTTGGGCAGCGTGTACCAGCCCAGGTCGACATCCTTTGTGCAGGATCCCAATTCGTAGTCGAACTTCACCTCGTCGAGTTGCAGGTCGAAGCAGTCGGCCATCATCAGAACGCTGTCGGCGAAGACGCGCGTGTACTTCTCCAATTTGCCCGGGATGGACGGATCGTCCACGGGTAAGCCGTAACCCACTTCGATCCAGGTGTCCTTGGAGTGATGGCAGGAGACATCGACCGACTCGATGGTGGTGACATTCTCGATCTCGGCGACGTCGGCCGAACACACCACACCGAGGATCTGGTTGACGCCCGGGTTCATGCCCGTCCCGTAGAACGTCGAGCCGCCCTTCTCGCACGCCTCGGCCAGTAGCTGGGTGACCGGTTTGCCGGAGTGGTGCGGGTGGTTGCGGTCGCGGTGCCAGCCGGTGATCCAGTCCGCAGTGGTGACGATATTGATCCCGGCCTCAAGGACTTTCACATAGAGGTCCTCGTCGGGGAACACGCCGTGGAAGGTCAGCACATCGGGCCGCGCGGCGATGATCTCTTCGACGCTGCCGGTCGCCGTGACACCGTTGGGCGCCAGTCCGACCAGTTCCCCGACGTCGCGGCCGACCTTATCCGCTGAATAACAATGCACCCCAATCAGTTCCAGGTCGGGGTGGGTGGCGATGCGCTTGATCATCTCCGAGCCGACGTTGCCGGTGGCGACCTGGAAGACTCTGATCGGGGACGTCATTTTGGTGCCTTTCCGGAGCTGCTCGCGGCGAGTTCGGCGGTGCCGCCCTTTGCGTCGGGATAGAACTGCTTGGCCCAGTTGCGGATCGCGGTGAACCCTTCGTACTCGGCGTTCGCGAGTGCCGGTGGGTCGGAGTAGCGCTGGTGTGCCCAGATGTGCACGTCCTGGGTGAACTGCCGAATCACCTCTTCGCCGAACGTGCGGGCCTTGGCGTGAGCCCGTTCATCGTCGCGACCCGGCACGCGCCCGATGTAGACCATGAACCTGACATCGGAGGTGCGCTCGTCGACCGGTGTGATTGCCGAGATGGTGCGGTTGTCGACCATGCCCCAACTCCTGGTGACGGCCACGCCCAGCCCGCCGTTGACGGCCTCGACGCCGCTGCGAACGTTGTCGATGCTCTGTTGGTCGTCGCCTTCGAAGGTGATGGTGAAGTCGACGTAGGACACCGGTTCGTCGAAGTCGTGCCGGGTGAAGATCGGCACGATCGGCGTGTTGTGGACGTACTTGAAGTGGGCGAAGTCGACACCGTTCTCCAGCACGTACTGCGGATGTAGCTCCAGGCCCTGCCGGAACAGTCGCTGCTGCGGGTAGTAGTTGTCCGGACTGGTGGCGTCGCCGAAGCTCGCGAAGACGTCCGGTGCGTCGAAAAACGGTGCGCGACCTTCGATGTCGTGCCAGATGTAGACCGATTCGTTGCGCTCCACCACCGGGTAGGTGCGGATTCGTCGTCCCCGGTTGGGCCGGTCCTGATAGGGGATGCGTACGTTGCGACCCTCCGGGCTCCATTGCCAGCCGTGGAACGGGCACTGCAACGCTTCGCCGACGACCTTCCCGCCGTAGCCCAGGTGAGCGCCGAGGTGTTCGCAGTACGCGTTCATCACGGTGAGCTGACCCGAATCGGCGCGCCAGGCGACCATTTCCTGGTCGAAGTACTTCATCGTGTGGACATCGCCGATGTCGATCTCGTCGGACCACGCGACCTGGAACCAGCCAGTGGGTTTCATCGACAAAGGTGGCTTCGCCATGCACGTGGTCCTCTCGATGCGATCATCAAGAACTCTATGAAAAAGTCATAGATGAGTCAACGAAACTATGTTTCGCGCGTTACGATGCCGGAATGGCAGTGGCGGACAGCGCGAATCGCAGAGCGAACAAGCGCGGGCTGGCCACGCGGGAGGCCATGCTGCACGCGGCGGTGACCGCTCTGGCCTCGGGCGATCCCGGAGCGGTCTCGGCGAATCGGATCGCCAAACAGATCGGGGTCACCTGGGGCACCGTGCAGTACCAGTTCGGCGACGCCGACGGGTTCTGGGCGGCGGTGCTGCACCACACGGCCCAGCGGCGGGCCCATGTATTCGCCAATCCCGATACGGGCGCGCCGTTGCAGGCTCGGGTGGCAGAGATCATCGACACCCTGTACGACGGTTTGACCGCACCCGATTCGCGCGCAATCGAGAACCTTCGCGCGGCGTTGCCCCGTGAACCAGACGAGCTGGATCGGCTTTACCCGCGCACCGCCGCGGAATTGCGGTCGTGGGGGCAGGGTTGGCATGCGACCTGTCAGAAGGCATTCGCCGACCTGCTGGTCGATCCGCAGCGCGTCCGGGAGATCGCCACGCTGATCCCCGGCGCGATGCGCGGTCTGGTGTCGGAACGTCAGCTGGGCAGTTACGCCGACCTGGACGAGGCGCGCCGCGCATTGACCAATGCGATCGTGGCTTATCTAGGGGAATCGGCGGACAGCAGGCCGGGCAGTGCGCCGGCGTCGACATCATCGGTGCTCATCACGAATCCATCTCTGCCGCAGTGATTATGGGATTAGCGGCTTACTGCAAAAGTTGAAGCCCTACGCCGGGGCCACAATTTCAGACCACTGATCTGCGGCAGCGATTGCATTCGCCTGCGCCGCGGTCTGGCCGCAAACATCCCTGGTGAAGTTGACGTCCAACCCAATGTGTATGCCGTCGGTGGTGTAGTAGATCTCCCGCCCGGCCTGCGCTCCGCCGGCGCAAGGCGCGTCGTAATCCTTGGGGCCGTTTTCCCACCGATTGCTCACTGCGTTGTAGCGGTACTGCCCTCCGACTTGCTCGTCGCTCAAATCATCGAGTGTGTAGCACCCCGGCCCGCAGTCATGCCGGATCTGAAGGTACGGGTGAAAACTTGCTTTGCTGGCGCTCAAGATGGTGCCCGCATACATACCCGCGGGCAGCGGCGGTGCCGGTTCCGTTTCGGCACTGGCGTTTGGTGCCAACCCGACGCCGGCCCCAGCGAACATGACCATAGTTGCGAATAATGCGCCGAGCTGCATTTGCCCATCCCATTACCTCGGTTGTGTTGCCCGGTTGGGGCCGCAACGAGCTTACTATTTCGTCGGTCTTCTCGGCGCGCGAAGCGTTATTCGCGGAGCGCATTGCGGTAGTCCCGCGCCCGCCGTTGGCTAAGCTGACCAATGGTGATCTCCTTTGTTCGAGGCCGGCGGGATCGCCATAGCCTCTTGGGTCAATCCTGGCGGCCGGCGTCGACCAGGCGGATGACCGCGACACCCTCCTCGTCGGAGGCTTCGAGGTCCACCTCTACGTCAAAGCCCCAGTCGTGGTCGCCGGCCGGGTCGTCGAGGATCTGTCGCACCCGCCACACGTCGGGTTGCCGGTCGACGATCAACAACGCCGGGCCGCGCGCGTCGGCGCCGGTGCCGACATCGTCGTGTTCGTCGAAGTACGCGTCGATGACCTCGGTCCAGCGCTCGGCCGTCCACCCGGAGCCGGCGTCGAGTGCTGCGAGGTCAGCTGAGCGGCGCCGGGCGAACAGCTCCACCCGCCGGAACAGCGCGTTGCGAACCATCGCGGTGAATGCCCGTTCGTTGCCGGTCAGCGGTCGCGGCCGAGCCGATACCGGTACGTGTGCATCCAGCGGCTGGTCCGGGCTGGTGAGCTGCTCCCACTCGTCGAGCAGGCTCGAATCAACCTGGCGCACCAGCTCGCCGAGCCATTCGACGATGTCGGTCACCTCCTCGGTGCGCGCGGCAGCGGGGACTCCGGACCGCAGCGCTTTGAAGGCGTCGGAGAGGTAGCGCAGCACCGCCCCCTCGGAACGGTTCAGCCCGTAGACGCTGACGAACTCGCGGAAGGTGAACGCCCGCTCCCACATCTCGCGCACCACGGACTTCGGCGACAGTCGGGCATCGGCGGCCCAGGGGTTGCTCTGTAGGTAGACCTCGAAGGTGACGCCGAGCAGCTCTTCGAGCGGCCTGGGATAGCTGACGTCGTCGAGCAGCTCGATGCGCTGGTCGTACTCGATGCCCTCGGCTTTCATCGCAGCGACAGCTTCGCCTCTGGCCTTGTTCAGTTGCGCGGCAAGGATCTGACGAGGGTCCTCCAAAGTTGCCTCGATGACCGAAACAACTTCCAGTGCATAGGTTTCGGATGCTGGGTCGAGTACATCGACTGCGGCGAGCGCGAATGTCGACAGCGGCTGGTAAAGGGCGAAGTCGGGTGGCAGATCCAACGTCAGCCGGTAGCGGCGGCCGTCGGCTTGGTCGCGACCCGTGCCCACCCTTTCCAAGACACCGGCCTGCAGCAGCGAGCGGGCGATGCCGACCGCCTCGCGGATGTGTTGGAGTTGGCGCTTGCGTGGCTCATGGGTCTCGGTGAGCAGGCGGCGCATCGCGACGAACGGGTCGCCGGGACGGTCGACGACGTCGAGGATCATCGCCGTCGACACCCGCATGTTGGCCGTCAACGGCTCCGGGGTGGCCTCGACCAGACGAGTCATGGTGGATTCGCTCCACGGCACCATGCCCTCGGGTACCTTGCGGCGCACCAGCTTCCGGCGTTTCTTCTTGTCATCGGCGACTTTGGCGAATTGCTTGAGGTTCTCCACCTCATGGTCGGGTGCCTGTACGACGACGGTGCCTGCGGTGTCGTAGCCGGCGCGGCCGGCCCGCCCGGCGATCTGGTGAAATTCACGGGCGTTGAGCAGTCGGGTGCCAGTGCCGTCGTACTTCGACAGGGCGGTGAAGACGACGGTGCGGATTGGCACATTGATGCCGACGCCGAGCGTGTCGGTTCCGCAGATCACCTTCAGCAGGCCGGCCTGGGCCAACTGTTCCACCAGGCGGCGGTACTTGGGCAGCATTCCGGCGTGGTGCACACCGATGCCATGCCGGACGAGTCGCGACAGTGTTGCTCCGAACGCCGACGAAAAGCGAAACTGGCCAATGGTTTCGGCGATTGCTACCTTTCGCTTCTTGGTGCTGACGTTGACGCTCATCAGCGCCTGTGCCCGCTCCAGCGCTGAAGCCTGGGTGAAGTGGACGACGTAGATCGGCGCCTGCTTCGTGTCGAGCAACTCGCCGATCGTCTCGTGCATCGGCGTTGTCGAGTAGTAGTAATGCAGCGGGACAGGACGCTCGGCGTTGGCGACCAGCGCCGTCGGCCGCCCGGTGCGAAGAGCGAGGTCCTCGCGAATAGTCGTGACGTCGCCGAGCGTTGCCGACATCAGCAGGAACTGGGCGTTCGACAGCTCCAGCAGCGGCACCTGCCAGGCCCAGCCGCGGTCCGGGTCGCCGTAGAAGTGGAATTCGTCCATGACGACCAAGCCGATATCTGCCTGGGCGCCCTCACGCAGCGCAATGTTGGCCAAAACCTCGGCGGTGCAGGCGATGATCGGTGCCCCGGCATTGACCGAGGCGTCACCGGTGAGCATGCCGACGTTGGCTGCGCCGAATACCCCGCAGAGGGCGAAGAACTTCTCGCTCACCAGTGCCTTGATCGGCGCGGTGTAGTAGCTGCGTCGGCCCGCTGCCAGCGCGGCGTATAGCGCGCCGGTGGCGACCAGCGACTTGCCCGACCCGGTCGGCGTCGCGAGGATGACGTTCGCGCCGCTGACCAGTTCGATCAGCGACTCCTCCTGCGCTGGGTACAGCTCGGTCCCGCTCGCCGCCGCCCAGGCGGCGAAGGAGGCGAACAGCTTGTCGGGGTTGGCACCCGTCGCGCGCAGAATGGACAGGTCGTCCGGATCGGGCAGCAGGGCAGGAATAGCGGCGGTCATCTCAAGGACCAGCCTGACAGGCATTCGCCAACTCGCGTAGTTCGCGGCCCGAGTAGCGTGAACACATCGAAATCCCCACGCCCGGCAAGTTCGCCGGTCCGATCCGAATCGCCGTGCTGGCGCCCATTGCGTGGCGGACACCACCTCGCCACTACGGGCCCTGGGAGCAGTTCGCCTCGTTGCTCACCGAGGGGCTGGTGGCGGCCGGCCATCAGGTCACGCTGTTCGCAACGGCCGACTCGATCACCACGGCCAGCTTGCACGCAACTGCGCCGTGCGGCTGGTCTGAGGATGCGACCATCGACCCGAAGGTCGCCGAGTGCCTGCACATCGCGTCGGTGTTCGAGCGCGCCGGCGAGTTCGACATCATCCACAACGGGTTCGACTTCCTGCCGCTCACCTACAGCGACCTGGTTAGGACGCCGGTGGTCACCACGATCCACGGTTTCTCATCGACAAGGATCATTCCCGTCTACGAGCGCTACGACAGCGCAGGCGCATATGTGTCGATAAGCGACACCGATCGCCACCCGAATCTGCACTACGCCGCCACCATCCACCACGGCATCGATTTCGACGGGTTCGCGATCCATCCGAGTCCTGGCGAGCACCTGCTGTTCTTCGGACGGATCCACCCCGACAAGGGCACCGCCCACGCGATCGAGGTGGCCCGCCGATGCGGTCGCCGTCTCGACATCGCCGGGATCATCCAGGATGAGGAGTACTTCCGCGACGAGGTCGCGCCGCACGTCGACGGCGAGCGGGTGCGGTACCTCGGCGCGGTCGACGCCGCTGGGCGCGCCGAGGTACTCGGAGGTGCACATGCCCTGCTTCACCTGATCGACTTCGACGAGCCGTTCGGGTACAGCGTCGTCGAGGCGATGGCGTGTGGCACGCCGGTCATCGCCAACTCGAGAGGATCGATGGGCGAATTGATCGAGCACGGGGTCACCGGCTATCTGGTCAACGGCACCGATTCGGCGGTGGCCTCGGTCGCTGCGGCCGGCCTGTTGGACCGGCGCAAGATCGCCGAGCGCGCCGCCGAACGGTTCACGGTCGCAACCATGATCGACAAATACGTCCAGGTGTACCGCGCCGTCATCGGTGATCAGACGTGAATACCGGCGGCCAACGCGACACTGCCTGGTGGAAGTCTGCGGTCGTCTACCAGATCTATCCGCGCAGCTTCGCCGACTCGAACGGCGACGGATTCGGCGATCTGGGTGGCATCATCGGGCGCCTCGACTATCTGCGAGAGCTCGGGGTCGACGCGATCTGGTTGTCACCGATCTACCGTTCGCCACAGGCCGACAACGGCTACGACATCAGTGACTATCGCGACATCGATCCGTTGTTCGGCAGCCTGGCTGAGTTCGACACGCTCCTGGCGAAGGTGCACGAACTCGGGATGAAGCTGGTGATGGACCTGGTGGTCAACCACACTTCGGATGAGCACCCGTGGTTCGTCGAGTCACGTTCGTCGCGCGACAACCCGAAGCGAGATTGGTACATCTGGCGCGACGCCTGTGAGGGCGCCGAGCCGAACAATTGGGGCTCGTTCTTCTCCGGCTCGGCGTGGGAGTGGGAACAGGCCACCCGCCAGTACTACCTGCACCTGTTCGACCGCAAGCAACCCGACCTGAACTGGGACAATACGCAGGTACGAAAAGCTGTGCAGGACATCATGATTTGGTGGCTCGCGCGCGGTGTCGACGGATTCCGGATGGATGTCGTCAATTTCATCTCCAAGGCCGAGGGGCTGCCCGACGCAGTCGCGGCCCCCGGCCAGCCGTTTGTCATCGCCTTCGAAGGCTTCGCCGACGGGCCGCACGTGCATGACTACCTCGCCGAGCTGACCCGCGAAGTCTTCGCCGGCCGTGACGGCGAGTTCATGACGGTCGGCGAGATGCCGGCGGTGACACCCGAACAGGCCCGCCTCTACACCGATCCGGCCCGGGGTGAAGTGAACATGGTCTTCCAGTTCGAGCACATGTCCGTCGATCAGAGCCCGACGAACAAGTTCGACCACCTCGGTCTCGACCTGCTGGCACTGAAGAAATCGCTCCATCGGTGGCAGGCCGCGTTGGCCGAAACTGGTTGGAACAGCCTGTACTGGAACAACCACGACCAGCCGCGCGTCGTATCCCGGTTCGGCGACGACGACCCCGAATACTGGGCCGCGTCGGCGAAGGCGCTCGCAACGATCCTGCACGGCATGCGCGGCACCCCTTACGTTTATCAGGGCGAAGAACTCGGAATGACGAACTACCCATTCCGGATTCCGCAGGACCACAAGGACATTGAGGCCGTCAACTACTACCACAACGTCCTCGCACTCGGCACCGACGAAGGCGCGGCGCTGGACGGTCTGGCCAAGATCAGCCGCGACAACGCCCGCACACCAATGCAATGGGACGCGGGACCGAACGCGGGATTCACCACCGGTGAACCATGGCTGCCGGTCAACCCCAACCACACCTGGCTGAACGCCGCAGCCCAGACCAAGGCAGAAGATAGTGTCTTCGCGCATTACCAAGCTCTCATCCGCCTCCGCCACGAATTGCCCGTCCTAGTGGACGGCGACTTCACGCCGCTGATGGCCGACGACCCGCAGATCTGGGCATACACCAGAACCACCCCGGACACGAAACTCCTCGTCATCGCCAACTGCGGACGTGAGCCCCGGACCTTAAAGATAGGGAAAGCGGTTGGTCCCGAATGGATTTCGGCCGGTCTTCTACTCGGCAACCTGCCCGATGCCCTGGGCACGTCCACGCGCTCCGCACCAGGGTTCCTCGATCTGGCCGGCTGGGATGCGCGCATCTACTCTGCCGGTCCACGCGAACCGACGCCGTGATCACCAGGTGACGGACTGGCCGATCCGCCCAGACGCGAGGTCGAGTGTGAACGGATTGCGGACTGATGCCCCGACTTTATGCGGTCGGGACGGGAATGAAGCGGCGCTGCTTGCTGCTGACCGGATGCCGCTCGAGGCGATCGACAGAGCGGATCGTGACGACGGGCCGGCTCAGGCCCGCATCGCTCGGTGCGCGGTGCAGCCTGCCGGACAGTGCGCCGAGGTCGAGATCATCGGTGCTAACCACGAAAACATCGATGCCGCACGCAGTTTGATATACCTGGTAGTCGATCAGCTCCGGTGTCCCCACCATGACCGAGCGGATCGAGATCGGGTGAATAGTCGCCTCCGGGTAGTGCAGCGAGTCGTCACTGCGACCCCGCACGCGAGCTCGCAGATACCCGTGTTCGACGGCATCTGGCTGGCGAACGAACGAGTCGGTGAGCTCATAGCGGATCAGGGGCTGGACGACGTTGTACAGATTGGTCACGAGCACCTTGTCGGACGGGACACCGGGTAGGACCGGTCTGTTGTCGGCGTCCACGAGTTCGACGATGCACATGTCGGTGTTGAACGCGAAAACGTCGTCGTCGGGACCCGTCTTCCCGAATAGCCCCTCGGTGGAGCCGAAGCCGTCAAAGACGCTAACTCCGAATGCTTTTCGCACGGCAGAACGCATTTCTGGCAGCAGGGTCTCATGGGCCGGTCGCGGGTCGCAGCTATCGCCGACTCGACGTCGCGGCGATGCAGGCGGTGGTCGGTGTACACGTCGTCGAGCGATTCCATCATCTCGGCTTTGGTCATCACGGGCAGCCGGGAGAGGTCGCGCGGGTCGAGATCCGTGAGGTCAATGTGGGCGAGGCGGCTGCGGTGGAACGGTGACTGCTCGATCGCAAGGGACAACAAGGCATGCAGACCCAGACGCTGGGTCTGGTGTATCCGCTGCGCGTTCTGGGTCCGTCGGCCGAACTGTTCGAACATGCCCGCATTCAGCCCGTCGACGACATCGTCGCGGAAGTGGCGCCATGCCGAGGTCGTCATGACTGCCGGCGGTCCTGCTCGGGCAATCCCAGGGCTCGGACCAGCAGCGCCGCGATGTCCTCCTCTGGCAGCGCATCGGGGTTGGCGGCGCGTTCCAGAGCGACGCCGGCGGCTCCCGCCTGGAAGAACTCCGCGAGCGAACGGAACGGCACGGTCGGCTGCAGACCGGCTGGTTCGTAGAGACGCTCGAGTGCTGCGGCGATGCCGTCGATGGTGCGGGCATGCGACTCGGCGTATCGCCGATTGAGTTCGGCGTCGCGCATGGCGAGGGCACGGAATTCCACCAGTACATGAGCCCATCCCGGCTCCGCAGCGGCGTCCTCTTGGGCGGCGCGCATCAACCGCCGGAATCCGTCGGAGCCGGTGAACTCTTTCGCGATTCGTTCGTTCTCGGCTGCGCGCTCGGTGATCCGGCGCTCGAGCAGCGCGAAGAACATATCCGCCTTGCTGCCGAACTGCGAGTAAACGACACCACGCGAAAAGCCGGCTTCGTCGGCAATCGCCTCCAGGGTGGCGCCGGCATAGCCGCGGGCAACGAACACCCGGTGCGCCGCGGACAACACCGCCGCGCGGTTGCGGTCAACCTGCTCTGCGCGGCTCAAACGGGGCACACCGCAATTAGATGACGGTAGTATCTAAATGTCGATGTTATTTGAATGCCCGAATCGGTTCGGTGCGCCGATCGAAGGATGTTTCACAGGTCCGGGCGCGCGTTCATACCGCACGCCAGTGGGGTACCAAGGGTGTGTGAATGGTCTGGTTTCAAGGCTCGTGTCGATCTATCGACGGACGGGCGCAGACGTGCCGTTCGGGGATCCGGTCCCGTCGCACGGCACCGAAATGGAAGGCTGGTTCTGGCGCCTCTCCGATCGCGACGAGGGACGGGTGGTGGTCGCCCTGTGCAGCGCCAACCGGCAGTCCGATGGCGACTGGTCGACAGCGGCGATCGCGCTGCACCCCGGCGCGGTCGTGCGCTCGGCGGCGGTCGACGGTGTCTCGGCGAGTCAGGCGCGGTTCAGTGTGCAAGCGGATTCGGGCGGGAATCTGATCGATGCCAGCTCCGAACGGCTCAAGATGATTCTCGGCGACACCGCAATCGACCTGAAGTTTCACGATGCATACCAGTGGCCCAAGCCATTTGGTGGCGGTGGAGTGTTCTCCTCGGTGCCGTTCCTCAACCAGTACTGGCATCCGTACCGCTTGGGGGGCAAAGCGTCCGGCAGTGTGACCCACCAGGACCAGCGTTGGGAATTCACCGGCGCGAGGTTGTACTGCGAACGCAATTGGGGAGCCGGTTTTCCGCTGCGGTGGTGGTGGGGTCAGGCTCATGACTTCGGCGAAGCCGACGTGTCGGTGGCGTTCTCCGGGGGGCTGCTGGAGCTGGGGCCGGTCAAACGCGATGTCACCGGAGTCGTTGTGCGACTGGGCGATCGGGTATTGCGCATCACTCCGCCGGCACTGGTGTCGTCCAGCTGCGACGTGCAGCGGTGGCACATCGATGCCCGCACCCTGCGTTACCGCGTCGAACTCGACGGGCGTGGCACGCCGGAGGGGCCGCACGTGCTCCCCGTGCCGCTGCCGGCCGAGCGCCGCAATATCGACACCGACTACGAATACCTGGCCGGCACACTGCACTGCCGGGTGCGTGAATGGGGCCGCGTGATCTTCGAGGGCACTTCGACATTGGCCGGCCTCGAGGTGGGGAGCCGGCCTTCCTGATGAGCGCAGTGATGAGCCGATCGACGCCCACCCGGGTACGCTGCAACGCCATGGGGCAGACGCAATGAGCGCGGGTCTGTTCGGACTTCTGGACGACGTGGCGCTGTTTGCGCGACTGACCGCCGCTTCACTCGATGACGTCGGCGGCGCCGCCGGACGTGCGACCGCGAAGGCCGCCGGCGTGGTCATCGACGACACGGCAGTAACGCCTCAGTACGTCGATGAAATCTCCGCCGAGCGTGAATTGCCGATCATCAAGCGCATAGCGCTGGGATCGTTGCGCAACAAGCTCCTGTTCATCCTGCCCGGTGCGATGCTGCTCAGCCAGTTCGCGCCGTGGCTGCTCAGCCCGGTCCTGATGCTCGGGGCCACATATCTGTGTTACGAAGGCGCCGACAAGGTATGGAGCAGTCTGCGCGGTCACGACCACGGTAACGAGCAGCTGGAAAGCGAAAGTCACATGGTGGCTGCTGCGATCCGGACCGACTTCATCCTGTCCGCCGAGATCATGGTGATCGCGCTCAACGAGGTGGCCGCCGAGGCATTCGTGCCGAGGCTGGTGATCCTCGCCATCGTCGCTGTGATCATCACCGTCGCCGTGTACGGCGTGGTCGGCGGCATCGTCAAGATGGACGACATCGGCCTGCATCTGGCCAAGACCTCCTCCCGGGTGGGCAGGAAGGTGGGGCGGGCGCTGGTCGCGGGGATGCCGAAACTCCTGTCGGTGCTGTCCGTCGTCGGGACGGTGGCGATGCTCTGGGTGGGCGGCCACATCCTGCTGATGGGCGCCGATCACCTGGGCTGGCACACGCCATACGGTTTGGTGCATCACGCCGAGCAGTGGGTTCACCACGCGCCGCTGGGCGGCGTGCTTGGCTGGTTGGTCAACACTGCGATATCCGCTGTGATCGGAACGCTGGTCGGCGCCGTCGTGTTGATTTTCGTGCTGGCGCTCCAGCGGGTTCGGCGTCGCCGTTCCAACACCTAACGCTCGGGTCGTCGCGCATTCCAGATCTGTTGTGTCTCTTGGCGCACCGACGCGTGATGGATCTGCTGGAAGTTGCGTCCGCCGCGCCGGAACGTCGCGACCACCGCGGCGGGCACCTCGGGCTCCAGCAGCGGCTCAGTCAGCCAGCTGCAGCGCCGCACATGCACCAGGTCGACTGCCGGCGCGTCAGGGGAATCGTCCCGGAAGTAGGGCCCGTCGATCCGGCCGAGCCAGAACAATCCGTCCTGGTCGCGGGTCCACACCAATGAGCCGTCGGCCGCGGCGGCGAAGCGGTCCACCCGCCGCGCCAGACGTTCCTGTTCGGCCAGGTTGCCTACCACCTGTCCGAAGCCGCACAGAGCCAACCGACGGGCGCGGTCGAAGGTGGCTCGCGAGTCGATGGCGTTGCCGCGGGATCGCATCGGGGCGCGGTAGACGTCGGCCATGCCGCTCATTCTGCGCGATATGCTGTGAAAGCCGTAACGACGGGAGGATGACGGGTGTCCACCTTCAAGCGCTATCTGGCAATCCAGGCGATGGTGTTCGTCTGCGGCATCGTCGGTCCGATCTTCTTGGTCATATTCTTTTCCGCGCCAACACAACCGCACATGAAGTGGGCGTACTGGTGGGGATTGTTCATCACCTACATCGACATCATGATCGCGATCGGGATCACCGCATCCACCCGGGAGATCCAGCGGGCTCAGGTGCCGCAGAAGGTCCGGTAGACGCCGAAATCCGTAGGTGCGGGAGACGCGTACCGCTGCAGGCCGGGCCGCTCGGTGTAGGGAGCGGTGATCGCCTCGAGCAGTCGACTGAGCGGGTCGAGATCGCCGTCCGTGGCCGCGGTCAACGCCTCCTCGACGAGATGGTTACGCGGAATGTAGATCGGATTGACCCGGTCCATCGCCTCGGCGTCCGGTCCCAGCGCCCGCCAGCGCTGCGCCCAGTCGTCGAACCGGGCGGGATCGACGAACTGACCTCGGGCCGGTTCGCCATCGCCCCGCGCGGCAGCGGCCAGATGACGGAAGAACGAGGTGAAGTCGACGTGGCTCTCCTGCAGCATGGGAAGCAGTTCATCGAGCAACGGCATCACTGCGTCCACATCGGTCGCCAGCCCCAGCTTGGCCTGCATCCCCGAAAGCCACGCCGAGTGGTATGCGTGGAATCCGTCGAATGCGTTCTCCACCAATGCTATTGACTCGTCGACGTCGTCGCCGATCAACGGCAGCAGGGTCTCGGCGAACCGGGCGAGGTTCCAGGCGGCGATGGTCGGTTGATTGCCGTAGGCGTAGCGGCCCCAGGCGTCGATCGAACTGAACACGGTGTCGGGGTCGTAGGCCTCCATGAACGCGCACGGCCCGTAATCGATGCTTTCACCCGAGATGGTCATGTTGTCGGTGTTCATCACGCCATGGATGAACCCGACCGTCATCCAGCGCGCCACCAGCGACGCCTGCGCCGCGACCACCGCTTCGAACAGCGCGAGGTAGGGGTTCTCGGCCTGTGCCGCATCGGGATGGTGGCGGGCGATGGCATGGTCGGCCAGCCTGCGCAACAGGTCGAGATTGCCTGTGGCAGAGGCATATTGGAAGCTGCCGACGCGCAGGTGGCTGCTCGCGACGCGCACCAGCAGCGCTCCGGGCAGCATCGTCTCGCGTGCCACCGGGCGCCCGGTGGCCACCACCGCCAGCGATCGTGTGGTCGGGATCCCCAGCGCATACATGGCTTCGCTGATGATGTACTCGCGCAGCATCGGACCCACCACCGCCAGACCGTCGCCGCCGCGGGCAAACGGTGTGCGCCCCGAACCCTTCAGGTGGATGTCACGCAGCCGCCCGTCGGCGTCGATGAGTTCGCCGAGCAGCAGGGCCCGGCCGTCGCCCAACCGCGGCACATAGCCGCCGAACTGATGCCCGGCGTAGGCCTGGGCCACCGGTGCAGCGCCGCTGGGCACCAGGTTGCCCACCAGGAAACGCACTCCGTCGGGACTGTTGAGCCAGCCGGTGTCCAGACCGAGCTCGGCGGCCAGCGGCTCGTTGAGCACCAGCAGCCGCGCCTCGGGCGGAACTTCTGCCTGCCACCGCACCGCCATCTCCGGCAACTCGGTCGCGAAGCGGTCCTGCAGGGTGATGGTGATGTCCGGGGTAACGCTCACTTCACACACAGTACGGAGAATCAACCGTCTTCGTTGCCCGCCAGACCTTCCGGCGGAGGGGTCGAATACGCCGGGTACGCCGGCGGCGAGACCACGCTGTCGTCGCCGTTCTCCTGTTCCGGTGCAGCGGCTTGGTCCTGCTCATCCGGTGATTGGGGGTTGCCCATCGCGTCCCCTAGCTGACGGCTTGCCTGATCAGGTCGCGGGCGCGGTCCAGCATCGAGGCGAACGGCCCGACGGCGAAATTCAATTTGGCCGACTCCACACCGGCGTGCGGCCGAGTCGGCGCGATGGCCTCGGCCATCTTCACCGCGGTGCCCATCCGCTTGAGGTCGTTGTCGTCGACTTGCCTCTGCAACTTGGGGAACTCTTCGAGTTCCTCGTGCTCGGCGTGTGCGAGCACCGCGTCGCGCAACTTCGTCAGCTCGTCGATGAACTCCTGCGACGTGATGTCGAGGCTTTCGATGTTCGACAGCAGCTCCTTCGCGTCGTGCTCTTCCTGCAGAAGGGAATCGACGATCGCATCTCCTTCGTCGGATTCGCGACGCAGGCGCGGATGCACGATCATCTCCTCGGCCGTTTCGTGCACGGCCAGCAGCTGGCGCAACTCGATGAACGGCTGCTCGCGCGCTTGCGGGTCCGAAGCCAGCAGGACCTGGTCGAACATGTCCTCGATCAGGTCGTGCTGGGCTTTGAGGAACGCGATGACTTCGTCGGGTGTTTCGACGATCATTTCGGACATAACGAATAACCTCCAATGAGGGGGCTCGGAAGTGCGGGCAGTGGGCTGTGCGCCGCTCTTCGGCGCATACCCGGGCAACTGGCTGCTAAAACGCCGACCGCGTCGCGACCAGGCGCTTCACTTGTTCCAGGGGATAGGGCGCGCGCAGGCCGAGGATCAGGTGCTCGGCCCCGGCGTCGACCAGCGATTTCATCAGCCCGGGCTCCGCGCGTTCGATCCACACGGTGCGTTCGATCTCGCCGGGGTCGCGCCCGACTTCGGCGCACCACCGGTCGATAACCCGGTTCTTGGCCCGGATGGTGTCGGCGTCGCCGTAGCCGTTCCACATGTCGGCGTGCTTGGCCACCAGGCGAAGCGTGCGCCGCTCCCCGTTGCCGCCGATCAGGATCGGCAACGGGCCGATCGGCCCCGGCTGCAACAAGGCCAGCCGCCGGCGGATGCGGGGGAGCGCCTCAGCGAGCAGGTCGAGTCGTTGCGCGGGGGTGCGCACCGGGTAGCCGTACTCGATCTCGTCTTTGTCCATCCACCCCGAGCCGATACCCAGCACCGCGCGACCGCCCGAAAGGTGATCGACGGTGCGCGCCATGTCGGCCAACAGATCGGGGTTGCGGTAGCCACAGCCGGTGACCAGCATTCCGATCTGGGACACCTTCGAGGTGGTGACCGCCATCGCGCCCAGAATCTGCCAGCCCTCGAAATGAGCTTCGTCGGCGGATCCATACAGCGGCGGGAAGAAGTGGTCCCAGGTCCACAGGCTGTCCACGCCGAGTTCGTCGACGGCCTGCCACGCCGCGCGCAGATCGGCCATCGTCGTGTTCTGCGGATGAATCTGAACGCCGATTTTCACCATCGACGTCAAGCATGCCCCCAGAGCACGCGATACTCGGTACGTGACGAAAACTGGCCTATGACGGATCGTCCGACGCTGTCGCTGTATCTGCGCAGCTACAGCGACGATCCCGACACCGATTGGTCGGCAACCCTGGGTGTCGCCCGCGCCATGGATGCCGCCGGCGTCGACCGTGTGGTGGTGTCCGACCATGTCGTGTTCGGTGAGAACCTCGACGCCTACGCCGACCCTGCGCTGGGCGGAACCGCGGGAGGCAGGCAACCAACCGGTCCGGACGGCCTGTGGTTGGAACCGCTCGTGATGCTGACCGCGGTGGCTGCCACGACGACCAACATCCGGCTCGGAACGTCGGTTCTGCTGGCGGCACTGCGCCGGCCGGCCGTGCTGGCCAAGCAATTGGCCTCGATGGACGTGCTGTCCGGCGGGCGGGTGGACCTCGGCGTGGGGATCGGCTGGCAACGCGAGGAGTATGAAGTCGTAGGTCTACCCTTCGAGCAGCGCGGCCGCCTGCTCGATCACACGCTGGAGGTGTGCCAGACCCTCTGGACACAGCAGCGGGCCGCCTACAGCTCGCCCGAACTGTCCTTCGGCCGTATCCATCAGATGCCGAAGCCGTTGCAGTCCAACGGCATTCCCATTTGGGTCAGCGGGACAGTGAACCGGGCCGTCGCGCGGCGGCTGAGCCGGTTCGGCCTGCGCTGGATCCCCTGGGGCCCGGCGATCACCGATTTGGGCGCAGCGATCCCGGCGATGAAAAGAGCGATCGCCGACGCCGGTGCGGATCCGGCTGGTCTGCAGGTACAAGGTTCGGCGGGTCTGTTGAGGGGCTCTGATCGCACGATCGATGTGCGGGCTTCCGTTGCGGTGGTTCCCGGCATCGTGGCCGACGGCGCCACCGACATCCGGTTCTCGGGGTCGCTGCCCTCAGACCCCGGGCAGGCACATGAGGTGTTGGCCGAGTTGGTCAGCGCCTTCCGGAAGGTCACCGACTGATCAGATCGCGGCGACCAGCTTGCTGTACTGCGGGCAGTAGGCACGGACTGAGATTGCCACGAAGTCCTCGGCGTGCACAGCGAAGTCCGGACTGCTGGACCGGAACTGCGCGATCACCTCTTGCACCGTCATGCCCTGCCCGATGTTCTGGCACACCGTCTTCCCGTTGAAAACGGCGGCTTCCGGGTTGGCGAACTGGATGCCTTTGTCGTTTAGTGCGGCGATGTACCGGCTGTCCTGGTCCGCCGTCGAGGAGACCGTGGTGGTGGCCGGCGCCGTGGTGGTCACCGGCGCGTTCGTGGTCCGCGCCGGCTCTGCGGCTTTCCCGGATGTGTTGTTTTCGTGCATCAGCCAACCCGCGACCACGATCACCACGGCGAGGGCCAGGCAGATCAGCAGGACGGTGGCGGCTCGGGTCCACGCGGTGGTCCAGGACTGGTCCACATCGACATCGTCGGGCGTAGGGTTCTCCCGGCTGCCCGGTGCGGCCGGGCTGTCCTGAATTTCCGCGAGTTCGTTACTGCTCGACCAGGCCAGGTTTCCCGAGCTTGCCGTATCGCCAGTGTTGTAGTCGGCGCCTCCGACCCGGTCGACCATGGGGTCATGGTAGTCCGCGTGAACCGCCTCAGGTGAGGTGGCGGTTGCGCCAGCGGGAGAGGCGACCGCTGGGCGCCTGGATGGCCCCCATCACCGAACTCATCGACGATGCCACCGACTTCGCGTGCTCCCGCGGCCTCGCGGCGGGAGCCGGGGGCGCGTCGCCTACCCACCAGGTCGGCTCCAGCAGCGCCGACGTCACCGGCATCGCCTTTTCCACACTGTCCCATCCCCAGCGGTACGCGCGGTCTATCGCGGTGGTCGAGGGGGCCAGGTTGATTGGCGAGAGGGTGGGCTCGAAGCGCACCAGGCGGTCGGCATAGGGCAGATTGCGCAACATCTGCAGCTGAATCGCCTGCAGGATGGGAGCCAACCAGAGATGCCGCGAATCCCATTGCGGGTGAAAGCAATCGAAGGCGAGATAGCAGGCGTTGCGAGTGCCGATCTTGCCGTCGCGGACCCGCTTCCACGCCAGTTCGACGGGCACGTTGCTGGCCGCGCCGCCGTCGACCAGTGCTGCGATCTCCCGCTCGGCGAACAGGTCCTCGAGCAGTGGCAGCATCCGGGCATCGCTGGTTTCGTGGTGCAGCACACCGGGAATCGCCGAGGAGAACGACGCGGCGTCCAGGACGTCGAAGTCGAGTGCCGGATCGTCTCCGCAGACCACGATCGGCTTGACCACCCGCAGGTCGATGAACGCCGACACCTGCCACATTCGCGCTGCCACCAGTGGTCCAATCCCGATGGGCCGGAACGGAAGTGAGCGGAACTGCAGCGCCGCCAGCTCGGGACGGCGGAACCGGGACGGCAGCGCCGCGTACGGTTGCCGGCGGACCCCGGCGACCACGACGTCGAACGGAATCGACAGGTCCGACATGCGCATCCGCTCACCGTCTTCGCGGCTGAGCAGGGCGTGCGCGAACTGGTCGAAGCGCAGCGCGAACAATCCGGCCATGCCGTGGCGGCGACGCATCCGCTCGGGACCGAGAATGGCCCGATACGAGACCGTCTTGGCCCAGGCGACGTACTCGTCGATCGGCACCGGCAACTCGCGGGCCACCAAGCTGCCGATGATCGACCCGAACGACGAGCCGATTATGTAGTCGGGCACGTGGCCGGCTTCCAGCAGTCGTGCCATACCGCCGATGTAGACGAACCCCGCGCCCCCGCCGCCGCCCAGCACGGTGACGAGTTTCTTGTAGCCCACCTCGGCGTCGAGTTCGGTGGCGGAGAAATCATTGCGGTGGCGATCGATGAGTACTTGGCGCTGGTCGTCCTGGTCCTCGCCCAAGCCGGCCAGCAGCTCGCGTGCCGCCGTCAAAGCCTTGATCGGGTCCGGTTCCTCGCGTAACGGCCCGTACAGCGCGTCGACCACCCGCGATCGCCACGGGCCGATCTCCGCCCCTACCGAGATGTCACCGCGGCCGCGGCTGCCCCCCGGACCTGCGACGCCCGGTTCGAAGTCGGCCAGTCGGGCGAAGTTCAAGATGTAACGCAGCTTGCGCAGCTCCTCGGTGCTCAGCACGTCCGGGTTGGCCAGGTGATTGCGCACCAGCCGGTTCTCCATTTTCTGCAGCACCAGGGCCGGATCCGTGGCCGGCAGGTCGACCGTGTCGAGCGCCGCATCGGTGGCCTTGGTCTCGTCGTCCTCGAGATCCGCCAGGTCCTGCATCAGGTCGAACGCGGGCACGTCCTGACCGAGACCCTGTCTGCTGCGGGAACCGAAACGACCGCGAAGTACATCGGCGAACGGGATCTCCATGAGCAATCACCCTCTCATGGAGCCCACCGGCCGTGACTACCGTCCGCCCACGGGCACCGTCGGCATCGCCGTGCTGCCCGGCCAGCAACCCAGCGGGCTGATGCCTTTGTTGATCGCGGCCGTGATGCAGTTCTGCACCACCACATTGGGGTCGTTGCTGATCGAGCGGGACAGGATCTCGTTTGCTTTGGCCTGGGCCTCGGCCGTGCGCTGGGACTCCACCGCAATCGAGGTTTGGGCGCGTTGCTGGTTGAGTTGGTTGATCTTGTCCTCGGTGCCCTGGTCGTACTGGATGGTCGGCACGTTGACGTCGAAGATGTCGACCTGGCTGCCCACGTCATGGCGCATCAGGTCGGCGGCGCGCTTGGCGAGATTGGGTAGCGGGGAGACGTCGAGATTCTGCGGATCCAGCGGATTGAACGCAGCGAACACCTCGTTGAGCGCGACCGAGAGATTCCGCTCGATCAGATTGACCCGCACGTTGTCGAAGGTCTTGTACTGCTGAAAAAGTTCGGGGGCGGCGTGCTGTTGGAGCTGCCAGCGGATACTTACGTCCGCCCAGGCGGTGGACTGGTTGCCCAGCCGGACCATGATGCGCTCGTCGTTGTTGCCCTGCTTGACGTACTTGTCGATCTGCACCGCGCCATCCATCTGGTGGGTCATCTGCCAGGGCCACTTACCGTGGAATCCGTTGTTCAGACTTACCCCGGTGGGCCGGCCGAAGGTGGTGACGATCGCGATCTGCCGGGTCCCGACGATCGTGAAGCAGCCCAACAGGAAGATCGCGGCGGCGGCGGCCACGGCGCCGATCGCAACCGTTCGGCGGCGCCGCTTGGCCTTGTCGTCGCGGGTGAAGACCCAACCCAGGGCCGCCACGCCCGCGACGGCCAGGCAAAGAACGAACATCACGATCTGCCACGTCATCCCCGACTCCTTCTCACTAGGTGTAGGGGAAGACTAGGCTGCCGCCCATGTCGATCGATCGTGCCGCACTCGTCGCAGGCAGCATCCGGCTCGCTTCGGGCATCGCTTTCCTCGTCGACCCCGTCAAAGCGAACAAACTCTGGGGTGACCCGGACGATCAATCCGCTACCGTGCAACTCCTGCTGCGGTCGATGGGCTACCGCGACGCACTGATCGGCGGGTTGCTCGCGTCATCGGCCTTGCGGGGCAGAAACACTCGCGGCTGGTTCCTGGCGTCCGGCGGCGCGGACGCGGCCGATCTGCTGGGCGGGATGTCCGTACACGGCGAACTCAAGCGCTCACAGCAGATCATCGGCCTCGGCGGCGCGATTGCCGGTGTGGCCGTAGGGCTTTGGGGCGCGGCGCGCCCGGCGAAGCGGGCCCCTGAGCCACCCGCCGTGGACTAAGTCCAAGGCCCGATGCCGCCGACCTTATCGATGCGGATCCGGGTTAGGAATCCCGGCGGCGCATCGGAGGGCGGGAACACATTCGGGTCGGACAGCGTCTGCGCGAGTTCCCTCAACAGCTCCGGCGCGCCGCCTTCGACGATGCGCGCCGTGCCGTTGATGGCGAGGTAGGGCCGCATCGCCCCGCCCGGGTCGTCGGTCGAGACGACGGTGACGGCGACGCGGGGATCGTTGCGGACGTTGCGAACCTTCTTGTGTTCGGCCAAGTGTGCGGTGACGAGTTCGTCGCCGTCCGCAGTCGAGTGCAGCGCGACCCAGACCAGGCTCACCTGCGGGCTGCCGTCGGGATTGAGGGTGACCAGCGTGGCGTCGGCGCCCCGGCCAATCAGTTCGCGTGCTGCGTCATTGAGCTTCATGCGTTGTTCTACTGCCGCGTGCGGCGATTAATTCCCTGCGGCGGGTTTTCTTGGCAGAGTCGTGGCTGCAGCGACGATGGGAGCAGACATGCGTTTCGGAATCTTGACCTTTCTCACCGACGAGGGGATCGGTGCGACCGAAGTCGGACCGGCCCTCGAGCAACGTGGTTTCGACTCGCTCTTCGTTGCCGAGCACACACATATCCCGGTCAACCACAACAGCCCCTATCCCGGTGGTGGTCCGATTCCGCGCAAGTACCACCGCGCGCTCGACCCGTTCGTTGCGTTGACGGCCGTGGCCGCCACCACCCGGACCCTGCTGCTGGGCACCGGAATCGCGCTGCTCCCGGAACGGGACCCGATCATCACTGCCAAGGAAGTCGCCTCCCTGGATCTGGTCTCCCAGGGCCGGTTCGTCCTTGGCGTCGGCGTGGGCTGGCTGCGCGAGGAGGTTGCCAACCACGGAGTCGAGCCCGCGGTACGGGGCCGGGTGTCCGACGAACGGCTTCACGCGATGATCGAGATCTGGACGCAGGACCAACCCGAGTTCCACGGGAGATACGTCGATTTCGACCCGATATATTGCTGGCCCAAGCCGGTGACCAAGCCGCATCCGCCGCTGTACGTCGGCGGGGGACCGGCCATCTTCAAGCGCATCGCCGAGTTCGGTGCCGGGTGGATCGCGCTCAGTCCTTCGCCGGAACTGCTGGCGGGCCCCCTTGAGGAGTTGCGTGCGGTTGCCGGTTCCGACGTTGCGGTGACGGTCTGTCAGTGGGGGGATGCCACGGCCGAAACCCTTCAGGGTTACGCTCCGCTCGGTGTGGAGCGGGTCTTGCTCCAGCTGGAGACCATGCCACCCGACCAGACGCTACACAGTCTCGACGAACTTGCAGAACTGGCCCAAATGGACTGAGAGATCAGGGAATAACGATCCGTAGCCGCTCCCAGCCGCGCACCGTCGATGTCGGTGCGAGCTTGAGGCTGTCGTAGTCGATCTCCCACTCGGGCCAGCGGTTCAGCAATTCGTCGAGCGCGACCCTGCCTTCCAGGCGCGCCAGATTCGCGCCCAGGCAGTAGTGCACGCCCTTGCCGAAGGTGAGGTGGGAGATATTGTCGCGGTGCAGGTTGAAAGTGTCGGGATCCTGGTAGCGCAACGGATCCCGGTTCGCCGAACCGAAGAGCAGTAGGACGGCACTGCCGGCCGGCACCCTGGTGCCGTAGCTCTCGAAGTCGCGGATGGTGTAGCGCGCCACGTGCGGGCCCGTCGGCTCGAAGCGCAACGTCTCGTCCACCGCGCGCGTGAGCAGGGAGCAGTCCTGAGCGACTTCCCGGCGCTGGTCGGGATGCTCGGCGAGCACCTTGGCCAGCCAACCGATCAACCGGCCCGTCGTCTCGTTACCGGCGCCCGCAACGACCTGCGTGTAGTGCAGCACTTCCGTGCGGGTCAGCTTTCTCCGGACGCCGGTTTCGTCCTCGAACTCGACGTTGAGTAGCGCGGTCATCAGGTCGTCGGAGGGGTTCTTGGCGCGCCACTCCACGTAGTCGGCATAGATACGGCCGTCGGCGATCGAATCCGGGTCGGCCACCTTCATCGGTGTGCCGGGTTTGGTGCGCAGGTTGGCGTCGTTGGCATCGCGCACGCCGATCTGTTCGTCCTCGGGGATGCCCAGCAGCATGCCGATGACGCGCATCGGCATCATGGACGCGAGTTCGGCGATGATGTCGAAACCGTCGGAGCCCACCAGAGGGTCGAGACAGCGGACGCAGTAGGCCCGAATCTGGTCCTCGATAGCGGCCATCCGGCGCGGAGTGAACACCCGTGACATGACGCCACGCAGCATGGTGTGCATGGGCGGGTCCTCGAACATCATCACGCCCGGAGGCATAGGGAACTTGGACTGAATCAGTTCCAGGATGTCGCTTCGGCTGTTGGAGAACGTTTTCCAGTCCGACAGCGCCTTCTCGACGTCGGCGTGGCGGGAGATCGCCCAGAAGTTGTAGCGCTCGTTGTAGTACAGCGGCGCTTCGGCGCGCAGTCGGGCGAAGGTGGGGTAGGGGTCGGCGGTGATGTTGACGTCGTATGGGTCGTAGTAGACATCGGTTCCCGAAGTGATGGTCACGGCTGATTCTTTCGCTACTTGGCCCGGGACGGTCCGCATTGAGTAACCTGGTTACACCGTGTACAGTAACCACGTTACTGGGGCGGGGCAAGACTCTGGACAAGGTGAATGTGGTCAGCGCGGAAGTCATGGCCGGCGAATCCGATCCCATCCTCGATGTGGTGGTCGAGATTCTGGAGACCGACGGCTATGACGCCGTCCAGCTGCGCGAGGTTGCCAAGCGCGCACGCACGTCGTTGAGCACCATCTATAAACGGTTCCCCACCAGGGATGCACTGATTCTGGCCGCGCTGGAACGCTGGATGGACGACAACCGCTATGCCGATCTCGCCGCGCAGACACCCGAGCCCGGCGAATCCGTGTACGACGGCCTGATCCGGATCTTCCGCACCATTTTCCAGCCCTGGGAGCATCACCCGGATATGTTGCGCGCGTACTTCCGGGTGCGGTCGGCTCCGGGAGGCCGGCAGCTGGTCAGCCGCGGCCTGGACGCCGTCATCCCCGCCACGATGGCCGTGCTCGCAGACGCCGATCCCGTCCTGGTGGACGAAGTGCCGCCGATCGTGTCCAACCTGGCCTACGGCCTGGTCGCGAGATTCGCCGCCGGGGAGATTCCCGTCACCGACATCCTGGCGACGCTGGACCGCGCCCTGTTCCGGCTTACCGCCGGCGCGGGGAAAGAATGATCACCGGGATCTCCCGCTCCGTCCAACGCTGATACTTCTCGAAGTCCGCGTAGAGATCGACCAACCGGGGCCACAATGCGGCGCGCTCCTGCGTCGATGCGACACGGGCCGAAACATCAAGGTTGCGTTGGCCTTTCACATGTATCCGGGTGTCCGGGCAGGCGACCAGGTTGAAGTACCACTGCGGATTCTTGGGGTGGCCGCCCTGCGAGGCGACGATCAAGAAGTCATCACCGTCGCGCAGATAGAGCAGCGGAGTGGTGAAGAGCTTGCCGGACTTGCGGCCGCGATGTTCGAGAAGCAGTGTTGGCACCGGCTTGTCGAAGCCGGCGCCGATGCGCCACTTGTTGCCGATGCGTCCGTTGGTCAGCTTGAAGATCGCGACGTGCGCCTTGGCCGAGTACTTGATGATCCTGCCGGTCGTGGGGGAGGTCAGGCCTTGTGGTTTCTCGTCGGGTAGCGAGAACTTCGGCATCTACTCGCCAGCCGGCCGGTTCACTAGGCCTTGGTGTACCTGCGAACCAGCTGGCCTTCCCGGAACGTCTCCGAGTGCTGCTGGCCGTTCTTGTCGCGGCCGAAGAAGGTCCACCGGCTCGACGAGCCTGCCTGCGGGGTGCTGATCATCTTGACCAGATAGGGGAGATGATCGGGAGCCACCGTGCCAATGGTGTCACCTACCCGGATCTCCGACGGGTGTATCTCGGGTGCGTCGCACCAGTTCTGTGTGGCCATGCCTCCATCCTCCACTATGTCGCGGGTGATCGCCGGTGATCAGTATTACGGCCCTGCGGTTTGGCGGCTCTGCCGGTGGCGTAGCGTCACTGACGAGCCTTTTCGTTGTCAGCGATGGTCGTCGTTCCAGGCCGTGTCCATGGGCAATGTGATTCCTCCGTCGTCCCGCACCCGCGGGGCCACGATGCCGAGCACGAAGGAATAGCCCGGATGAACCTTTTAGTCCTGTCTCGTACGACCCAAGAGGCCGGCGCTGAACTGGGGATGCGCCCGCCCGCCGCCCCGGGCCGGTGAGCTATACGCTGGGGTCGCGCCGCCACTCGACCCCGATTCGTCTCACGTTGGCGAGTGAGTTGGGGCATGAGATCGACGGGGCATGGTGGCCGCGCACCGACCGCATCGGGGTGGAGTTGCCCGAGCTGACCGTGGCGCTGCGCGCCCGACTCGGTGAGATCACCAACATCGCGGTCAACTGGCCGCCGCTGCAGCGGCCACCGGATCTGAACTGGCAGGGCTGGCAGTACAAGCACCAGCACGTGATGACGGTGACGGGCGCCGACGCACTGGCGAACGTGCTGATAATCCCGTACTCCACCAACGGCACGCTGGCACTGATGATGCTGCGTCGGGCCGCCGACCTGCCCGTCGCCGCTGCCCACCGCGACACGGTGCCGTTTCAGACCGCAGGGTCGATTCTTTTCGCCGCGCGGCAGCAACGCGCGACGACGTGACTAACCGGCAGCGGCCGGTGCCAGGAGCGATAAGAGGTCGCGTTCGCGTTTGGTCAGCTCGCTGGATGTAATGGCGCCGAACGCGGCGGCATCGCGAGCGAATTGCTGCGGCGCGTCGGGGCGCGCATCGGGGCCCTCGAGCCGGAAGCCACTCGGCGCCAGCGGGCCGAACAACAGCGCACGGCGCAGCTGCGGCCAATGCTCCAGCCGCGGCTCCACGCCGGCTGCACGGGCAAAAGTCAGGGCAACACTATCCATCCGCGTCTTGTTGCCGCGTCCGGCGTCGAGCGACTTGGGCTGGTCGGGCTCAGCGGTGACCGCGCCACTCCAGGCGTAGGCAATCCATCGGGCCTGAAGTTCAAGCGGCACAAAGTATCCCCCCGACTGGTCCCACAGGCCCATGAAGGCCAGCCCGGGTAGGTCGGGATGGAAGGTGTAGCGGTCGGCATCGAGGTGCGTCGCGCCGACGTTGAGCAGCGCCCGGATTTCTGGCTCGAGGAACGGCAGGCTCAACTGGTATCCGGTGCCGAATATGATTGCGTCGAACTCTTCGGCTCGCCCGTCGGCGAACGCCACGCACGAGCCCGTGACAGATTTCATCCACGGCCGCAACCGGATTCGGCCGGCGCCGACCAACCGCAGATATCCGTCGTTCAAGGTCAAGCCCGCCGCGGCCACCGACGGGTAAGGTGCCGGTGCCCCATAATCCGCCGGATTGCCGCCGGCCTCGACCACCAATTCCCTTATTTGGCAGTCAAATTCTGCTGCCGGTAGCGATTCTGCGGCCAAGGCGTGGTACCGGGTGAACATCGGGTGGTCCGACGGCACGTCGCCGACGAACTTCGGCAGCACGTAGCGTTGCCGTCGCTGCGTGACAGTCACTCCCGCGGCACCGCTCTCGGCGAGTTCGGTGGCGACCTCGAGGGCGCTGATCGCGCCGCCCGCCACCAGCACACGCCTACCCTGGTACGGCTCGGGCCCGCGATAGTGATAGCTGGAAGTCGCGCCGAGCGCACCGGAAAATGACCGCAGGCCAGTGACATTCGGGGTGGCCGGCACATGGAACCTGCCGGGGGCGACGACGACGCGATCGAAAGCTTCGGCGGTGCCCGAGTGATTGAGGAGCCATCCCTTATCGGCTCGCCGGAGCAGGTCGACGCGGGTGCCGAACCGGATGCGTGACGTGATGTCGAATGCATCGGCATAGCGGTGCAGGTACGCCCGAATGTCGCGGTTCGACGGGTAGGGCGAATCGGTTTCGTGAGTGAGATCGCTGAACGCCGTCAGGACGCGACTGCTGTTGGTGTGCATGGTCGGCCACACGCCGCTATGGCCTTCCAGACCGGCCCATTGCCCGCCGAGCACCGGCGCCTGTTCGAAGAGGGTCGGCTCGAAGCCCTGCGCCAGCAGCCAGCGCGCCGCGACAAGCCCGCCCGGCCCGGCTCCAATCACAGCGACAGTTCCCGTCACACCGGGAACTGTGGCACACCGTCAGGGGCGCAGGGCACTTCGGCCATGGCTCGCTGCGCAAATCGGGAGGAGCTAACGGCGTTCGTGACGTATCACCACCGCGCTCTGGACGGCTGCCGGGTTCTCGGAGTGACGACAGTGTCACCCGGATTCGCTGAGCTCATGGAATGCTGTCCGCGTGGATGACCTTTGGCAAGGGCCGGTGAGCGCCGATTGGCGCAATCTGAATTTGGCGAATTGGGAGTCGCGCGTGCCGCTGCACACCGGGCCCAACGGATACGACCTCGGCAGCTTCGACGATCGCTGCTTCTTGTCTGCAGAAGTGCGATACGACCTGCCGAGACTCGGCCGGCTCGACGGGCTTGATGTCGCTCATCTGCAATGTCACATCGGCACCGACACGATCTCTTTGTCTCGGCTGGGGCCACGTTCTACTGTGGGTCTGGATTTCTCCCCGGCCGCGCTGCGAGAAGCCCGGGATTTGGCCAGGCGCGTCAAAGCCGATGTCGGATTCGTCGAGGCCGACGTCTATGACGCAGCACAAGTACTCGGCGTTGGTCGTTACGATCTGGTCTACACCGGCATTGGCGCGCTGTGCTGGATTCCCAGTATCCGCCGCTGGGCCGATGTTGTCGCAAGCCTGCTCCGGCCGGGCGGGCGGCTGTTCATGAGGGAAGGCCATCCGGTCCTGTGGTCGCTGTGCGATCCACGGCCCGACGGGCTATTGGTCGTTGAATACCCGTACTTTGAAACTGAGGGCATACTGTTCATCGAGCACGACTCTTATGCTGGGACCGGAACTGTCGCCGCACCCCAGATGATCCATTTCAACCATGGGCTCGGTGAAATCTTCACGGCTCTCACCGACGCCGGACTGGCGGTCACTGCCCTTGAAGAGCATCGCGAAGTCCCATGGAATCCGTTGGGGGATGCGATGATCCCTAGTCCGGACTTCGACGGCGAATTCATCCTCGCCGAAGGTGCCGACCGGATTCCGCTGACCTACACCGTTGAAGCAGTCAAACGTTAGACCACGTCGACGGCAGGTGCTTTTGTGCGCGTCCAGAGCATGCGCAAGAAACGCCTCGACAAAGAAATCTGCCGCCGCACCGGTATTGCCGGAATCTTCCCCGAACGCGACGCCCTGTCCCGCCTCGTCGGCGCTGTGCTGGCCGGACAACACGACGAATGGGCCCATTGTTCTTCCGACCAGGTGCTGGCGCAGGGTTCCGAGCTTGCCCGGTGTTGCCACGAGTTCCTGGGAAAGCTGCAGCCCGTCGGGTAGATGCAAACTGCTTGCGCTCTAACGGAACCGCCCCAACACCCGGCGCACCAGACCTTCGGACTCACCCGTCGGAGGCTGCCGGTTGACGTACGGCCACGGCTTATTGCGCTCCGGCACCGACGACGCCCGGGCCTGTTTGAGTTGCATGCGTAGATGCTGCCGCAACTCATGCAGATCCGGATCGGTCCAACGGTTTTCGGCCTCAACGGGGTCGGCGGTCAGGTCATAGAGTTCCCACTGGTCGTCGATGGGATCGGTGCGGTACGCCTCGCCGCCGATCCCGTTGGCCGCCAGGTGGCGCACTCCGGGCTCGGTCCAGGTGGCCGGGTCGTCGAAGGTACGCACCAATTTCCACAGATGCCCCGAGCCACCGTCTTCCTCCGCTACCCGCACGACCAGGCCCTCGAAATTGGAGGCCACATGCGCGGGAAGCTTGATGCGAAGGGGTGCAGGGGGATTGACGTCGCGGCCCAGTTGGCGTGCCAGCGCGGAGGCGCCGGTGTCGCCTTCGAGCACATTGTCGCGGGTCATCAGATAGACGGCTCGGCCTTCATCGGCCGGTTCACCGCCCACGACGGGCATCAGGTCGCGGCCGGGCAGCGGGTGCACCTCGGAGAACGACTTGGACAGTTCCGCCGCTGTCGCGTCGACGTCGATGCCCGCCGCGCTCAGCAGGGTCGGCACCAGGTCGACGTGCGACGTCGGTGCCGCGACAGTGCGGGCCTGTGTCGCGTTGGCGCCGATGCGGGCGATCACGAACGGAACCCGGGTGGCCTCGTCGTACAGGTTGAACCACTTCTGGTGCAGGCCGCCGTGGGCACCCAGCAGGTCACCGTGGTCGGACGTGCGCACCAGCACGGCATTGTCGGAGCCGCCCTCGGTGACAGCTCGACGTACTCGGTCGATCGGTGTGTCCACCTCGGCGTGTAGCCGGTAGTAGAGGTCCCGGTACCGCTGCCCGTTGCGCCTGTAGGAGCGACTCACCGCCGGCGTCGGACCGTATCCCGAGTAGTAGGCCTCGCGGAAGGCGATCTGCGCGGCGGGCTTGGTGGACAGGTCCTCGTCGGCGGTGGGGGCCGGCGGCACCTGCGGCGGGTCCAGCGGCGACGGCTGCAGCGGGCTGCGCCGCACCCAGGCCGGGAACAGCACGATGTCGTGCGGGTTCACGAAGCTGGCCACCAGCAAGAACGGACGCATCGCGGCCGCGTCACCGGCACGGCGCCGGGCATAGCGGTCACCCAGCCACGCGACGACCCGCTCGGCGATCAGTGGGTCACGGCGGTATCCGCTGTTGGCGTTCCCCGCGCCGTGCGGCTCGGGCCCCACCCAGCCGGAGAAGCCGTATGCGTCGAGCCGGTCGGCGTCGAGGTAACGCTGGACGGCCGCCGGATCGACATTGCCGTCGTCGTCGTTGGTGGCCAGGGATCCGCCGGTCGCGGGGTCTTCCAGGTCGGCGTGCGATATGTGCCACTTGCCGTCGTAATGCGTGTCGTAGCCGGCCGCGCGAAACCAGTTGCCCAGGGTGGGCACCTCGCCGGCGCGCAGCCAGCGCAACCGCGAATCGTCGAAGCGCTTGCCGATGCCGTCGGTCTGGGTGACGCCGTGCAGGTCGGGGTACTGGCCGGTGAAGATCGTCGGACGGCTCGGCACGCAGGCCAGCGAACCGGTGTAGTGGCGGGTGAAGTTCACCCCGTGCTCGTCGAACCAGCGGCGACCGGTCAGCGTTTGCCGGCGCCAGGCGAGCAGCTCGTCGGGCTCGTAGGGCGGCACCGCCCGCTCCTCGTCGGTCATCACGATGACGATGTCGGGGCGGTCAGACATGCGTGTTCTCCATTCGTTGTGCCAAGCCGGCGAGCAGCGCATCGGACTGCTTGGCCAGGACCCGTAGTGCCACCCATTCGGCCATCCGGGCGGGCCGGCCGGTGCCCACCTCGATCGTGCTGATCAGCGCCACCACCGTTTGGGCACCGACCGGTCGCAACGTCCAGCGGTTGGCGACCCTGCGCAACCTGGAGGGCAGGCCTTCGATGTCGTAGGCCAGTGTCGAGGGTGGGTCGAACTCGGTGATGCGCTCGACCAGTGTGTTGGGACCCACCTGTACTCGCCGCGTCATGCCCAAGGGCCCGCCGTCGGGACCGTCGTTGAGCACGCACGAGTGGTCGATGCCTTCAGCCCAGGAACGCAGGGCGCCGAAATCGGCGAGGACATCCCAAATCGCCTGCGGCTGCGCCGCTATGGTCCGGCTGCGGCTGATCTCTCCCACCCCGCCATCCAACACCATGACGTGACTTCTGTCGGGAGTCTGGCCGGCTTGCACCCCCGGACTACGCGGACATCCCGGGCGAACCTCCGCGTATTATTTGCGTAAGCGACTATTTCTGTAGGTATGGTACGACATGCCTTTGCACCTGAAAGCCGAACTGGACGCTCGGTATCAGCGCTTCGTGAACCGCGTCCGCGCCGAAGGGGAAGTCTGGGTGCTCGTCGACCCCGACATGCAGGGTGCGTGGGTGGAGTCCAACCAATACCAGGGCGCCGACGGCGGAGCCGTCGTCGTGCACCTCGTCTTCTCGTCCGCGGCCTATGCGCGTCAGCATGCCACCGGGCCTTGGGCGCAGCTGGCACCCATAGCGCTGGACCTGGACGTTTTCCTCGACGGCCCGCTGCGGCGGATGCATGAGGAGGACGAGCTGATCGGGCCCGACTTCAACTCCGACCTTGCCGGGGTCGAGGTGGAGCCGCTCGATTTGGCGCGGGCGCTGCTCGGCGAACCGGCGTTGTAGGTCACGCCGCTGCGGGTGTCGTGCTGTCGCTACGGTAATGGGCGACTAGTTCGGCACCGACCGGGAAAAGGTGGCAGACCACGCAATGTATGACCAAGCCAATTACGACGCGACGGATCCCGCCGATGTCGGCTCGCGCATCGATCCGGTGCTGGCCCGGAGTTGGCTCCTGGTCAACGGCACGCACGCCGACCGGTTCCAGGCCGCTGCACACTCCCGCGCCGACATCGTGGTGTTCGACATCGAGGACGCGGTAGCGCCCAAGGACAAGGTCACTGCCCGCGACAACGTGGTGCGCTGGCTCAACGGGGGCACCAACGACTGGGTCCGGGTCAACGGCTTCGGCACCCCGTGGTGGGCCGATGACCTCGCGCAGCTGGCCGACACCGCGGTGGGCGGGGTGATGCTGGCGATGGTCGAATCGGTGGACCATGTCACCGAAACTGTCAAGCGCCTGCCCAATGTGCCGATCGTGGCGCTGGTGGAGACCGCCCGCGGTCTGGAGCGCATCACCGAGATCGCCGCGGCCAAGGGCACCTTCCGGCTCGCATTCGGCATCGGCGACTTCCGGCGTGACACCGGCTTCGGCGAAGAACCGGCGACCCTGGCCTACGCGCGGTCGCGGTTCACCATCGCGGCGAAGGCGGCCGGCTTGCCCAGCGCGATCGACGGGCCCACCATCGGTTCCAACCCGCTGAAGCTGATCGAGGCCACGGCGGTGTCCGTGGAGTTCGGGATGACCGGCAAGATCTGCCTCTCACCGGACCAGTGCGCTGTGGTGAACGAGGGACTGTCTCCTTCGCAGGATGAAATAGGCTGGGCCAAAGAGTTTTTCGCCGAATTCGAGCGCGACGGCGGCGAGATCCGTAACGGGTCGGACCTGCCGCGCATTGCCCGGGCCACCAAGATCCTCGATCTGGCCCGGTCCTACGGCATCGTGGCGTCGGAGTTCGAGGACGAGCAGGTGCACTCGCCGGCTCCGTCGGACACCTACCACTACTGAGTCGAAAAGCTCAGTGGCGCAGCCTATGAGCGTTCGCACCCGAAGGATCTACGACGACGTCAGTGCCGAGGACGGTCAACGCGTGCTGGTCGATCGGATCTGGCCGCGCGGAGTCCGCAAGGATGACCCGCGGGTCGGCATCTGGTGCAAGGACGTCGCGCCGTCAAAGGAACTGCGGGAGTGCTACCACCGCCAGCCGGACCGGTTCGAGGAGTTCGCGGCGCGATACGAGGCCGAACTGGCCGGCAGCCCGGCGCTGGCCGAGCTTCGCGAGCGGGCCCGGCGGGGTGTGGTGACCGTGGTCACCGCGAGTCGTCACCCGGAGAATAGTCATGCGATTGTGTTGGCAAAGCTGCTCGGGAGTCGCAGACCCACGTGAGAACATCGTGGGATGCAGCTGGGATTGCACGCGCTGGGCGTCGGGTCCGGTGCTGACCGGACGGTGATCGACGCCGTCGCCGCGGCGGCCGACCGCCACGGTTTCGCAACCTTGTGGGCGGGCGAACACGTCGTGATGGTGGACCGATCCGAGTCCCGGTACCCCTACTCCGATGACGGTGTGATCGCTGTTCCCGCGCAAGCGGATTGGCTGGACCCGTTCATCGCGCTGAGCTTCGCCGCGGCGGCGTCCGCGCGGATCAGACTGGCGACCGGTGTGTTGCTGTTGCCCGAGCACAACCCAGTGATCGTGGCCAAACAGGCGGCCAGTTTGGACAGGCTCAGCGGCGGTCGGCTGACGCTGGGGGTCGGCGTCGGCTGGTCCCGGGAGGAGTTCGAGGCACTCGGCGTGCCCTTTGAACGGCGCGCGGCGCGGACGGCTGAATATGTTGCCGCGATACGCACGCTGTGGCGCGCGGACGTCGCATCCTTCGACGGACAGTTCGTCGGATTCGACTCGATTCGGGTCAATCCCAAACCTTTTGCCGGCCAGGGGATCCCGATTGTGGTCGGCGGCAACAGCGACGCGGCGCTGCGTCGGGTGGCCGCCTGGGGCGACGGTTGGTACGGCTTCAACCTGGACGGCGTCGCCGCGGTGCGCGAGCGGGTCGGCCGGCTCGAGAAGTTGTGTGCCGAAGCCGACCGCGACCGAGCCGGTTTGCGACTGGCGGTAGCCTTGGCCGAGCCCAGGATCGATGATGTGGGTGCGTTGGCCGAACTCGGCATCGACGAACTGGTGCTGGTGCACGCGCCGCCGGACAACGCCGAGGTGGTGCCCGGCTGGATTTCGGCATTGGCAGACGAATGGAAGTCCGCGCTATGAACCAAACACTGCTACCGCGGGAACTGACCGACCTCCCCGAGGAGATCCGGCGGGTGCCGGCACCTCCGACACCGGAGGTGCCGACGCCCTATGCCGTTCGTCTGGCCGATCCCGATTCCGACGCCGAACTGGTCGCCGAGTGGATGAGCCGGCCGCACCTGCAACGCACGTGGGGGCAGGCATGGCCGGCATCACGATGGCGGCAGTACCTGCTGGCCCAACTCGACGGCAGTTATTGCAGGCCCTTCATCGGCAGCATCGACGGGCACAACCATGGCTACGTTGAGCTCTACCGTGCCGCCAAGGATTTGATCTCCACCCAGTACGAGTGTGGTCCCTGTGATCTGGGCGTGCGGCCGGCGCTGGCCGACCTGGAAGTGCTGAACAAAGGTATGGTGCTGTTGCTGCTGCCGCATTTCGTGGCCAGCGTGTTCAATGCCGAACCGCAATGCCGCCGGATCATGTTCGATCCCGATCATCGCAACACGGCGTTGCGCGAGTTCTGCGAGAGCGGCGGCTGCGTCTTCCTGGGCGAACACGACAGTGTGAACCGGCGGCGAGCGCTCTACGTGTTGCCCCGCACCCTGGATGACTTGCCCCGGCTGCGGGATGTCTAGTAGTCGTAATCAGCCAACGGTGTCTCGGGGGTGCGTGGCGTGCCGTCCAGCGACATGGCCGCCGGGACCATCTCGCTGGTGACCAGTCCGTGGTGGGCGGTCAGCTCGTCGACGATGGCGAAGCTGCGGGCGATGGCTTGGGGAGTGTCGACCACGATGGTCATCAGCGGAACCTTGCGTGCGAGCTGAAAAAGCTTGTCCCCGTGGGGTTTATGATCGCCGTGAAATCCCCAGATGCCGCGCAGCACGGTCGCGCCCCTGGCCGCCTGGGACCGCATCAGTCGCTGCACGATCGCCCGGTGAATCGGCTGCGCCTCGTCGTGGTCGATGTCGGCGGTGTGCACCATGAGCTTCTGCCACAGCGTGCGTCCCTGGGTGTCGGTGGACGGTAGCTCCTGCGGGCGGGCGAACAACTCGCCGTCGCGCTTGCACAGCCGTACCCGCTCGACGGTCATCAGCGGGTTGGGCAACAAGTTTGCCAGTTCCGTGGCCGCGGCCGACACCTGCGGGGGCAGGCCGACGCCGATGATCATCTGCGGCACGTTGACATTGCGGCCGAAGAACCTGGCTCGCTGACGCTGGCCGTAAGCGGTGCCGTCGACGCCGAGAAGCACTGTTGCGCCGGCGAATCCGTGGCGATACAGCAGTTCGCAGACGGCGTAGTGGGCCGCCTTGCCCGCGACGCGCACCTGGCGGCCCACGTAGATGGTCAGCTTGGCGGCGTCTCCGGTGCGGCTGTCGATCTCGCTGAGCGAATCGGTACCGCTGTCCCGGGTGATCAGGCGCGCGCGTTCCAGCGTTACCAGCCCGTTGCCGGTCATCGCGGTGACGTCGTCGACCAGGGTGCGGATCTTCGACTCGACGTCGACGGCAGCTATCGTCACCGGCGGGTCTTCGGACAGGCTCAGCGAGACATCGCTGTGCAGGCCGCCGGTGGGCCCGAAACTTGCGACGCCTCGCATCATCACGCTGGTGGCCACGCCGTGGGCGCCGAAGAGGTCCAGCATCTCGTCGGCCAGGAATCGTCGCGGTTTGCCGACGACGCGCTGCCGCTCGCCGAAGTACGCTGTCAGCTTCAGGCTCTTTTCGCTCATATCAGCCCCGCGATCCGTTGACCCAGCACAACCGCGGCCAACCCGAGTAGCACGCTGACGGCGAGATTGGCGAACGCAGCCAGCAGCTGGCGTTCTTCGCCGAGGCGCTGGGTTTCCAGCATCCAGGTGGAGAAGGTGGTGTACGCACCGACGAACGCTGTCCCGATCAACAGCGACACGTCCTTGGGTAGCGCCAGGCTGGTGAGGAACCCGAGCAGCGCGGCGCCGGTGACATTGACGGTCAGGGTGCCGTAGGGGAATGGCCGGCCCACCCGCCGGCCAACCGTGCGATCGACCAGAAACCGGACCACCGAACCGGTGCCGCCGATGACCATGACGCCCAACCAGACCAGAACCGTCGTCATCGGATGCGGGCCCGACGTACCAGGGCCGTGGCCAGGTATACCGCGACGAGTCCGAGCGCGATGCTCACGACCGTGTAGGTAAGGGCCAGCAGCCAGTGACCGTGTTCGATCATCTTGACGGTCTCGACCTGCATGGTGGAGAAAGTGGTCAGGCCGCCGCACAATCCGGTGCCCAGGAGCGGGCGGCGATAACTCGAGAGCGGCAGCCTTTCCAGCAGTCGGGTGGTGAAATAGCCCACCAGAAATGCGCCGAGGATGTTGACCACGAATGTCGGCCACGGCCATCGTGCCGGATCGGGGACCGCCAGAGTGGCCAGCGCCGCCCGGGCCAGCGAGCCGAGCGCACCGCCGGCGAAGATGGCCGCCAACTCTCGATAGTCAGGCCGTGCCACGGGGCTGTTTCCTTCCGGTCTGCCAACTGTGCGCCTAAGCAGCCTAGGGTGCGGCTGGCCGCTACGGGCAGAATTAGGAGCCATGGCCCACCCGCGAGCCGGTCAGCCGGCCCAGCCCGAAGACCTCGTCGATCTGCCTCACCTGGTGACGGCTTATTACACGATCGAGCCCGATCCCGACAACGTTGCTCAGCAGGTGGTGTTCGGGACCTCGGGTCATCGGGGTTCGGCGTTGAACGGTGCGTTCAACGAGTCCCACATTCTGGCGACCACCCAGGCGATCGTCGAGTACCGTGCGGCGCAGGGGACCACCGGACCGTTGTTCATCGGCCGCGATACCCACGGCCTTTCCGAACCGGCCTGGGTGTCGGCCCTGGAGGTGCTGGCCGCGAACGACGTGCCCGTGATGGTGGACAGTCGGGACCGTTACACACCGACGCCTGCGATCAGCCATGCAATCCTGACCTACAACCGCGGGCGTACCGAGGGGCTGGCCGACGGGATCGTCGTGACTCCGTCGCACAATCCGCCGCCGGACGGCGGCTTCAAGTACAACCCGCCCAACGGTGGTCCGGCCGACAGTGCCGCAACCGGCGTGATTGCCAAGCGCGCCAACGAGATCCTGCGCGACGTGTCCGCTGTTCGGCGGGTGCCGCTGTCGCGTGCGCTGGGCGCGGTGCAGCGCCACGACTTTCTCGGCGCCTATGTCGACGACCTGGTCAATGTGATCGACCTCGACGCCATCCGCAGCGCCGGGGTGCGCATCGGCGCCGACCCGCTGGGCGGGGCCAGCGTCGACTATTGGGGCGAGATCGCTGCGCGGCATGGCCTGGATCTGACCGTGGTCAATCCGTTGGTGGACGCGACTTGGCGGTTCATGACATTGGATCACGACGGCAAGATCCGGATGGACTGCAGCTCACCCGATGCGATGGCGTCGCTGATTGCGAATAGGGATCGCTACCAGATCGCCACCGGCAACGACGCCGACTCCGACCGGCACGGCATCGTCACACCCGATGGGGGACTGCTGAATCCGAATCACTATCTGGCCGTGGCGATCGACTATCTCTACACCCACCGGCCGTCGTGGCCGGCCGGAATGGGCGTCGGCAAGACGGCGGTGAGTTCCTCGATCATCGACCGCGTGGTCGCGGGTATCGGCCGGGAACTGGTGGAGGTGCCCGTCGGATTCAAGTGGTTCGTCGACGGATTGATCGGCGGGACAATCGGTTTCGGGGGTGAGGAGTCGGCCGGGGCGTCGTTCTTGCGGCGCGACGGCTCGGTGTGGACCACCGATAAGGACGGGATCATTCTGGCATTGCTGGCCTCGGAGATGCTGGCGGTGACCGGTCTGACGCCGTCACAACGGTATGCGCAGCTGACCTCGTCGTATGGCGAGCCGTTCTACGCGCGGGTGGATGCGCCGGCCGACCGCGAGCAGAAGGCCCGGTTGGCGCGGTTGTCGGCCTCGGAGGTGACCGCCACGGAGCTGGCGGGGGAGCCGATCGTGGCGAAGCTGACCGCCGCCCCCGGCAACGGTGCGCCGCTGGGCGGGCTGAAGGTGACCACGGCCAACGCGTGGTTCGCCGCGCGTCCGTCGGGCACCGAGGACGTCTACAAGATCTACGCCGAGTCATTCCTGGGGGCTGCCCACCTGGCGGAGGTGCAGGCGACGGCGCGGGAGGTGGTCAACGGCGCGATCGGGTGACTTTGAACGCGTGTGGCCGGTGGTGTAGCTTCGATGAGCACGCGGGGCTATGGCGCAGCTGGTAGCGCACCACACTGGCAGTGTGGGGGTCAGGGGTTCGAGTCCCCTTAGCTCCACCGAGAAATAGCAGGTCAGAGAGTTTCGCTGATTTTCCCGTCAACATAGCGGTCAACATCAGGCGTATTCTGCCTGCATGGCGACACTTCGACTGCGCACCCGCAAGGACGGTAGCTCCTATACGTCGGTGCTGTTCCGAGCCAATGGCAAGCAGTCGTCGCTGTCGTTCGACGACCACGTCAGGGCAGTCCGGTTTCAGGAATTGGTCAATCAGGTGGGCCCGGCCAAGGCCCTCGAGGTCATGGCTGTCACCGAACGTCAGGGCTTGTCGCTGACGGTCGAAGAATGGATCGACCATCACATTGACCACCTGACCGGCGTCGAGCCTGGGACCTTGCGCCGCTATCGGTCGTATCTAGCCAACGACATCGCGCCCGTGTTGGGTGTCATTCCGCTGGCGGCGTTGTCCCGTGACGACATCGCGCTGTGGGTGAATGCGATGTCGGAGGAAGGCGCGTCCGGCAAGACAATTGCTAACAAGCAGCGGTTCTTATCCGGGGCGATGAATGCTGCCGTTGCGGGCGGGCACATCGCTATGAATCCATGTCGTGGACTGCGGCTGCCTCGATGGGAGCGGCGGGAGATGGTGTTCCTGACCGAATCCGAGTTCGCCGTCCTTCGGAATGCTGTGACCGAGTATTGGCGGCCTCTGGTCACTTTCCTCGTTGCGTCCGGGGTTCGGTGGAGCGAGGCAACGGCATTGCGACCTGACGACGTTGACCGGGTGCAAGGCACTGTGCGGATATCCCGGGCCTGGAAGGCCGACGACGAGGGCGTCAGACTTGGACCTCCGAAGTCGGCTAAATCCGTGCGCACAATCAACGTCGCCGACAATGCCCTCGCGACGCTGGACTACTCCGGCTCGTGGCTCTTCACTAATCGGGTCGGGGACTATGTGCGCGCACAGGGCTTCACGCGGCGGGTGTGGGCCCCGGCTGTCAAGCGTGCGGCGCTTGGCAAGACACCTCGGATTCACGACCTGCGGCACACCTGTGCCTCGTGGATGATCGCTGACAACGTGCCGCTGGCTGTCGTACAGCAACATCTGGGACACGAGTCGATCGAGACGACCGTAGGGACGTACGGACATTTGGACCGGCGGAGCGCGCAGGCAGCCGCCAGTGCCATAAGCGCTCGGTTGGAGATTGGGCGTGCGTCGACCACGTGACGTCGCCTGTGCGGAAAATTGGTTCGCGAGCGATGTCGCGTTAAGCGAATCCAGGGCTTAGCGTAGATGCATGGAACTGTCGGCATCGATTGCGCTCTTGGGCAATCGATGTCATTCGGTTCGTGCAAGGACAGCTTGTCTCGCAACAGGTTTCATAAAGACACGGGATCCATCTTGACTGGGCCGCTGACATATGATCTTGCCGAGGCCGCCGAGCGAATCGGCGGCGTGTCGGAGAAATGGTTGGCCGCTCAACTGCGGGCGGGCAAGCTACAGGGGCGAAAAGTCGGTAGGAAGTGGCGGATGACCCTCGGCGACATCGAATCGGCGGTGGAAATGTTTCGTGTTGTGCCGCAAGATGTTTCGGCAGAGCAGTATCAGCCAGGCGAGGTGAAGTCGTCAGGCCTGACCCAAACCAGTCGTCGTCGCTTCGCGTCGTAGAAGCCAGTCGACGCACCGGGGGCTGCGCATGTTTTGATTTCGACATCAGAAACCCCGCCTTGCGGGCTTTGAGGGGACTGTGTGACTCAGCCCGCGTCGGCGTTCTGACTAAGTCGTTAGTCGGACGAGATTCGCACACTGAAGCGACATTCCCGTGCAGCTGCGCCCTCTGGCACCATTATCATTGATTCCTAGCAGGAGTTTGCACGTCCAACCCCGCGTACTTTGCCCACGATCGAAAATGACCGCCAACACTTCGCGTCGTTCCGTCGGTCCACTTTGAATGAGCGGCGCTCGCAATTGCCTGTCCCACATCCCGCGGCGAGCAACGCGGATTAGCCTCGATCGCGGCGAGGCCCTCCCGGCCGCCGGGCACACCGGCTAGCAGCTGTTGTAGATGGCCGGGGTTTACTTGCCCATCTTGCACGACTTCGGCGACGGCAAGCCGACATTTGCGATCCACCGATACACTGACCGCCCCGAGGGCTACCAAGGTGCCAAGGGCTTCCCGGTCTTTCGCGTGGCTGGGCATCTCAATCTCAACTTCTACCGAGAGCCGTTTCAACAATTCAATCGCGCGCCGGGGAGCGATATAGGGAACTCCTGCCCTCACACGCAATGGCGTCCGTTGGCCGAGTAAGCGGAGAGTCGGAGTAGATAAGCCCTCATTGGTCGGGGAATACTCGGTTCCCTGACGAATTACAAGACCCGCATACTCAAACCAGAATAGAAATGCTCGTGCGTACGCTATCCAAGAACTAGAAGCAACATCGACGGCGGGGAACGCGTTTGGTAGCTCTCTCGCAAAGCTATCGAGAGTTACTACATCGTCATTACGCTCAGCTAACGTCCGCAGAGTTGAATATGCGCGGTGCCTTCTGAGTGAGTCGGCAACGAGTCTCCGCATTGCAGACTCTCGGTCGCTTGAAGCTAGTACTTGCTCGACGAGTTTGACTCGATTCGGTTCCTGCGCAGTCACGCCGAGCAGCCGAAGTTCGCGGGACAGGTTAAAGATTGCACGGTCGCTGGTGCCGAGCTCAGTCTCAAGTCGTTGAACACTGATGTCCCCGCCCGCCGCGACCACTAAGGGAAGCAGCCTAGCAACACTACGGGGTGTCTGCCGAAGAATGTACGAGTCCTGAACAGGTATCCGTCCGGTATTGAGAAAGTCGCGAAAGGTGTCCCAATAGGTGTCGAGGCGGTCACCAACTTGGACCAATAGCCGCCGATCGACCAATGACTGAACTGGATCCGGGCCGAATCGTTCAGTAACTTCGCGGGCCGAAATTGGAGCATATCTCGCCACGTGGCGAACAACCTCGTGTTCTGTCGGGTTGAGTTCCGCCAGGTCAGCCGAAAATAGACCAACAACGTTCAGCGATTCGGCCAGCAATTGTTCCTGTGTAGCACCCTCTCTTAGTTCTTTGAGTACATGGTCTGCAAGTTTTTTCAGTAGCCACGGTAGTCCCTGGCTGTACACGCGTAAGCGTGACCTCAAATCAGGCAATAGGCGCGTGAGCGCTTGATCAGCTAGACGCTTGAGCAGCACCGTCACTTCGCTGGGTCCAAATGTATCGATTACGACGACCGAACCTGCCGACCGGATATCATCACGTAATTTATAGGGGTGGTTTTCCGTCCAGCCCACCAAGTCGGTTTTCCAAGCAAACCCCACAATGAGAGGACCATCAATTTCCCGACAGCTAAGTGCCAGGTCCCTGAACGTACGGGTCAGTTCAGCATTGCTGAAAACGTTTTCGAATTGGTCGAAAAATATCAATAGTGGGCGATCGGTTTCTAGCCACTTAGCTTCGATCAGTGTAGCGACAGCACTGTCGAGACTGGCCCAGCTAGCGTTACTCGGCAATTCAAGTATCCCCGCAGCGTGCGCTTCGGTACCAGTCTTCCGCAGGACCTCTACCACGTACCTAGGTTGATCAGCCGTTCTTGTATCGAGAACGATCCCTACCCCGCTAACTCGCCTGACAAGGTCTTGCATTTTAAGGGCTAGACTTGACTTGCCCCAACCTGATTGCGCATTTAGGACGACGATGCTCCCAGTCTCGGCGGTCAAAAACCCGCGCAGACGATCCACCGCAATGCGCCGACCAACAAAATACTTCGGCGACGCTGGCAACTGATACTCAAAATCAGAGGTCGATCCTGCAACTTGCGCTAGAAGCACATTCTCTGTCTGAGGAGTGAGCGAACTCACCGGAGGTGGGCCGCCACCTCCCACATCAAGAACCGAAAGCCCGGTTGAATATTCGGACGCGCGCATCAACTCGATTACCGAATTGGGGACTTCGCCTTCACTGCTCCACATCCCAACATTTAACGGAGTGCGTTCGACGGGATCCAAGACTATCGCAGCTGCAAAAACACCAGACTCCGTAATTACTACAGTGAAATCGCTAGTATCCGCAGTCGATGGAGGCTGCTGGACTATTAACCCAGCTTGCTTCAAGGCAGCAGCGATTGCATTACCGCTTAAGTATTGAAAATTGTTGTCGTTGCGGGTGATTTCTTGCGCCTTCTCTTCACCCTCCGGCGTCAGCCGTGGTAAAGCGCACATCAATCCGAATGCCTGCGGATCTTCGAAACGTTCAATTATCAGCTTGCCGTAGAAGTTTGTCAGCTCGGCAGCCCTGACATTTCGACTGAATGCCTTACATTCAGCGATCGCGGTACCGCGAGTGAGCTTGTGTTTTGCCTTGACGTCAAGCTCGATTCCGTCGGAGGTGACGTTGAGGTTCTGGGTTTGAGGTTCCTCAAAGCCGAACTGATTGGCCAGCAGATTCGCAATGAAGCGCTCGAACAACTCGCCTTTAGCCTTGTTTGTAGAGGAGGGCGGCAAGACGAGCACCTGTGCATCCTGGACTGCCAGTGACTTCATGCGGCTACCGTACGTGCTTCGTTTCAGCGGGACCACCAACGATCGACTACCTCAGCTCAGCTACATGCCTCTCCGACGCTTACACTCACGGGTTGGTTCCACATCTGATCGGCAGCATTGCTTCAGGGCTTTGAACGGACAGAACGCCGGGCAGAGTGTTTCCACGCGAGACTTTAGACATGCATCGATGTCCGCCCCCGCACGGATTTGCAGACGCTCGACCAGGCTGTGCTCCAGCGTTCGAGTCCATCTTCTACAACTCCAGTCCGCGATCGCTACGGTCGATGTGGCGGCCTGGGGTGGTGAGGTTGTCGATGTGAGCGGCGGCTTGGGCGATGGCACGCAGGCGGCCGAGGATCTGGGTGCGCTGGCGTAGTAGTTCGATGGCCTGGTCGCGCAGGGTGCTGGTTGCGTTGGTGGTGGCGAGGTGGTGTTCGGCGCGTTCGAGTGCGGTGCGTTGTTGCGGGTTTGGGTCGGGTTCGGGTGTGCCGAGTTGGTGGGCGGTGGTGGAGTTGTGGTGGAGCGCGGCGAGCAGGGTGTGGGCGGGTTGGTAGTGGTGGTCGGCGGCGGTGGTGATGAGGATGAGTTTGGTGTTGGTCGTCGCGGCGGCGTTGGTGAGCCAGTGCAGGTTTTCGGTGCTGAGGTGGTCGGCGTCGTCGATGACGATCAGGCTGCCCAGAGGAAGTTTCAGGGGCGTCTTGCCCAGTGTGGTGCGGGCGCTGTCGATGTGGCCGCTGGCGTCGGCGTAGGGGTGTTGGGCGGCGTAGTCGCGGGCTGCCGGGCTGGCGGTCAGGGCGAGCACGCCTTGGTCGTGGTGGTGTGCGGTAGCCACCAGCGCGGCCAAGGCACCGTGCTTGTCGGCGCCGGGGTGCAGGTGCAGTGCTTGCACGGTGTGGATGTTGGCGGTAATCGCGGTAACGACGCGGCGGTGGGTGTCGTCAAGATCGGCCACTGCGGTCTCGGGTGGGTAGTAGAGGGCTCCGGGGCTGACGGTGCTGGCGGCCTGCAGGAAGGCGACCTCGGCGCGTAATGCGTTGATGTCGGTGGCGAGATCGTAGGTGTGGGTGGGGCTTTGGGCTAGGGCGCGGGCCGCAGCAGCTTCGGCGCGGCAGAGTTGGTCGTCGAGGGTGCGAGCGTGTCGGCGGGCGTCGTTGAGCGTGGCGGTGTCGGCGGTGATGGCCTCGCTGCGGCGGGTGTGGATGTGGTGTTCGGTGACGATTCCTGCGGGGCCGCCGGCGGCGTCGAGCAGGGCAGTGCGGGCGTCGTCGAGGCGGGTGCGTGCGGTGGCCAGGGCAGCGTTGATGCGCTCGGTGTTGTGGGTGACCTGGTCGTGGTGGGCGCGGTAGCGCGCGACGGCGCCGTCATCGCCGCGGTGAGTCGCCGCGGTGATCACCGCGTCGAGCTGGTCGAGCAGCTGGGCGTGCAGCGCGGCGGCATCTTCGGCCTGCACCCACCGAGTGTGGGCGTGGGTCAGCGCCTCGTGCAGGGGCCGCTGGTGGTGGTAACGGCGGCCCAAGTCGGCGAGGTGGGCGGCGGCGGCGTGTTCGGCGGGTCCACCGCCCCCGCCGAGGATGGCTTTTTCCAGTTCGCGGACACGGCGATAGGCGGCGTCGCGCCGCGCGCGCAATGCCGGGATGTCGGTGGTCTGGGCCTGCTGAGCAGCCAGAGGCCGGTGGTGGGGGAGGTCGTCGAAGTCCAGACCGGCGAGGTCCTCCTCGGCAAAGCTGTAGGGGTAGTCATACGGGTCGGGTGGCGGCTCTGCGAGGTCCTCGTTGTGGCTGTAGTCGCCGGTGGCGTTGTCGAGGTCGAGATGGTCTCCCACCGCGGGATTGTGGGGGGCCTGGGCGGGGTGCGGAATATCGCGGTCGAGGGTGGCGGCGTGGTGGGTGAGCAGTTCGACGCGGTAGGTCAGCAGGCGCGCGTATTGGTCGGGGCGCAGCGGGTGCTCGGCGTTGATGTCGTGCAGGTGTTCGGAAGCGGCGGCGAGCAGATCAGCCGGGGGCCAGTCCGAGGCTGCCACCGCGGCGACTAGCGATGGCCAGGCGTGGTCGGTGATGATCGCTTCGGCGACGACGGTGCCGAACAGGGCGTGCAGCGCCGCGGTCCAGGCCGGTCGCAGGGTGGTGTCGGCGCGATCTAGCGATGGTGGTGCCAGGGTGCCGGCCAGGCGCCACCACAGGGCTGCGGCGGGCATTTCGGCGGGCAGGGGGCCGTGTCTGGTGATGGCCTCGCGCAGGAGGGTGTCGATGTCGGCGCCGGCGTGGGCGGCGTCGCCCAGGTGGGTGGCTAGGCGCGGCCAGAAGGGGTCCGCAGTGATGTTTCGGTCATGGTTTTCGGCGAGCTGGCGCCAGCGTGCGGCGTCGGTGTTGGCCCGAGTGAGGGCGGCGTCGAAGCGGGCGTTGATGAGGTGTTGGAAGACCTTGGAGCGGTTGGGGTGTTGTTCGGGGCCGGTGATGCGGGTGTCGGCGGGATCGACGCCGTGGGCGGCGCGAAAGACGGCGATTTCGGCCATCAGCGCGGTGCGTTGACCGAGCAGTGGGCGTGCCCAGGCCGGTGCGGTGGCAGGCTCCCACGCGCGGGCGGTGGCGCGTACGGCGTCGGCGAGTTCGGTGACCAGTTCGGCTCGCGCGGCGAGGTAGGGACCCCATTGGGGGTGGGTGTGTAGGGCTAGGGGTGTGGGGTGCAGCCAGCGCAGCGGGGCGGGTTGCGCCGCAGACGATTCGCCGCAGATAGGCAGGCGCCAGTCCAACACGGCGGCGGGGTCGATCACGTCACCGAGTCCGGTGGCCGCGGCTTCGTGCAGGGCGGCGACGGGGTCGGCTCCGCTCAGGGCGAGCAGGGCCAGGTTGCGGCGCAGCACCGGCCACCCGGGGGCCTCGGTGACACGGGTCCCCAGCCTGGCGGCGGCGGCGTCGATGGCGGCCATGGCGGTGGTGCCGGCGTGGTGTTCGGCGCCCGCTGAGAGCGCATCGGCGTACATGGCGGCGGCGTGGTGCAGGCGGGTGAACGGGTCGGTGTCGAGGGCGTGGGCGGTGTAGGCGGAGGTTTGGGCGCCGTCGCGGCCCAGGATGGCGGTGAGGATGTCGACGGCGGTCGGCGGGTGGGTGGCTTTGGGGGCCAGGATGCGGTGCGGGTCGGATTCTGCGGTGGAGCCGTAGAAGTGGTTTTCGGTGCGTCCGCGGGTGGCGGCGACGTAGAACTGTTGGCGGGTCAGCCGGTCGGAAATGACGGTGTGGCAGGTGCCTTCGATGGCGCGCCCGCCCGCGGTCATGCCTTGAGCGGCGTCGATGGTGCAGGCGTATCCGAGGGTGGTGTGGGTGGTGACGTAGTGGGCGGGTAGCCGTACCGGGGTGGCGGTGCCGCGCAGCGGGACGACGGTCAGCGAGCCGTCGTTGTGCACGGCGCGAATGGTCCAGCGGTGGCCGTTTTTGACCCAGCCGCCGCGGCTGGTGGTGGGTATCCAGCGGGCGTTTTTGCGGGTGGCGATGGTGTCGCCGGCTGAGGCGGTCAGGCCGTCGGCCAACGTGACGGTCGCCGAGGCTGATGGCGGGCTGGCGGCGGCGCTGGTAGCGGTGAGTCGGTCCAGGCGGGCACGTTCGTTGAGTTGGGCGACCAGCTCGTTGGTGGGAGCCAGCAGGATAGAGTCGCGGCCGGCGGCTCGGTCGGCGGCCCACGCGTGGTAGGCCATGTCCGCGGCGTGTTGGTCGGCGCCGACGTGGACACGCCCGTGGTCGATGTAGAAGCCGATGCCGGCGGGGTCGCCGGCGCGGATTGCGAGGCTGGCGGCGGCTTCGGCTTGCCCTGTTTGGGCGTGGGTGAAGCGTACGACGGTGCTCAAGGTGACCGCGTTGTGCCGGCCGGCCAGATCGCGCAGCACACCGCCGGCCGAAATCGATGCCAGTTGTTGGTCGTCGCCGATCAGGCGCACGCTGGCCCCTCGGGCCAGTGCATGAGTAATGACGGTGTCCAGGTCGGCAGTCGAGGCCATGCCGGCCTCATCGACGATCAGCAGCGTCTGCGCATTGATGGTGTCGAACCACCGGAGGGCGGGGTCGTCGTGGGGGGCTTGGGGTTGGTTTGCGCGGGTGCCGGTGAGCTGCACCAGTTTAGCGATGGTGTCGGTGCATGAGCCGAGGTCTTCGGCCAGAATTTCGGCCGCTCCGGCGGTGGGGGCCAGTCCGATGACGGTGCCGCCACTGCCCCGCCAGGCCGCGGCCAGGGCGGCCATCGCGGTGGTTTTCCCGGTGCCCGCCGGTGCCAGCGCGAGCTGCACACGTGCCCCGGAGGTGGCCATTTCGCGCACGAGTGCGGCCTGCCCATCGTTAAGGGGAAGGCCGGTGTTGGCGTGGGCTTCTAGCAGGGCCAGACCGATGCTGTCGGCGTCGACGACGCGGCCGTCGGTGCGAGCTGCAGCGGCCAGGATGCGCCGCTCGGCGGCCATGATGGCCTCGCTGCTGTAGAGGGTCGAGTCGTGACGGGTGTAGACGCTGGCGCCGTCAGCGCGGCGCAGGGCAGCAGGTTCGTTTTTGTCGGTGTCGGCGCGGCTGGTCAGAATCAGACTGTGCTCGCCGAGGGCGTCAGCGACGATGCGGTCGACGAGCTCGGGTCCGCCGGGGTGATCGGCGTAGCGCAGCTGGCGTTGGGCTTCGGCGCGCACATGGTTGATGGTCCAGGTGGCCCGATGCCCAGAGACGGTGTCGATGACGCGAGCGGCCTGCTGGTGCACCCAGGTGTCGGTGACGTTGATCTGTGGTGGCGGTGAGTGATTGGTGATCGCGGCGACCATGTTGCTCAGCGCGCGCTGGCTGCCCAGGACCTCAACGGCTTGCACGCGCCAGGTGTGGCGCTGCTCGGCCAGCGAGCGGGGTTCATGTTTGGCTTGGCGGGTTTGCAGGGTTGCTTGCTGGGTCAGGGCGAGCATCTCTACGGTGGTGGGTTCGCGGCCGTGTTCGGTCTGGAATTGTTTGGCCAGCTCGCCCACACGGTGGTCGATGGCGGCGCTGCGTGAGGAGTACTTCTCGAGTAATTCGGCCGGGATGCCGTCGATTTCACGGATCGGTCGTTTACCACGTTTGGCCCCGCGGGCGGTGAACCGCACCCGTAGTTTTTCGACCAGCAACGCTTCGATGCGGGTGTTGTAGAACTCCGAGGCCGCGACCGCGGCGCGGTGCAGGGTGGCGCCGTCCAGGGCCCGCCAGCGGCCTATTCCGTCGGGGCCAATGACGTGGACTTTGTTACTGAGGGCGGCGTGGGTGTGCAGGTTGGGATCCCCGGCGCGGGAGTCGCGGTGATCGAAGGCGGCCACGATCAGTCCGGCGGTGTCGACCTGGGCGATGCCACCGGCTCCCATGCGGGAAAAGGCGGCGTGCTTTTCGAGGAATCCGACGGTTTCAGCGACCGCCTGGTGGTGGCAGTCTTCGACCGCGGTGGAGATTGGCGGTGCGCCGATGGCCCACAGCGCGGAGACCGATTTGACCGGGGTAAAGGTGAGGTCGTAGCCGGCGATCGCGGTCGATGCGGCGCGGGAGTTGGCGGCGATGAACCCGGAGAGTTCCCGGGCGTCTGCCGGTGGGCGAGCGTAGGTTTCGGCGAACAATTCCTGTCCTACGGCGGTGCGCAGCCGGGCCCGGATATTGGGTTCGATGCTGGCCGAGGCGTCGGCGCCGATGGTGTGGTTGTAGTCGCGGTAGGTCTGGCGCAACCGGGTCAGGAAGCGGTTTTCGGTGCCGTGAACACCGAAGGGCCGGCCCAGCCGCGCGGCCATCCTGGCTCCGGCCGCACCGGCGCCCAGGGTGGTCAGAAGGCGGGTGATCTGTGCGGCGTTGGGGTGCAGGCCCTCCCCGAACAGCGCCTTCATCTGCGCTTCGCTGACCTGCGAACCAGCCGGCACGCCCCAGTATTTGGCGACCAGCGGATCGCAGGCGTAGCGGGCCAGCGGAGTGCCCAGTGCTGCCAGTCCGCGCCCCATCCACCGGCCCGGGGATTCGCCTTTTTCGCTGTAGTACTGCGCCAGGGTGGGGCGGCCACGCTCGGTGGCGTCAGAGGCGGCGACTTGGCGGATCAAATAGAGATAGCCGTCGCCGGCGGTCAATTTGTGTAAGCCCATCACTGCGTCATCACCTGAACCTGAAATTAGGGGCGGCAAACTCCCCAGATAACGGCCGTGACCGAACCGTGACCCTGAGTGCAAGAGGTGTGATGTTCGGCGGGAGAGAGAAGTTAGGGCACCCTAAGTGCCGTTCGGGTGGGCGGTGACGGGTCGGGTGCGAAGCCCGGTGATGGGTGCGGTGCGGAAAGATTCTTGGCTTGCGTTGCGGCGCTGGGGGGTTGGTGGGGCTTAGCGTGTGATCCATGGCGAACACAGTGATCAGCAAGCAGGCCCGCCGCGCAGCGCGGCAGGCCGCCAGCGCCGCCCAGGACGACGTGGTGCGCCGCACTCGGGCCAACGTCGAGGATTTGGGAAGGTACTTCTCCGCCCGCGAGCGCCTCGAGGCCGTCGACGGGTGGCTTGCAGCGCGCCAGCAGGTGTTGCGCGAGGACGCCGAGCGCCGCCGCGACGCGCAGCGTGTGGTGTGCGGGCAGGCGCTGGCCGCGATGCGCGATCGGAGGGAAAGTCTGCGTGAGATCGCGCGGATGGCCAAGCTCTCCGAAAAGCAAGCCCGCGAACTGATTCGGGAAGCCGAGGCCGCCGCATCGAATGCCACGCTGCCGGCCGCGGACGACGCGGCGGTACCGACGGTCGCCGACCGGGTGGTCGGTGCTGACGAGGCCAGCGAGGGGCTGGCGGTGACGACCGGAGACGCGATCCAAAGCGGTGCCGCTGTAAAGCCGCTGGCGCCGTCATCGGCGTTGGCCTAAGGCGGCGGGGTCGGTGGGCGCGGCGATGTTTTGACGGCTCGCGTTCTGCTGTGAGGCAAGTTGACTCGCCGCTCATCGAGCAGGGCTAGAGAGTCGGCGGCGGTCTCCGGATAAACCTGACGGGTGTCTCCGTGTAGTGTGGCCGCACTCGCAGCGGCAGCCGCATCGATGCGGTCATCCTTGCGACGACCCCCCCGGGAGAGCCTCCCCACCCGGGCGGTGGCGGCCGTCAGAATGTCCATAACAACCTCACCGCGAGCCAGCAGCCACAACGCCAAATGGTGCTCGAGTCCGTCGGCGTGCTCGATTGCCCAGGTTCGCTCCGGCCACGCCCTCGCTCAGCCGATCAGTCTCTGGTATTCGGCCACCGATGCCTCAATACACACGATGGATTCCAGTGAACGTCGCGACACCGAGATTGTCCGGAGGTAGTGATGGGTAGAGGTCGGCGTCGCAGTTTCGTGGTGACGGAGAAGCAGCAGAAGTTCGCCCGGCTGATCGCGCAGGGCGTGGGAAATGCCGAGGCGTGCCGCCGAGTCCGAGTCGCGCGGAGTACGGGGATTTATCGGCGGCACGGGCGTACGGTCCGCAATACCGCTGGTGAGCGGGTGCATCATCCACCTGTGCATCAGCTCGCGCCGCCACGCGCCGCGCCATCCCCGGTACCTGTCTTTGGCGGAGAGAACGACGATCGCTGATCTGTGACGCGAGAAGAAGACGGTCAGCCAGATCGCTCGCGAGATCGGCCGTTCACAGTCGACGGTGAGCCGACAATTGCGTCGCAACGCCGATAGTTCCGGGCGATATCGGCCTGGTACTGCCGATCAACTCGCCGTCAGACGCCTGGGACGGCCACGTGCACGTCGCCTGGCTACCGACCTCGCATTACGCCAAGTGGTGGAGGAATTGCTTGGTAAGCGTTGGAGCCCAGAACAGGTCGCCCACGAGCTGTACGTGAGGTTTCCCGAGGCGCCGCGGCGACGATTGTGTTGCGAGTCGATCTATCAAGCGATCTACGATCCTGACCTGCCCTTGACGCGGCCGGCCAAGCGTCGGCGACGCTACCCGGCGGCGAAGGGTGCAGGGGCTGCTGCGGGTCGCCCGGTTGTCGGGGATGACGATGATTGCTGACCGCCCATCAGAGGTGGAAGACCGTGTCCAGGAGGGGCATTGGGAGGGTGACTGCATCATGGGTGCGGGGAATCCGGTCGGCGATCGCCACGCTGGTTGAGCGCCGCACCCGCTACCTGATCCTGATCGGCGCTTTTGACGGGCGGCCCACTGCCGTGGCGATGCTCGACCACATCGCATCCGCGTTGTTGTTCTTGCCCCCGCCGTTGCGCCGCACGCTGACCTGGGACCGGGGCAAGGAACTCGCGCATCACCCGGAGATCACCGAACGCACCGGCACACGAGTGTTCTTCTGCGACGCGCACTCTCCGTGGCAGCGCGGCAGTAACGAGAACATGAACGGCCTGCTCCGCGACTACTTCCCCGAAGGCGTTGACCTCAGTCATATTTCGGCGCGAGAGCTGCGCCAGCTAGCCGACGAGGTCAACGACCGCCCCCCGCAAGACTCTGGACTGGGCCAGACCAAAGGATCTGCTCACCCACATCGCGATGACCGATTTGCCCATCTGAGTACCGTCGTTCGCTCGGACGCCGACCGGTCACGTTAGCGCTGAGCCGGGGAAGCCGCGACACGGGTGGATCTCATAGGTGAACACCCCGGCGACCACGCCCGGGTCGGCGTCCATGATCCGTCGGGTCTTGTCCGGGTCGGTGGCGAACAGGGCGAACCCGGCGGGTCCTTCGGGTGAGGTGACCGGGACGATCACCGGGGCGATGCCGGCGTCCATCAGACCCATGTTGCGTCTGCCGTGCGCCCAGATGATGGGGTCGACTTGCGGCTGCACCAACCGATCGGTGGCGAGCAGGATGACCATGGTGTACGCCTTCGATTGGTTGAGTCTGCCGAGCATGGCGTCGTCGTCCACCCACGGCAGTGCCGGCGCGCCGCGCAGAGCGGCGGCAAGACCGTTCAGATTCCACCCCGACGACACGGCGTCGCGCATTCCTTCCCAGCCGTCGCCGTGGCGGTCGAGGTGGCGATGGGTGAGGACCACTCTGGTGCGCTCTGGGGTGACGCTGTCGAAGGTGATCTCGACCTCGCTGGCCTTGGCGGGATCCGTTTCGAGTTCCCACGAGGTGCTGATGTCCCACGAGAACACCACGCGACTCGGCGGGTCGTAGGCGAGGATGCGTGCCCACGCACACGTGGACCCGTCGGTGCCGTGGTCGACGATCTGTCCACCGACCCACGGCTGGAACTCCATCCGCGCCAACGGAGCCCGCAGGATGTGCTTGTCGGCGTCCCACCAGGTGCCGATTCCGATCGTGAAAACCTCGAACGCACGCGTCAGCGGGGCGTCTACCGTCGCCTCGACGCTAGTGGACGTTCGCGCGGTGTCGGTTGCGGGATTCGAAGTCATTCGTCCTCCTCGGGTGGTTTGGGGGCCGACCGGCGGTCACCGTCGGCGGGCTGGTCGGACGTGGATTCGGCGGCGAGGCGGAAGGCAATGAGCGACTGCTGCCAGAAGTCGTTGAACCAGTCCCGGACCGCAGCCAGGGCGTCGGGCTGCACGGCGTAGATCCGCCGCGTGCCCACGGAGCGGACGGCGACAAGACCGACGTCCTTCAACACCTTCAGGTGCTGTGAGACCGCCGGTCGGCTCACCGGAAGGGCGTCGGCGATCGCGCCCACCGCGGCCGGCCGCTCACACAAGAAGGCGACGATTGATCGCCGAGTCGGGTCGGCCATCGCCTCCACCATCGCGGCTCGGTTCAACATTCCGTTCGTCGTCACTTACGTAAGTGTGAACGAACGGAGTGTTGGTGTCAATCGAAGTCCGGCCTCCGCGGAGCGACGTGGGGTGGGCCAGGAGCCGACTCGCCGAGCAGGTCCCCGAACCCGAACGCTCCCGGACACGACGTTGGCGTCGTCCCCACGACAGGACATCCGAGTCAACTGGTACCGGCCTCCGTTGCCACGCTGGGCTGGTCCGTGCGACGACTCGAGGAGGTGGTACCCGTGAACGGTGTGACATGGGTGCTCCCTCGAGGGGTCGCGGTCGGGCGATAGGTCGTCCGGGAGCGCCGATCACAAAGGACTCCCCGAAAGGTACGACCATGCACGTCACTTCTACTGTGCGCCACGACGACAGTCTCCTCGTCCTCCTCGTCGAGCGTTCCTTCGTTCTCGGCGAGATTCCCGGGATTTCTCTGGACGCCGGAATCGGCTGGCTCGACGCCTGTTCCATTGATCCTGCTGGGCCAGCAAGGTGGGTTGGAGCAGATGTATCCGCGGCTTCTGCCGCGGGTACAAGCGTCTGCCCGCGACGGATTCGCCACCGCTGCTGTCGAGCTGCCCGGCAGCGGAACACGGCCCCCGATCGCGGGATTCGAACAGGCCCGCGCGGACCTCCGTGCGGTGGTGACGGGCGGTGCAACGCCGGACGCCGAGCTGATCGATCGGCTGATCCTGCCGCTGGTGGACCGAGCAGTTCCGGAATGGCGGTCGGCGCTCGACACGCTGCTTGAGCTTCCCGAGCTGCGTGAACCGGTGGGCATCTCGGGTGGCTTCATTTCGATCGCGGTGCGGATGGCGCGCGTGATCAGCGGATCGCCGCGGCCAACTTGTTCGCCGGCAGCTTCGTCCCGCAATCCATCATCGCGGAGGCCCGCGAGATCACGATCCCGCTGCATGTCCTGCTTCAGTGGGACGACGCGGCCAATCACCGGCAGGTGTCGCTCGACCTGTTCGACGCATTCGGATCGGCGGAAAAGACGCTGGTCGCCAACATGGGCGGACACACCGGTGTTCCGCCCTGGGCAGCCAAGGAAGCCGGACGATTCTTCATTAGACACCTCCGCCCGTACGTTGGATAAGCGGGGAGTACTTCAGCGCCGATAGCGTTCCATTGAGTGGTGGCCTTCGCGCCGTCCCACCGAGCGATCGGAAAACCCAGTCCCGCGCGGAAAAATCTGACCGCGAGTTACTCGCGGTAGCGGCCGGCGCTCCACGATCACTACCTCCAGCTCAACCCGAACCTGCACCGGCGACACGGTCGTCGAGCACGAGCAACAAAAGTCTCCGGCAGCCCCCCAACCCGACTAACGTCCCACCCATACCTTTGCGACGTTCACTGGATTCCGCCCACCGACCCGACATCGCAGTTGGTGGCTGGGTCCAAGGCAGTAGCGGTGTGACTGGACTTGTGCGGATCGATGCCAATGACGATCATGGTTGCGGGTTCCCTTCATTGATGTGATGTGGGGAATCCGCGGCGGACAATCCGACTTCAAGTACCTTTCACAACAGCTCATGGTCATGCCTCTCTTCAGTCACGCCGCGAACGCAGACCGAAGGGGTGACACCCCCACCAGGGTCAACCCGCACTTGCGGGTGAGAGGAATTTCGCGAGTCATTCCTCCGGCCTGCTACGACACGCTGTGGGCTGGCAATCTCATTCGCCGTCCCGTGACACCCATGCAAGTCGGAATTACGTGGCGGCGGGTGAGGAATTACGTAACGTACAACCCCTCAAATCTGGGGAAAACGTGACCGCTGACAATTAAATGGTGGCGGTTCTTTTTTTATCACCCACTTTCATGCTCGCTGGTTGACCGGCGGTGATCAGACGCGCGATGGCCGCTAGGTCTTGCCGGTACGCCTTCATGGTGTGCGCGGAGGGCTTGCGAATCTGGCGATCAAGCAGAAAGCCGTTGAACCAATCGGGGTTTCGCTCAGATTCCGCCGGTCCCACGGCGGATCGCGTTTCGTCGCTGAGGGGAACCCGCGTGGTATCACGACCTTCCTATTTTGGCCGTGATTCGGCGAAGCCGGTGGTCGCTACTTACGTACTGCTACTGGTGAAGGCAAGCCGCGTTACGGGTTGTCCGGTTATCGCGGCGATGGTGTCGAAGTCTTTGTCGACGTGCAGGACGGTCAATCGTGCCAGCTCGGCGGTGGCCGCGATGACGAGATCGGGGATCGACGGCCCCCGGTGTTGGCCGCGATCGGCCAGCAGCAGCTGGACTTGCAATGCACGGTCTTCAATTTTCGGCGTCAGGTACTCGACTGGCATTGCAGCCAAGGGGGATTCGCGGAACTCTCGTCGAGCGACGTCACCGGACTGAGCCGAATACCCGATTTCTAGACGGGTCAGATTGCTGATGTGGACTAGTCCGCGCTCGATTCGATTGCTCCAGATTTCCGGCTCGTGGCTGTGCGCGAGGCGCGCCAGGGCCGATTTGTCGATCAGCCATGACGCTTCCGTCATTGCCAGGCCTGGTTCATCAGGTCGTCCTCGGCCAGGCCCGCAAGGTTGCGCCCCATCCGATGGAGGTCTTCGTGGGTGACCGACACACGTGGCGCGCGAGCGTCTTGAGCAAGGCGACGGCGAATGTACTCAACGCGCGATAAGCCCAACTCGGCAGCTCGCGCATCGAGCCCAGCGAGCACATCGTCAGGAACATCGCGGATCAGCACGTCGCTCACCACACCATGATATCACCCGATATCGGCGAGCAGGGGCGCTGACACGCAACTCGAGCATTTGACGGTCAGAAGCGCTGCAGCCAATACCGAGTTTGCGGACATTCGTTTGATCGAACGATTCTTTAAGCATGTCGATGAATGGCTAGCCGGGGCCGGTGAAGGCGCACAAGTCATCATCGTAAATAACACCCCGCCGGAAAACGTGATCGACCATGTCGTCGTGCGGTACACGCGGGACCCGGAGACGCCTCCGCTCGGCGTCATCGATAGCGAAACTGGAGGGGGTCGTGGTGAAGAAGACTCGCTGTCGGACCCAGACGATGATGGGCAACAGGACGGGGACCCAGGACAAGTCGAATGGAATAGGGCGATCCGCCCAGCCCGACCTAGCCCGAAGCGGCGGGGACAGATCACATGGACCAGTGCACGTGGTCCGGTCACGGGAAGCATTTCGATGAGGCCTATCACGAGCCACGAATCTGCAACGGGGTCGGGCAGGCTCACATCAAGCCAACGACACAAGAAAAGGGCGCGCTGTCGCCTGCGAAAGACGAAAGCTCCCAGGAAAGACGATGTCACGTATGGCCAGACATGTGCGAGTCGCACCTAACCAGGACGGCGACACTTATCTTTGTCAAAGCGCCGAGGCAACCATTTAAGGCTTTCGACACTTTCAGTATGGCGGTCGTCGCGGATAGTGGCAGTCGGTCAACGGTGGGTGGGGATGCAAAGCGCGATCAATCGAGATTCACTTCGAAAACCGGGATGATCCGGTCCGTTGATGCTTCGTAGTGGGCGAAACCATGCGCGCGCTGTTTGATGATCCCGAATATGAGTTCGCGTTCGGCGCGGGCCAGCTCTGCTGTGGTTGCGGCGGCGGCTGGATTGCCGCCTATTTCCACCGTCACATGTGGGTCGGCGCGAATATTGGCGACCCAGGCCGGGTTTGCATCTCTGCCTGCTGCCGAGCCAACAATGTACATCTTGCCGTCGATGTCGAAGTATCCGACCGGGTTGACACGCTCGGCGCCGGTTTTGGCACCGGTGCTGGTGAGTAGTAGCAGCGCGAAACCTTCGAACTGGCCGCCGACCTTCCCTTTGTTGGCCCGGAATTCGGCGATGTTTTTCTCGTTGAACGATCTCTCCGATTCCATAGCGTCGTTGCTGTCGTTGTTGCTCATTGGCCCTCCTTGGATGGTCTCGTTGCGCCTCTAATCATGTGATTGGTAGTGGGTCACCAATGGGCGTCCCAGGCGTCCGGAGAGACCAGGCAATGGCCGGTAGTCATTGCTCATCGGTCCCTGCGACCTGCGTCTTGGTGAAGTTCTGGTTGCTGGCCAGCCATTCGTAGAACGGCAGGTGACCGCCAAAGACGTTTTTGAGTGTGCCTTCGGCCACTGGGCGTCGCCAATCCCATTGCAGCATCGCCGCGATGACGGCCCAGTTGACGACGATCGCACCTGCTTGCGCTAAGCGCATGCAAGACGTTAGTTCGCTCATCATGTCCCAGCAGCCCGAGGCGTCGTAGACCGCGTACACGTCGTAGCCGGCGGCGAGTGCGGAGACGACTGGGAAGTACAGGCATACGTCGGTGGTGACGCCTGCCATGATCAGCTTTTTGCGTCCGGTATTTTCTACCGCGGCTTTAAACTCGGGGTCTTCCCAGGCGTTGATCCAGCCGGGCCGGGCGATGTAGGGGGCATCAGGGAACAACTCGAACAGTTCGGGCAGCAAGGGTCCGTTGGGCCCTTCGGCGTAGCTGGCCGTCAGCACGGTCGGGAGGTTGTGCACTTTGCCGATGTTGGCTAGCGCCAAGACGTTGGATCGGAACTGGTCGAGGCGGATGTCTTGCACGCCCAGCATGGTGCCGGTCTGATGATCGATCAGCAGCAGGGCGCAGTTGTCGGGGGTGAGGAACTCCAGGTAGCGCGAGTCGGTCATTGTTTCGTTTCTCCGGTGGGTCGGACGCTTGGTGACCGAGATAGCGGCCCCCCCAGCGATCTGCTTGGTGTGCGTATGGCGCGCCGATGTCATTACGGTGAGTTGATCACATCCATCCTCCCGAGGCGTCGATGGTGGCACCGGTGAGGTAAGAGGCGTCCGGGGAGAGCAGGAAGGCGACGACGGCAGCGATTTCGCCGGGTTGAGCCCAGCGGCCCAGTGCCACGGTGGATTCGGTGAAGGTGCGGATGTCGACGTCGGACAGCGCGGGGTGCACGTAGCGTTGGGTGTGTTCTGCTGCCATGTCGGTGGCGGTGCCGCCCGGGGCGATGGCGTTGATCGCGATGCCGCGTTCGGCCAGTTCGGGTGCCAGGTTGAGGGCCATCGCAGAGACCGCGGCCTTACTGGCCGCGTACAGGGTGTGTTGATAGACGGCGACGCGAGCGCTGATCGAGGCGGTCAGCGTGATTCGTCCGCCGGTGCTCATCGCCGCAGCGGCGGCCTGGGTGGCGAATAGCTGTCCGGCGACGTTGATCCGAAAGACGCGGTCGAAATCAGCGGGAGTGATTGAGCCCAGGGCGCCGAAGTGTTCGACGCCGGCGTTACTGGCCAGCAGGTCCAGCCCGCCGAACTCCGCAACCACCTGCGCCACCAGGTTGTGGGTTTGGGCGGCGTCGCTGACGTCGGCTTGAAACGCGGCGACCGGGTGGCCCTCGGCGCGCAGTTCGGTGACGAGCGCGTCTGCCGAGGCGGCGTCGTGGACGTAGTTGACTGCGACCGCAGCTCCCTCTGCGGCCAGTCGCCGCACGATGGCTGCGCCGATGCCGCGTCCTCCGCCGGTCACCAGGGCTCGTTTGCCCTCTAGCCTTCGGGGCTCTGCCATGACTGGACCCTCTCGTCACGCGGATGGGCGTATATCTCCGCGCCCCTAGTCGATCGACGCCGCCACCAAAGCCGTGCACGGCAACGCGCAGCTATCCAAGCCGCAATCGGCTGCCAGGCGGTGAGCTGGGGTCGTCGGTGGGTGTTGATTGCCTCGCAGACCCAGTGTAGTCCGCAAGTAGTTTGTGCGCGAACCAGATCTACGATCAATCTGTTCGACAGTGTCGGGCTGCACGATGAGGTTGGGCACTAACCTGTGACTCGGCTGGCGCGCCGATGAAAGGCGCGGCTCCGCACTCATGGTCGCAGGTGCGACGCAAGCTGCGAGCGCGGACTTACTAGCTTCCCCGGACCTTGGGCGACCGTCCCGAGCTTGCGCCATACACGGCGAAGGTCGGCGAGGTCGTGCTCAGTGAGATGATTAAGAAACAGCTGATTAATCAACGTTGTGATGGTGTCGTTGGCCTTGAGCAACACCTTCCACCCGCTGCCGGTGATACTGGCATATGCGCCGCGCCCGTCGATGCAGTCGGCGGAGTCTCGTCGGACAAGTCCCGCCGCTTCCAGGCGCCCGACCACGCCGGTTAGCCCCGAGCGGGTAATCATGACCTGCTCGGCGAGCTGACTCATCCGTAGCCGCTGCCCGTCGGCTAGCGCGATATGGCGCAGAACGTCATAACTCGTCAAAGCCAATCCGTGCTGGTCTTCGAGTTCCTGACTCATCGCGGCCATGATCAGCTTATGAGTGCGAAGCAGTCCGCCCCAGGCCTGACTATCACTGGCGGACAACATGTTCAGGTCGTCGGCTGATGGCATGCCTGATCACATTACGCGGAGCAGCGGCTCACGAGCGGCAAAGTGCGCGAATGGTTCAGCGCGGTATCGCACGCTGCAGGCCATTGACGTTCATTGGCCTCACGCGGCAGCTGGGCCTCGACTGCGCGTGAATCACTCACGGACGCTGATCCTTAACGCTTTCCGGCCTATGGACTAGGCGACCTCGTGGGGTTGCTCATTGGCGACCGCTGCCGTCGAGAACGCGATCGCCTGGGCCAACTCCGGCCTTGGGCTGTGACCAGCTCTTGTCGGCCTGAGCGCACCAGTAGTTGTTGTAGAACAGTCGGAATACGTCCTCGCTCGGAGGCGGGAAGTCTTTGGGCGGCAGCTCTCGGGCCGCGGCGGGCGTTCCCGATCCCTTGACGACCTGTTCAAATCCCGCGGGTGTGTAGGCGTTGAGCACATGGCAATCGGTCATCGAGGTGAACACATGCACGGTGTTTCGCGGTATCCAGAGAGAATCGCCGGGCCCGGCGGTGAAGCGATCGTCGCCGACAGTGAAGTCAATTTTTCCTTCGAGCACGTAAAACCACTCATCGATGAAAGCGTGGACGTGGGGGATCGGGCCTGATCCTTCCCGCATGTACTGCTCGATGAGCGAGAAGCTGCCGCCGCTGTCTTCGCCGTCGACCAAGATGTACCAGACGATGTCGATGAGCCAGTAGGCGGGCGCGTTAGCGCGGCTTTTGGCGAAGGGTGCGCTGACCTGGGGAATCATATCTATTTACCTCAATATCCAGTAGTGCCACTCGACAGGTTCGACGCGGCAGGTGTAACGGCGCCGCACAACAAGTTCGGCTGCGAATTAGTTTAGATCAGCATTCGTCGCTGTCCTTGAGAGACTCGGAGGTCAATAGATCTGTCTTCCGATGCCGGCCTCAGCGACGGCTCCCGGCCGGTCCCCCAGTGCATGGGGAAACGCTCGCGCGGGGCGCGCCGTCCGACATATCACGAGCCAACTCGCGACGAAACCTGGTAGTCCCGCCAGCCTAAATATCTGCCCTGCTGCGTCAGGGTCACACTCATCAGCTAGTGGGTCCGAATCCCACCCGATCCCACGCGCGTCAAGAGCACGGTAAGCCGAATTAGTGACTTGGCATTCCAGCGGCCATCAGCGGTTCCACGAGCATGACTGTCACACACTGCGGCGCCCCTGCCGAGGGAGTGAACAGTCCTGTACTTTTGAAATGCGACCGCTTCGAGCATCCGCGGCGACGCTCGGTATGAGATCTTCGGACCGAGCCTCGTCAGGTCCGGGGATGCAGCGGTGAGCCGCGTCTGACTCGCCGACCCGCCATTAGGGATTATGGTAGTCCTGATGCCGAACGTTAGCCTCGCTAAGACCGCCCAGCTGCCTGCCACTGATCGTGGGCGTCGCAGTCGCGCGGCCATTATCGACGCCGCAGCGACCATAATGTACCAACGGGGTGTAAGTGCCGCCAGCCTCGATGACGTACTGGCCGCCGCGGGCTGTGGCAAGTCGCAGCTCTACCACTACTTCACGGATCGCTCGGAACTGGTGCAGGCGGTGATCGACCGCCAGCTCGAACTCATTCTCGCCAACCAGCCCGCTTTGAACAAAGTCGACTCGTGGGCAGGTCTGAGGCGTTGGGCCGACCAGATCCTTGACAAACATCGAGTTCCTGGTGGACCTTTCGCCTGCCCGCTAGGCTCCATGGCTGCCGAATTAAAGAACGACGAGGCCTATTTGCCAGCCCTTGACGCCGCATTTGATCGCTGGGAATCGGCTCTGGCGGCGGGCTTGGAGAAGATGCGTGAGCGCGGTCAGCTTCGCAAAAGCGCCGACCCGCACCGCCTTGCTGCTGCGCTACTCGCAGCGTTGCAGGGTGGAATGCTGTCCGCACGCGTTCACAACGACATCACTCCGCTTGAAGACGCGGTCGACAATGCCTTGCTGGCGCTGCGCCATAAGGCGGCGGCGCCGCGAATTGTCAAGCGCTAATGCCGACACTGCTCGGAGCGCACGGCCCTCGTCGACGTGCTCTCAGACGGTCTCGAACCTGTCAATACGGCTGTCAACTCTTCAAGTCGAGCCATGCACTCGAGCCGACACTGGCAGCAGAGGTGCAAGGCTCTAGCCACTGCTCCACCTCGATCACAACAACGTCAGACTCCCGACGGCAATAAGCTGCATGGGTGATTGCGACTCGCCCGGCGAAGGGAAGCTGCCACGTGGGTACCGCAGTCTGGGACTCGATAGGCGTCATCATCGCACGCTCTGCGATGCGCTTGCCCGTTGCTGATCAATTTCTGGTGGTGTGGCAAAGATCTGCATGCCCCAACGTGGCGCCAGATCGATGAGGCGTGCTAGGTCTTCGGCGGTGGGTGCCACGGTTTGAGTGCTGCCGTCGGGCATGGGTGTCCCCGCGGCTGCGAAGTAGCTTTCCACCCCGGCGGGGGCGGCGATTACGAATGTGCGTGCAGGATAGGCTGTTTCATTCTTGAATTGGTGGATGACGCCCAAGGGGGCGGCGACGAAGTCGCCGGCGGTTGCGTCTACGCGGGTGCGGTTGGCGCCGACGTAGAAGGTCAGCTCGCCTTCCAGGATGTAAAAGCCTTCATATTCACGCTCATGCAGATGCGGTGGGGGACCCCCGCCGGGTGGCACAAAGAATTCGAACGCCGCGTAGGCGCCTCCTGTGTTGTTTGCGGCGGCCTTGATGATGTAACTGTCACCGGCCATCGTGTAGCTAGGGCCTGTGCCGGCGCGGGCAATATGTGCGGTGGGCACCGCCACGCTGCTCATGTCGATGACAGGCTCCTGCTCGCCGAGTTTGTCGACCCACGCCGCGAGTCGATCCAGCAGCATCGTGATGAACCGACGAGTGGGTTCATCATGCAGGCTGCCGTCATCGCTGAATTTGTTTTTGGCGCTGTCGATCAGCACCTCGGGCTGGTTGACGGGCAGCATGTCAAGGTAGGACAACACCTGTCGCAGATGGAGCTGGGCCCGCCCGGATCCGGATCTGCCGGTAGATGCGCCGATTAAAGCGACCGGTTTGCCGGCCAATACGTGCTGCCCGGGAGGGGCGCCGATTGGCGTTCGTGACAACCAGTCCAACGCGTTCTTGATAGGTGCTGAGTAGGAATGGTTGTACTCGGGGGTGGCGATCAGCAGCGCGTCGGCGGCGGCTACCCGTTGTGCCAACCGCGTCACGGCAGGCAACAAGCCGGCGCTTTCGGTGTCTTCGTCGAACATCGGCATCGCAGCGAGACTTTCGATCTCGATTGTCATGCGCGTCGGAGCCAGTTCTTGGGCAGCCACCAACGCGGCGGTGTTGTAGGAAGCGCGACGCAGGCTACCGGAGAGTGCTAGGACGCGAATATTGCTTTCTGTCATGGTGATTCACTCACTTCGGGGCTGATCTGAAACTCGTGGGCGGTGAGGACTTCCGCGAAGAAGTCGAGCATGCGTTGCCAGGAGCGTGAGTCGGCCTGGGGATCGAGAACGGCTTCGGGGGTCCGTTCGGCGCCCAGCGATCCTTCGCCGGTGAAACTGTGTTTGGCGCCGCTATAGATGCCGATTTCCCAGTCAGCCTGAGCGGTGCGCATCTCATCGCGAAATGCGGAGACCTTTTCGAACGGCACGACAGGATCGTCGTCACCGGTTAAGACGAGGACTTTGGCGAGCAGATCACCTGGGAACGCGGGAAGGGGTGTGTCCAGCTCGCCATGGAAGCTGACCACGCCGCGCACCGGTGCCTGGTCGCGGGCTAGCTCGAGTACTGCGTTGCCGCCGAAGCAGTAGCCGATCGCAGCAACCCTGCTTGCGTCACATTCCGGTTGAGCGCACAACGCGTCAAGCGCTGCCCGGATGCGCCGCCGCAGGTATCGGCGGTCCGATCGGAAGGGTGTGACGACGGGGCGAGGGCCGGCGTCGAGATCGGTGATCGGGTAACCGAATACGTCAGCGGCCATCGTCGCGTAGCCCGAGGCCGCCAGCTTGTGCACGCGGTCTCGAATTGAGTCGGTGATGCCCAACCAGGCCGGCACCACTAATACGCCGGGGCGCGGTTCGTCTGCTGCCGGCACAAAATAACCGCGGAGACTCTCTTCGCGGTCGTGGTAATCCACCGGTCGACCTGACGCTGTCGTTGTCATCGGGGCTCCTGAGTCCTCGCGGTCACGCCGGGGTGTGGTTGCGGCGTGGGGCGGCTGGCAGTAATCGCCGGGATCAATGGCCGAACGGGACGTGACGTGCGCTCGGTGACAGCGTGACCCACTTGGTCTGGGTGTATTCGGCCCAATTGACCCGCGCGCCGTATCGGCCGCCGTTTCCGGATAACTTCACGCCGCCGAACGGCACGTAGGCGGCGTCGTCGACGGGCTTGTCGTTGATGTGCACCATGCCTGATTCGATGGCCAGCCCGACACGGCTCGCGCGCTGCGGGGATCCGTAGACCGCCGCCGACAAGCCGTATGGGGTGTCATTGGCCTTATCGATCGCTTCTGCGTCGGTGTCGAAGGCGGTGACAGCGGCAATCGGGCCGAAAATCTCCTCTTCCCAAGCGCGCATTCCCGGCGCCACCCCGGACAAAATGGTGGGCGGGAAGAAGGGGCCCCGCTTGGAGCCGCCTAAATGCAATGTTGCACCTTTGCTGACGGCGTCGGCGACGATTTCCTGCATGCGGTCGACCGCGCCGGGCAGCGTCATGGGGCCATACGATGCCTCGGGGTTGGCCCACGGGTCGTCGACGACCAACTTGGTCGCTTCGGCGGCCAGTGCTTCGATATACCGGTCATGCAGCGCGCGGTGCACGAGATGTCGGCCCGCGGCCATGCAGACTTGGCCCGAAAAATAAAACGATGCGTACAAGGCGGCCGAAATCATCTCGTCGAAGTTCTCGACATCGTCGAGAACCACGAACGGATTCTTGCCGCTGCCGCTGATGGAGACGTGCTTGAGGGTTCGGCTGGCCGCTTCGGCGACTCGTTCACCGGTGGCGGTGGAGCCGGTGAAGTGCACCATCGAGATCAACGGGTCGGTTTCGAACGCTTCGGCGTCGGCGCCTTCAGCAGGGATGCAGTGGAAGAGATTCTCGGGGAATCCGGCTTCTTCCAGGACGCGTGCGAAGACGAACCCGCTGGACATGATGGCTGTCTTATGAGGTTTCAGCAGCACAGCGTTGCCGGTAGCCAAAGCCGGTGCCACGTAGCGGGCGCCCAGGGTGAGCGGAACATTTGACGGAGTGATACCTGCAGTGACCCCGAACGGAATCTGCAACGCGTAGCTGTGGCGGTTGTCGCGGTCGGCGAGGATCTCACCGTGGCTCTGGGTTGGGTACGACGCGGCCTCAAGGAACTCGTCGGCGAGGAATTCGATCTCGAATCGGGCTTTCGATCGTGGTGCGCCGACCTCGCGTACCACCCACTCTGTGTACTCCTCAGCAAAGCTGCGCATCACTTGTTCGGCGCGAATGAACAAGCGGCGCTTCTCTTCTGGCGGGACACGTACCCACTCACGTTGCGCTTGGGCGGCCATGCGGGCCGCTTTGGATACGGTTTCGGCCGATCCCAATCCGACGGTGGCAAGTACCGCACCGGTCGCTGGCTCGACGACGTCGACCCGGCTATCGCCCTTAACCCACCCGCCGCTGTAAATCGCACCGTCCAGCATGTGTAGGTCGAAGAGCCTGGGTGTCGTTGTGGGCGCAGGGGAGTCCATAACTGAGGACATATGTTCATCCATCCGTTTCGTAGTGTGATTATTTCTGTGGCGGTTTCAGTCGCGCGCGGCGAGCTGATGGGTGATAAACCCGAAGTTGGGTACCCGTCGTGCGTATAGGTCCGCGAGCGGGGCGGCGAACTCGCCGCCCCAGTCGCTCAGAATTTCGGCGATCACCATGTTTGCGTTGGCGATCTTCACTCCGGCTTGACTCATCCGCAACATTGCTGCAGACAGCGCGTGGTGGTTGAGCGTGCCCGAGGCATCCATGACGGCATATACGTCATAGCCGTCACTAACGGCCCCGAGTGCCGGGAATGTCAGGCACACGTCGGCCGTCACACCGGCCATGACAAGTTTGGTTCGGCCGGTGATACGTACAGCCTCGACAAAAGCGGGATCCTGCCAGGCGTTGATTTTCAACCGGTCGATGACGGGCGCGGTTGGCAGGGCGGCAAGCAATTCCGGGAACAGCGGACCATTAGCTCCGTCTGGGTTGCTGGTCGTCAAGATGACCGGTAGCCGAAATGCGGCCGCCGATTCCGCCAACCACAGCGTCTGATTCTTCAGTTGTAGCGCTTCGACATCGGTCAAACCGAAATTCATTGTGCCGACTTGGTGGTCGATCAGGAGCAGCGCGCAATTGTCGGCCGTCAGGGTCTCGAAGAAACGCTCAATCATCTGCTGCCCTCATCGTTGGTTGCGGGGCACGCCCCGTTGATCGCCGACGAGCGCCGGCAGGGTGTTCATGGACGAGCCACCCCGTTTCTGTGGTGCAGTTCCGTCAGCGTGTGCCACGGCCCTCATGTACCCAGCGTGTCAGGGCGCGGCGCTGTGCCGCCATTCCGAAAGAGTTGGGTAGCGCGGTGATCGATCGGGTGAAGGCCACCCTGTCCGAAAGTACGGAAAACACGGTGCCGGACGGCGCCCTCCTAGGGGTTGGCCGCGCACAGGGGTCAGCGCGCGGTCCCGTCTGACGAGCAGGAAAAGCGGATCAAGACCGCACCGACCCATACGGCGGCACCATCTGAACGCCCCAGTACCGACGCTGGCCACGCACCCGGTTCGGGGTGGAGCATCTTGCGCGGATGGATTCGCACGCCATCACCGGACGCGGGTAGACGAGTCGGCGTACCAGCGTGATCGGCGCGACCTCGCGCCGATGAACTCGTCACGGGTGTAGACGGCGACTGAATACCATGACGCGGCACCTTGCTGTCGGCTGTTCAGCTTTCGGTTGCCGTTGACAGATGTTGATTCCAGCCGACCCAAGCCCGCCGCCTGCGGCGAAGGTAAACGGGAATCATCAAATCTTCTCGCAATGTCATGTCTGGTGCTTTGAGATTGCGGTGGGGTGGTGAGTCATCCCCAGCCGATCCAGCCGCCGTGGACTTCGACCACGATCCCGCTGGTGAAGCTGGCATCAGGAGAGGCTAGGTACACATATGCGGCGGCGAGTTCTTCGGGTTGTCCGATTCGGCCGGTAGCGGACATTTTTGGTGCGGCGTGCGGGAATGCTTGAGCCGTTTGCGGAGTGTTCAGCGCCACCTGGAACGGTGTCCAGATGGCGCCAGGGGCAACGGCGTTGACTCTGATGCCGCGGGGCCCCAGGTTGAGCGCAAGGGCTTTCGTGAAGGCATCGATTGCTCCCTTAGTTGCTGCGTAGTCGACGAAGTTGGCGGCGCCGTAGACACCGCCGACGCTGGACGTCGAGATGATCGCGTCGCCCACCGTCATGTGAGCGAGCGCGGCCTGCGCCAAGTGGAAACACGCCAGGATGTTGACGTCAAAAACGCGCCTCAGTTGTGCCTCGTCAATGTCTTCGAATCGTTGCCGCTCGCGCCCGTAGGCGGCGTTGTTGACGAGTATGTTGAGGCCTCCCAGAGCATCGGTTGTCTCATCTACGGCGTGTCGACAACCGTGGCGTGTGGCCAGGTCGACCTTGAGTGCAACGCAACGGCGACCCTCCTGCTCGATCAACGTCTTGGTCGTTGCGGCGTCTTCGTCGGCGATGTTGTAGGCGATCGCCACGTCGGCGCCCTCTTTGGCGTAGGCGATCGCGACCGCGCGACCGATGCCGCTGTCGCCGCCGGTGATCAGCGCCACTTTGCCGTCCAGCTTTCCCGCTGCCCGGTAATGGGCGAGGTCACTGATCGGACGGGGCGTCATTTCGGCCTCGATGCCTCAATAGGGTTGTGGATCAGGTTGAAAAGTGTTGGGGTCGGTGGGGTATCGGTCATTTTGAGCGCTCATCGGTCTTCCTCTCGTCGGTCGAAGAGTGCTTGTCGCCGCGTGTCTGCGCGTCGCGCGGTATGTCGTGCGGTGTGTCACCAGGGGATCGGTGCTGCGTCGCGGAAGAATCCGCCCGAGGGGCCGTCGTCGGGCAAGTCCACCGCCCACATGACACTGGCGGCGCCATCCTGTATGGACCGTCCGCCGCCACCGCCCATGTCTGTGGCCACCCATCCGGGGCAGACGGCGTTGACAAGCACGTTGCGATTGCGCAGGTCGGCGGCGAGTTTGACGGTCAACATGTTTAATGCGGCTTTGGTAACGCTGTAGATCGGTGTGGCGCCGCTGCCGGCCGTTTCGGTGAACGAGCCAGCGCCGCTGGATACATTGACTACTTTCGCGCCGCGGCGCAGCAACGGCGCCAGCGCTTGGGTGATGCGCCAGGCGCCGAACAAGTTCACTTCGATGTCGCGGTGCGCGCGTGCCATGTCCACGTCAACCGCGTGATTGTCGTCGTCGTAGTCGACACCGGCGTTGTTGATCAGCACGTCGATGTGACCGACCTCGGCACGCAGGTGTTCGGCGGCTCGCCGGACACTGGCGTCGTCGGCGACATCGAGCGCACACACCAGCACACGTCCGGGCGGACCTGCCAAGCGCCGTGCGGCGTCCTTGCCTTTGGCGGTGTCACGAGCGCCAAGGACTACGGTGCAACCGCGGCGCGCCAGTTCGCTAGCCAGTTGTAGGCCGATGCCTCGATTTGCGCCCGTGACCACGGCGACGCGGTGATCAGCCATCAGTGTGCTCCGGTGAGGACTCGGTGAGCCCGGAGCGGTCCCCCGTCTCCCAGATCGGGGTGATGACGCAGCCCGACAACTTCCACCCCTGCTCCCTGCGCGCGAACTGATAGCGGTAACGACCGCCCAGTGCCCACTTGCGGGTGTGCTCGCCGTCGCTGCGGCAGTGCATTGCAGCAAAGTTGACCCAACAGGTGGCGCGGTCACCGTCGATGTCGATGACGTGGTTCGTCACGACATGCTCGATGCCGTCGATCAGGCGATGGTCGCTGCGGACACGCTCGATCAGCGCGGTGGGATTCGCGGGCAAGACCTCGCCATTTAGTGCCCTGTAGTCAAAGTGCACCCGCTCATCGAGTTGACGGACCGCGCCCACGTAGTCGCGGGTATCGATGCAGAGCAGAAATCGGTGCAGCACGTCGCGGATTGTTGTGAGAGCCTCAACATCGCCGCACGGCCTGCGTTCCGCTGCACTTGCAAGCTCGTTCATCATCGTCCCTTCAGTCGTCGAAGGTAGTGTGGCGGGCTGCCTGTTCCCACTGCCGCAGTTCAGCTTCGACCGCGTGCAGGTGCTCCAGGATGCTGTCGACGGCATCAGAACCCAAGGGCAGCCGCAGGGGGGTGCGTTCGGCGTCGAGGGCGGCCACGATAGCAGCGGCGGCCTTGGCCGGATCACCTGGTTGCGTGCCGCCGCCGGTGGTGACGTAGTCGCGGGTGGGTCCAACGGTAGCGGCGTATTCGGTGATCGGCTGGGACAGATAAGCCGCGTTCGCGCCGAACAGATTGGTGCGAAACGCCCCTGGCTCGACGATCAGGAACCGCACTCCAAAGTCGACTTCTAGGGCCAACGTTTCCGTCAGTCCTTCCAAAGCGAACTTGGTGGCGCAGTAAGCGCCGAATCCGGGGCCGGGCACCTGGCCCCCGACCGACGACATTTGCACCACGGCGCCGCCGCCGCGGGCGCGCATGTGCGGTAACGCCGCCCTGGTCAGCGCGGCCGGAGCGAAGAAGTGCAGCTCGAACAACTCCCGCAGCTCGGCATCGGTGGTCTCTTCCAGCGCTCCCACTTGGGTACGCCCGGCATTGTTCACCAACACATCAAGGCGCCCGTATCGGGCAACGGCGTCATTGAGCGCCGCCACCGCCGCCGCAGTGTCAGCGACATCCACTCGCAGCGGCTCGACCTGATCCGGATGGGCGGCGACAAGATCATCGAGGCGGTCTACGTGGCGGCCCGCGGCGATCACCACATCACCGGCGGCGACGGCTGCCGACGCCAGCTGCCGGCCAAAGCCGCTGGTGGCACCGGTAATAAACCACACTCGCTGCGCGACTGGTGCAGTCATCATCATCAACTCCTTTAACCTTCGGCGTCTCAACCCTGGGATCTACCATCGGCGTGTGAGCGGGTAGCCGTCCAATATCTTCTGTGATAACCATCGGATATGGACGTGCACGTGCGGGACTTGCGTTACTTCGTCACTGTCGCGGAGCTGTTGCACTTCACCCGTGCTGCCGAGGCGTTGTTCATCAGCCAGCCCGCCCTGTCGAAACAAATCCGTACCCTCGAAACCCAGCTGCGCGCACCGCTTTTCGTACGCACCAAGCGCACAGTCGAACTGACCGCCGCCGGTGCCGCGCTGCTGCCCCATGCCCAACACATGCTGGCTGTCTGGGCGGATGCCGAACAGGCCGTGGGCGCCGCCGCGGTCAACCAGGACGCCACCCTGGTCGTCGGATTTTCGACCAGCGTGGGGCGCGGCCTGCTGCCCGCTATTCGGGCTCGCCTAGCCAACCACGCCCCCCATGCCCAAGTACGGATGCGCCAAATCCCTTGGGGCGACCCCACCGGCGGTCTAATGACTTCGGGCCATCAGCGCACCGACGCCGCCTTCGTCTGGCTCCCTCTACCCCGGCCGGAGTCCTATCAGTGGCTGCAGGTGGCCACCGAAGCCCGCATGGTCGCCCTGCCCCCCAAGCACCGCCTCGCCGACCGCGACACCATTGCCTTCACCGACCTGCTCGACGAGCCCTTCATCGCCCTGCCGCCCTCAAGTGGAGTATTGCGCGATTACTGGCTGGCTCTCGAGGCCCGTGACGGGCGTCCCGTGCGCATCGGCGCCGAAGCCGCCAGCACTGACGAAACCGTCGAAGCACTCAACGCTGGGCTGGGCGTGTGCCTACTTGCCGCTGGCAATGTCCCACTGATCGACCGCGACGGCGTCATCATCCGCCCCGTCACCGGACTGAGCCCGAGTCAGCTCGTCCTCGCCTGGCGCCGCAACGATGACAGACCCCTACTGCAGGCTTTACGCCGGGCGCTAGCAGAAGCGAATCTGGCAACCCGGGACCCTCTGTCCCACCAGTAGAGACTCTGAGAAACCAAATCCGTTGTCAGTGTCGCGCTTACAGGAGCCAGTTATGGTCGGGAGGAACGAGAGCCGGCGATCGCCGTGCGGCTGCTGAGTAGCGGTTGTGCCGGTGCGGCCGCGACCGCACTGCAGTTGTTGACCGTGCGTTCGGCGGCCACGCGCAGCTGACGTCAAGTCCAACGCCCGACACCCGGTCTTGCACCGTAATGTACCCGCCGGTACGATCTCGATCAGGGTGGTACTACGGTGTACCACGGATGGGACGGCGAGTATGCGCGACGTGGTGCCAGTCGCACCGGTTCGGCACACTACGTCCACGGCGAAGTTGCCGCCCGCCCTGCCATGGCCCAAATCGTTAGCGGGAATTGGCTTTTCGATATCGCGTCCTTGGACGCTCCGCCAGGGGGTGCGCCGCTGCGGCAACGTTTTTACTCTTGATATTCCCGTGTTTGGCAACACCGTTGTGGTAGCCGACCCCCTGCTCGCCAAACAGGTGTTCGCGGCGAGCACCGACGATCTCGTTAATATTCAGCCGAACCTGAGTCGAGTGCTAGGGCCGGGATCGGTGTTCGCCCTTGACCGCCAGCAGCACCGCGACCGCCGCAAACTCCTGACACCACCGTTTCACGGCAGGAGCATCAAAAGCTACCAGCGGATCATCGAGGAAGAGACGCTGCGAGAAGCGTCGCGCTGGCCGATCGGACAGGAGTTCCGAACACTGGAGCCGATGAACCGGCTCACCCTGAACGTGATTTTGCGCGCCGTATTCGGAGCCCAAGGCACCGAATTCGAAGAACTGCGGCGGCTCGTTCCTGGATGGGTCACGCTGGCCTCCCGGCTGGTGCTATTGCCGCGGCCGTCGAGCGGTTTAGCCCGCTACGGCCCGTGGGGGCGCCTGGCGCTAGCACGGCGCCAGCTTGACGAAATCATCTATCGATTGATTGAGAAAGCCAGAGCTGCAACAGATCTCGGCGAACGCAGCGACATCCTTGCATTGCTGTTGCGCAGCCGCTGCGACGACGGCTCAGCGATGTCTGACGCGGAGATCTGCGACGAGTTGCTCACGTTAGTGGGCGCGGGCCATGAGACAACGGCTTCGACGCTGGCCTGGGCCTTTGAGCGGCTGCGTCGACACCCGGCAATCGCCACAGCACTGGCTGCCGAAGCCGCCGGCGAGGGCAATCAGCTGCGGCAGGCAACAATTTGTGAGGTCCAGCGTGCGCGCACGGTCATCGATATGGCGGGTCGGCGTGTGGTGACTGCGATGTTCGAACTTGGCCAATGGCGCGTGCCGCAAGATTATTCGATCCTGATCAGTATCGCCTCGCTGCATGGGAACACCCGTGCTTTCTGTGAGCCTGACCGATTCGACCCCGACCGTTTCATCGGCGATCGTCCTTTGAACTTTGCCTGGTTGCCGTTTGGTGGTGGAACCCGACGCTGCGTCGGCGCAACATTCGCCAACTTCGAGATGGATGTCGTGTTGCGAACGGTGTTGCGCCACTTCATTCTCGACGCGACGACCGACCCAGGCGAGAAAATGCACTCGCGCGGCGTCGCGTACACACCGAAAGACGGCGGGCGCATCGTGCTGCAGCGCCGCTGATGTGCGGAACCGGCACGGCGTTACGCGGGATAAAGGCAGATCTATCGCGCCCACACACCCGCAAGAGCCGCGCTCGGGCAACCGCGGCCGTGACATGGTGTTAGCAGTGAAATTCCGAATGACCGCAAGGAAACAGGATGAGTTGGGATATCCGGCGCAGAGATCGCGTCGCGGTAGTGACGATGACAACCAATCTCGTCAACGCGCAGAACCGCGCGTTCTTCGCCGACCTACACGAGGCCTTCGACACTCTGGAACGCGACCACGCTAGCTCGCCGGTGGTGCTTACCGGAAGCGGTACGCGGTTCTCCGCAGGTCTGGATTTGGGGGAGCACTTCCCGCTGTTCGCAGGTGATCGCGCGCCCGTCGCGTCGTGGTTCGAGCAATATCGAGCCACGAACATGCGCGTGTTTACCTATCCACGCCCGGTGGTGGCGGCGCTCAACGGGCACGCCTTCGCGGGCGGCTTGATCACGGCGGCCGTCTGCGATTACCGGGTCGCCATCAGCGAGGGTGCACGATTCGGTCTCAACGAGGTGCCGATCGGAATCCCCATGCCGGCAGTATACGTCCGAATGCTTACTCACGCGTGGGGCGAGCCAGTGGCGTCACGTACCAGCCTGCTTGGCGAAACCTTCTCTCCTGCAGAAGCTTACGCGCTGGGGATGGTTGATGAGTTGGTGCCGGCCCACGCGCTGCTTGATCGCGCCGTCGAAGTGGCTGAACGGACTCCCGAGGACTGTCTCGAGCAGTACGCCTTCACCAAGCGGGCCTGTCAGGCCGCTGCGCTGCGTGACATCACCGAACTCGCTGATTCACTCGATGAAGACCTTCCCGACTACATGACCGCCGCGCCGGCCCGTCGGGCGCATCGGCGCTACTGGCAGCAACTCAAAGGCCGTCCCCCGTCATGGTAAGTCGCGCCGCTGAGTCGACGCTGCCACCCTGGACGATTTGGCAACGCCGGCCGTTCCCCGACACCAACCTGCTGTTGATCGCCGGTCGTGAGCCGGCGCTGGTCGACAGTGGCTTTATCGGCCACGCCAAGCAGACGGTCGCCTGGGCCAGTGCGCACAGTCGGCGCATTCGATGGGTCGTCAACACCCACTGGCATTCAGATCATGTCGGTGCGAACGCGCTCCTTCAGGCGATGGGAGCGGCGATCGCCGCCAGCACTCCCGACGCTGATGCGCTCGCCCGACGCGACCCGGGATGCTGCCAGGCGGAATACCTCGACCAGCCGGTCAGCCCCTACGTCGTCGACATGTCCTTGGAGGACAACGCAATCCTCAGGCTTGGCGACTGCGACTGGCAAGTCATCCGCACGCCTGGGCATACGCCGGGGCACCTGTGTCTGTGGCAGCCCGACGAGCGGCTCCTGGTAACCGGTGACGCGCTCTCTGATTACGACGTTGGCTGGGTCAATCTGGCGTTGGACGGACCCGATGCAGCCGAAACCGCTCTCACCTCACTGCATCGCATGACTGATCTGCGTCCGCGGGTGCTGCTGCCAGCGCACGGGCCGATTCCGTCCGACACGAGCGCCGCCCTAGCCGCAGCGCGCCGCCGAGCCCAGCGCCTCATCGACGATCCCGAAAACGCGGTGTGGTACGGTGCTCGCCGAATCTTCGCGTTCGCGTTGATGATTCACGACGGGATCGCGGTCAACGCGGTCGAGTCTTATCTGCATAAACGGTTGTGGCTGGTTGATGCGGCGCGCCTCTTGCGGACCACGCCGGAAGCTTTCGCAGCCGAGCTGATCGAGGCCATGCTGGCAAGCTCTGCCATCGTCTGCCGCAACGGTCTCCTGTACGCCGCCGCCGAATACACCCCGGTCGAGATGTTGCCGGTGGGCGTGCCCTTTCCCCGCTCTTGGCCGCCGTGAGGCGAGCTCTACCGCGAAGCCGTGCCAGCCAAGTTGGAAGATCAAGCAGACTCACGTATCTCAGCGTGTGTTCGGGTGTGCTGGGCGAGAAATCATTCAGTCGCGCAGTCCGCGCATTGCCGCCAGAAGCCTAGCGCGGAAGTCTGGGTCCAGTTCCTCCTCGGTGATGCGGCCTAGCGCGCCCACCGTCGCCCGAAATTGCTCAAGATAATGTCGACAACCCTCGCAGTCACCCAGGTGCGCATCAAAGCGGGCGCGGCGTCGAGCGTCGAGCCCGTCGTCGAGGTATTCAGAGACAAGCTCCACTAGCTCATTGCAGTTCATAGGCTCGCGCGTCATGGTTGTCCTACAAGATAGTCCTCGAGGCGCTGCCGAACGACCGCCCGCCCACGATGCAGCAGCACGCGCTGATTGGCAAGGCTGATGTCCAGGAGTTGACAGACCTCATCGGAGTCGAAGCCCAGCACATCGCGTAGTGCGACTACCAGCTTTTGCCGCTGCGGGAGTTCACTGAGTCCCTCATTGACCACCTGCAGCAACTCGCCGCCGAGTAACGAACCCTCAGGCGTGAGGGGAAACGGCGATGGATGCTCTTTCCAGTGCCCCGGAGTCGCATCCTCCGGGCCTTCAAAGCGCGTCGGGTCAACCGTGTGTGCTCGCTCCGACTTCTCGCTTTCGCGGCTTTCCGCCACGCCGCGTCGTTTGGCGAGATTGACCAAAATGGAATACAGCCAGGTCCGCAACGCCGATCGACCCTCGAAGCGGTCAATCCCTTTGAGCACGGCAATCCATGTCTCTTGAACGACGTCTTCGGCGACCTCGCGACTGGGAACATATGATTGCGCGATTCGTAACATCGGGCCGGTGTGCTGGTCCACCAGCCTGGTGAACGCCCAGTGCTCGCGGCGACGCAGCGCGTCGAGCAGCTCTGTGTCGTCGGTGGCCTGTCTTGCCGTCATGGCCAGTGACCTCCGCTGCCGGTAGTGAATCGGTGACGGGTGTCGAAAGACATCCCAATGTGTACTGGACAGTACAGCATCAGGCGGTGTGTGACGGGCCCTGGCATGAGCGCGCTTCGGTAGGTACCAAAAGGCGGTGCCACTCGATGGGTAACCGCTGACGAGTTCTCTGGGACTGTTTGTGGCCGTGTACCTGCAGCTGCTGAGCCACGCCGCGCGTCGGGGCCATCGCCGTCGCATCTCCGTCGGCAGGACAGGCGGTATGCGTCGCCTTGAGGGTCGACGAGTCAATTCCGATCCTGCGGAGCGAAGATCGCTTTCCGGGATCGGATGAGACCCGCAAGCATCAACGCGACGTAGCTGTAGGGCATGACGATGATCGGTTGCCCAGTGGCGGCAAAGAATCGGGTGGCGGCGAATGCGTCGTGAAGCCCGATCCACAACAAGCAGAAGGCCAGGAACCACCAGGCCCACCGCTGGCCGGCGCGCAGCCCGAACCGTGCGACCACGCTGACCGCGACGGCCGCGGCCGCGACGTTGACACCGCCGACCGATCCGGTCAATTCGGCCCACTGCTGAGCACCGTTTCCTGCGGCCGCAAGTCTGTTGAAGGTAAAACCCAAGCTGCTCAGGCCGGTCGGCCACGGAGCATCAGGGCGTGCCACGCCGAGCTGCGTGGTCACAAAAGTGATCAATCCCGCGGTGAACGGGATGGCGCCGGCGGCGAAATTCAGACGCCAACCGGGCACCACCTGTGCGCTGTGTGACGTCGTCGCATCAACGGGACTGTGGTCAATGAAATCGCGGGGCTGGGACACGGACGCTCCTTAAGTGTTCGGTGTTCTCTTCGTTGAGTGCACCGCAGTACGCAATGCGTTACACGTCCCATCTGCCGGACAGATCCTGCTCGCATGAGCTGGCTCCGTACGAGGTTGGTCATGTCTTCTAAGTGCGGCAGCGTAGGGATGACGGTCAGCGGTGACGAACTGGGAGCCAGCCAACCGTGACCGCGAGGTCGAACTCGGTTGCGGCGCATGCCGCTAAACGTCGACGCGCACTACCCTGTCGATCTCCAACGCAAGGTCGTACCCCCAGGCGCTGGCTGGTGTGTGCACGCCGGGGGGCGCGTCACCGGCCAGGATGCGCCGCATGCAGGCGGCGGCGGCTTTGGCGGTGAAGATGTACGCGTCGGGACCGCGTAGCACCGCGGTGGTTTGAGCGCCGCCGGTGCCAGTTGCTCGTGCCCACACCGCACTGCGACCTTGGGCCAAAGCCTCGTCGGTGGGGCCCTCGGGCAGGCGGCGGGCCACCGCGCGTAGTAGCCCGCCGTGGGGAATGCCTATCATCATCCGTACCGGGGTGGGGAAAGCCATGTAGGTGTCATAGGACGGAGCCGCCGGAACCGAGGCCACCAGGTCTGCGCGCCACGGGTTAGTGACAACAGTGGTCAGACCATCACCGTCGCCGAAATCGACTTTCATGCGTGCCCGGCCGGCCCGGCAGGCGACGAGGGCGCCGCTGCGCCTGCGCACACCCGGGCGGCGCAGCGAGCCGAGCACTACTTCGGCCGTTCCGCGCGACACTGCGCCCACCGTCTTCAATGCCACTTCAACCCGAACCGGTGGGCCCACCAAGGTTTCCGCGACGTAGGCGGCGAGGCAGTCCGAGGCCACGATGCCATACCCGGCGCCGGGCATCACCAGGACGCCGGCTGCGCGCGCCCGGTCGTTCCAGGCCGCTGCTGCCAGGTGCTCGTCGACCTCGCCGGCGAGATCAAGATAGGCCACGCCCGCGTCCACACAGCGGCGCAGCAACGGCGCTTGGGTCCGTCCAAAAGGGCCGGCGCAGTTGAGCAACGCCTGCGTAGCGGATAGGTCGAGGTCGTCCAATCCGCCGATCCGCACGTCGAGGCCCAGCGGATCGGCGACCGCGCGAAGGGCGTCTTCGCGCCGCCCACTGAGCACCGGCTGCAAGCCTTGCTCGGCGAAGGTGCGCGCCACCAGGCGCCCGGTGTAGCCGGTGGCGCCGTAGAGCAGGATCACGGCCGCCGCCCGCTTTCGGCGATGCGGGCGAGGTTGTCGACCCAGCGCTGGTGCATGCGCCGCATCGCCGGCGCCAGGACCGGACTGAGCAGCTTCGAGGCTGCTCCGCGTTGGGTCTCCTCGGTGCGGATGTCGGTACCGCCGTCGCTGCGGGCGGTCAGTACCCAGGCGTGATGGCCACGTGAACCCAAGCCGCTGCCCGTCCAGGCGAGCCGCTCCTGGGGTTCGTATTCGGTGATTTCGGTAGTGACCGGCGCGCCGAACGTCACCCAGGAAAAGCGGCTGCCCAGCTCGACGCCGGGCCACGGGCCGCCGCGGGAACGCATCCGCTTGGCGTTGCCGTAGTAGTCGTGCCAGCGGTCAGGTCGCACCAGCCATGCCCAGACCGCCTCGGGTGCGGCGCGGCTGGCTCCGAGGTTGGTCTCATGGATCGCGGCGCCGGCCGGTTCGTGGCCCGCGGGCCACTGGACAGTGCTCATTTCGTGCTCCCTCCAAAACGATTCGTCACAGTTCCGATCCGCGGCACGATGAGCTTGACTGTCGCGCCGGGCGGCGGTAACCGGCCCAGCTCAATTCCGCTACAACCGGCCAGGGTGCCGGTGGACAAGAGTTCACCCGCATACACCGTCTCGCCGGCGCACGCGCGGTGGAGGCACGCCTGCAGCGAGTGCGCGAAGTCATCGGCGCGACCGTGGCACCACTGTTGGCCATTGACTTCCACGGTCCCCGACAGCGAAGCAATATCGTCAACCACGTCGTCGGCGGTGAGCACCTCATTAGACATGGCAGTGGCAAACGACTTGCACTTATTCACCGGGCCGAGCGGGCTGCCCCGCACTTCCTCCCATTGGGTGTCACGCAGTGAGATGTCGTTGAGCAACACGAGTCCGCCGATCGCGTCGCGGCAGGCGCTGACGGTGGCGTCGCGGACCTGATGGCAGACCACGAAGCCCAGTTCCAGTTCGAAGTCCAGATCGTGGCCGTACGGGGGCACCGGGATGGGTGTTCCGTCGGGAACCAGCGCGCAATGGTTGCCTTGGTAGAGCAGTGGGGTGTGAAGCATCATGGGCCGCACCCGCAACCGGGGGATTGGGCGGCCCGCGAGGCGCTCGTACACGCCGGCCACGCGGGCCGCGCGTGGCGCGTAGCGTGCCAGCATGCCTCGGGCGACACCCTCGGAATGACTCGGTGAGAGCAGGAAGGGCCGCAGCGAGCGCGCGGAAAACGGCAGCCGTGAGCTCAGATCGGGCGTAAAACGCTGCGACGCAACGTGCTTGGCCAGCTCGCGTACCGCCGCGCGGGCCGGGGCACCGGCAGCAAGAAACGTCACCACGTCGCTCGAACAGGCACTCAGCACCGCACGCAGCGATGGAGACACCTCGGGGCGGGCCAGCGCGTCCGCGATCGGCAACCACCGCTCACGCGGCTCATCCCACGCCGCGACGGTGTCCCCGCCGGATCCGCCGACCACGCGCAGCCTCATAGCTTGCGGCCTTGGCGGTGCCCCTCGTAGACCGCCTCGTAGGTGCCGCGGGGTGCGACGGCGTCACCGATGGCCTCGAACGAGACCTCGCGTTCCCGCAGCGGTTGTGCGAGTGCGTCCTGGGAGTGACGCGCGGTGGCCATCACGATCCAGTCGGCAGTGACCTGCCGGGTTGTGCCGCCGGTAGGGTCATGCACCAGCGACAGTGTCACCTGCTTGCCGTCGATGCCGGTGATCCAGTGGTCGCGCACCATTTCGACACCGGCGGCATACAACTGGGGGTAAATCCACTCAAGGTAGACGTCGAGGATCGTCTCCATCCCCACCATCGGCCACCGCGTTACCAGCGACACCTGCGCGCCGCGCTGCGCGAGCAGCACGGCGGTCAGAGGGGCCACCACATCGGACTGATCGTCAACGACCACGACAGTGCCGTCGGGTGTCACGCTGCCCTCAGCTACCTCATCCCAGCCCGCGGTGCGGCCGCTCTGCCACCCCGGCACCGGCTGCCCGGTCCAACCCTGGAAGCCGTCGCGGGCGGCGCGCGAGCCGGTAGCCAGCACCACATGGTCGGGCTGCAGCTCGGCCAGCAGCTCGTCAAGGAGAGCGCCATCCACACGCACCCCGGTACGTATTTGCGCGCCGTTGCCGACGGCCTGCTCACCCAGCCAGGTACCGATGCGTCCGTACTCGGCGCGGGTGGGCAGCCGCGACTGCAGTAGCGCGTGACCGCCGACCTGGTCGGCGGCCTCCACGACGGTGACGGTGTGCCCGCGTGCCGCTGCTACCCGCGCGTACTCGAGGCCTGCGGGACCCGCCCCGATGACGAGCGCGCGGCGCGGCGCGTCGGCGCGACGGAGCGTGCCTCGACCCCATGCTGCTTCGCGGCCCATCGCCGGGTTGTAGACACACTGCACGCGACGGCCCTGCATCGCAGTCTTCCAGCACAGGTTGGCCGCGACGCAGCGGCGGATATCCTTTGGCCGGCCTTGTTCGGCCTTGGTGACCCAGTCCGGGTCGGCAAAGAGCTGGCGCCCCAAGCACACCGCGTCGCCGTGGCCCTCGACCAATAGCTGCTCGGCCACCCGCGGCTCGGTGATGCGTCCCACCATCAGGACCGGCTTCCCCGACACCGCCTTGATCGGGGAGGCCAAGTCGCGCTCCCAGCCCTGCTCGAAATGCATCGGGGTGTGGATGAATGCGTGGTGGACCCCGGCGGACACCGACACGTAGTCCACGTCGCAACGCTTTTCAAGTTCGCGTACCACCTCGACCACGTCGGGCGTCTCAAGGTCACCCGGCCAAAATGACGTGGAGTTGATCCGGTATCCGAGGAACGGCTGGTCGCCGACCGCGGAGCGCATCGCGTCCAAACAGCGGACCGGGAATTGCAGCCGGCGCTCAAAATCCCCGCCCCATGCGTCGTCGCGGTGGTTGTAGAGCGGGGACAGGAACTGCCATGGCAGGTAACCATGGGAGAGGTGGAATTCGACGCCGTCCAGGCCTGCGGCGACCGCCCGCGCCGCCGCCGCACCGAAAGCGTCGATGATCTCTTCGATCTCGCCATCGTCCATGGCCTTCGGCGTCATCGCCCCGGGAGTTTCGCCCAGCGGGATCTGCGACGGTGCGCGCGAGAACCACTCCGCGTCCGGGTCAAAACGGGTGTCCTGCTTGAACGCCAGCATCGATCGAACCCCGGTGTGCAGCAACTGAATTGCGAGCTTGGCGCCCTCGGCATGCACGGCCTCGGCCACCCGGGCCAACGGCGGGATCGCGCGATTGTCATACAGCGAGCCCACCGTGAGCGGCGCGGCCAAAGAGGACGGGTGAACGTGGGTGGCGCCGATGATGATCAACCCCACCCCGCCAGCGGCACGTTCGCGGTAATACGCCACCGCCTGATCGGTGAAGCGCCCCGACCACGGATCGTCGACCCAGGTGGGACAGGTCGGTGGGAAGACGACGCGGTTACGGATCTGGCTGTGGCGAATCCTCCACGGCGACAGCAACCTCGGGAACCCGGACTCCTTGACGACCATCCAATAATCGTTTACGAAACCAATAAAAGTGTCAAGATATTGTTGGGCTCTATACTCTGGCGTGTGTCAGCCTCCGAAGGGCAGCTGCGTGGGACGCGTGCACGCGATGCCATCGTGGATGCCGCCCGCCGTCAATTCCTTGAGGTGGGTTTTCGCCGCGCCTCCATCGAGTCAATCTCTGCGGCCGCCGGAGTCTCCCGCCCGACTGTCTACGCGCACTTCGCCTCCAAACAGGAGGTGTTTCGCACCATTGTCGCGCAACTGCATGACGACCGCATCCGCGCCATGGCCGATGCCGCCGTCCCCGACGCGCCAATCGCCGATCAGCTCTACGCCGTCCTGTCGGCGCGCTTTGCGCCGTTCGTGGCCCTGACCGCCTCGTCGCCCTATGGTGCAGAGCTACTCGACGAGAACAGTCGCACCTGCGGGGACATCACCCGTGACTCGCGTCAACGCTCCACGCGGCTGCTGCGTGAGCTCTTGGCCAACGCTGATCGTGCCGGAACCATCAACCTGAGCGACGTCGGTCTCACACCAGCGACCGCCGCCGACGTCATCTACGACGCCGCCCGAGGCGCCAAAGAAGACGCAACACTGACCGTGCAGGCCTACCGGCGCCAACTGAGCCGGCTGGTCACCGTCCTCGCCCGCGGCCTGGGTGCCGGCCGCTAACCACTTCGTTTGTGCCATGCGAGCGTTGACCGCAAGTTGTTGGCGCTGCCGAGCATTCGAGTGATATAGAACGGGCGGCCGACCATCGCCGTCGGTCACACAGTCTGTATCGACACCCTGGCCGATCGACGCTCCCAAGCGGCACGCAGCGCCTCACCCAGCGTCCACGTGGCCGCACCCAGCAGAGCAATGTCTTTGATCAGAAAGCCGCCGGTGTCGGTGAGCAACGGAACATATACAGACGAATTCTCGACCACGCCTGGGGTAGTAAACAAGAAACTGAGCGTCGACAGGAAAAGGAAGACGGCGATGGCACTGCCGGTGGCCGCGGCCCAGGCCGAGACCGGCCGGCTCGCGATCAGTACGGCGGCGGCGATCTCGATAGTGCCCAGCGCACTGGACAACCCCTGAAGGCTGAAGATGTTGTACAGCCAGCTCATCAGGGGTTGGTTGTTGATGAACAGACTGATTGCCTGGGCCTCCTGAATCGTGAACTTCTGTAAGCCGATCCAGGCCAGCGGAATGCACAGTCCGTAGCGCAATATGACTCCGCCGAGAGTGCTGATGACATCAGCAGCTTTTGCCAGGGGTGCGTGCGGAGTGTGCATCAGAACTCCATCCAAGAGGTTCGGTGAAAACGGGTCACCGGTTAGTGACCGCCAGAGTGCAGAGCGTTACACCGGTGCCAGACCCACGCCTGCAGCTGCCTATGGCTTCGAAGCCGCCGTGATCTGGTCGCAGTGACTCCGGGCAGAGGAGGCCAGAAAGTCGCCATCGATCTACAGGCTGCGGCGTAAGCGTACTGCACGGTACACTTCTGCTTGACGCAGTCAGAACGGTCGCCGACTACTGCCCAACACGAGATGAGGCTCGAGTCCGACGTGACGACCTCTACACCGCCCGAAGGCGATTCGACCGCTTCTCCAACTGGCCGCGCCGAGAATGGCGCTCCTTCATCGGCGCCAACTGGCGAACACGTCGAGGGATATGGCTTTCCCGCGGCGTTATGGCGGGCACTGGAAAAGCGTCCTCCGCCGGGTCTTTTGCTGATCAGGTGGCGCAGTCCACTACGGGGTCCGTGGCTGACATCGGTGTTCGGACTCATTCTGTTGGTCGTATTGCCTGTCGTCATCTTGACCGGTCTGCTGTCATACATTGCTTATGGCCCCCAATTTGGCCAGGCCATCCCGTTCGACGTGGGCCTACTCAAGCTGCCTACCTTCGACTGGCCCACCAGGCCGAGCTGGCTGTACCGCCTGACACAGGGCCTGCACGTCGGACTGGGGCTGATCATCATTCCCGTAGTTCTCGCCAAGTTATGGTCTGTGATCCCACGCCTTTTCAGCTGGCCTCCGGCGCGATCAATCGCCGCCATCCTCGAGCGCGTCTCGCTGCTGATGCTGGTGGGCGGAATACTGTTCGAGATCGTCACCGGCGTGTTGAACATCCAGTACGACTACATCTTCGGTTTCAGCTTCTACACCGCCCACTACTTCGGGGCTTGGGTCTTCATCGCCGGTTTCGTTGCCCATGTCAGCATCAAGTTCAGCAAAATGATGACCGGTCTACGCTCACGATCGATGCGAAGCGTCCTGGCAACCTCGAGAATTGACACGGTCCCGGAACCGTCCGATGAGGACGGACTGGTGGCGCGAAATCCCGATCCGGCGACTCTGAGTCGCCGCGGCATGCTGGCCGTCGTCGCCGGTGGGAGCGCGCTTGTCGGAGTGCTGAGCGCGGGCCAGACTATCGGGGGAGTCATGCGTCGCGCGGCGGTGCTGCTGCCACGAGGACGTAGCTACGGCACGGGCCCAACTGATTTCCAGATCAACCGCACCGCAGTTGCCGCAGGGATCGATTCGAGGTTTACCGGAGCAGACTGGCATCTGCGACTCGTCGGCGTTGGCGATATAGCACTGGATCGCACGCAGCTGGCGGCGATGCCGCACCACACGGTGAAACTGCCGATCGCTTGTGTCGAAGGGTGGTCGACAACGCAGGAATGGACGGGGATCCGGCTCGGCGACCTCGCGGCGGCGGTCGGACTTCCACGGCCTGGTTCTGCACTCGTGTCATCGCTGGAACGTTTCGGAAGCTTCAATCACGCTGTGCTGCAAAGTAATCAAATCGTGGACCCGCGATCGCTTCTGGCGTTCCAAGTCAACGGCGCCGACCTTTCGCTTGACCACGGTTATCCGGCACGAATCATTGTTCCGGCTCTTCCTGGTGTGCATTGCACCAAGTGGGTGTCTTCTATCGACTTCCGGACGACATGATGCGTTACCTGCTAGGTGTGGGACGACGACTGTACGGTGAGCGATTGCTGCACCTCATCGTGTTGCTCTCCGCGCTGGCACTTGGGGGTTACGCAGTATCAATCCTCGGCCTCGAAGAACTTTTCAACCGGAGAGTTTGGTGGCAGTCGATCGCTGTCTGGTTCGCTGTCGCCATCATCGCTCATGACTTGGTCCTGTTTCCGCTTTACGCGATGGCGGAACGCCTGATCCCTGCGAGATCATTACCGAATGGGGCCGTTCGTCATCGCTCGGTACGCGATATTTTGATCGTCAATTACATCCGCTTACCCACCGTGGCAAGCGGGTTGATCCTCTTGCTCTTCCTGCCTGGCATCATCGAACAAGGGGCGTCGACATATCAGATGGCGACAGGGCTGACTCAGGCGCCGTACTTCTCGCGTTGGTTGTTGCTGACTGCCGGGTTCTACCTCGTGAGCGCAATCTGTTTCGTAGTGCGGGTAGCGCTGACCAAGCCGGTCGCCGGCGAGAACGTTGAGGGCGACGATGTTCGGGTGCCGGTAAGTGCCGACGGCCGGCGAACCGACAATCCGCAATGAATTCCTCACTTCGCGCACCAACACGAGCATGTCATGTCTTTCGACGCACAGAAGGTCGAGTACTTACCTAAGCTACCGAAATAAATTGTTGCACAGAATATCTCATCGTTTATATGAAAGCACCGAGTTGAGGAGAGGGTTCGCGGCGTCAGTCACCCAAAGTGTGTGCTGGGTCGCGACAGCAGCGCTTGGTCGACGTAGATGTCTAGCTTCTCGTTGTAGAACGCGACCATCCCGGCGATTTCCACGACGGAGATCGTAGGATGCCGATATGTCCAGGCCAGATCCGGGTGAAGACGCTCTCCGATCTCCACCGACCAATAGCCTGAGGTGATCCCCTTATACGGACAAATGGTCTGTGTTGGACTGGGCTTCAGATGCGAGAAGTCGATGTCGGTGCGGTCAATATAGTAGCGAGTAGGTAAACCCGTCTCGAAAAGTAGTACAGGACACTCGGTTTCCGCCAGTAGGACATCGTCGAGTTCGATTCTGACGTGACGGTGCGAGCGTAGCGCATCCACCCGGACATACGGGCTGCGCGGGTGGCCGATGAGCGGTTGGTCCTCCTCGAACCAGTCGAGCGCGTCCCAGTCGAAGCGGAAACTCCCCGCGAGCGGACCGGTATCGTAAAGGCGCGCAGCAGACTTAACCGTGCGGTTGCCGTCTGCCAGCGAGAACAGCCGCGAGGACCCTAGCTGGAGTTTCTGGGTGTGCTGCTCGTCGACCAGGCACAACGTGTCGACGTCCTCGATAGGCACGTAGTACTGCGGGTAATACGCCACCTCCCAGACGTAGTGGGCCGCCTTCGTGTCGAATACCAGGATCCCGTTGAAGTAGCCACGAACCCGGCGTGGGACCGGTTCGATGCGCCCACGGTCGGCCGCCATCTGAGGGTAGTCCCGGTGCGGATTAGTGGATTCTGGAATCATCACAGCTCCTTCGGCTGGCTGGGAATGGTCGTGACGCGTTGATGGCATGGCGCAGAACCTCGGTACTCGAGACCGAACCCGCCGATGAAATATTCGTTGGACCACCTAGCGTTTGAATGCTTCGGGGTGCATCGCGGCCACTCAAGCGAGGCTGTTTTCAGACGAGATAACGGGCCTCACTTCGCGTCGGCTCTTCTTTCTGTACGTAATGGTACAGTGCTGGTCCTGACCCACAACGCCTCGGCTCGACGAAGCCTGCCAAGCAGATGCTTCGTCGAGCCGAGGCGACGATCACGCTGACACGACAGGGAAGTCGATGTCGGTGTGGGCGACATTGTTGAAGTAGTTGGTCAGGACATTGAGCCCTACGTGGCCAATCACTTCGGCGATCTCAGCGTCGCTTGCGCCGGCGTGACGTACGGCGGCAAGGGCAGAGTCATCGATCTGTCCGCGGTGTTCGTTGACAGTCACAGCAAACGTGAGAAGTGCTGCGGTCTTCGCGTCGTCGGCGTCGCCCTTGCGCGCTGCGGCCACCTGCTCAGCGCTGAGGCCGGCGACCTTCTGCCCGAGGTAGGTGTGCGCCGACAAGCAGTAGGAGCACGCGTTGGATTGGGCGATCGCGATGGCCAATCGTTCGCGGGTGGACCTGTCGAGCGTGCCGCGGTCGAGGCCGCCTGCCAGGCCCAAATAGCCGTGCAGCAGCGCGGGGCTGTGTGCCATCGCGCGGGTCAGGTTGGGGACTGCGCCCATGGCTTTCTTGACCGCGGATAGGGCCGCTGCTTGGTCGGGAGCCGCAGTGGCGTCGGTTACGAGGGGCAGGTTGCTCATGATGTTCTCCTTCAGCGGGTGAATCTTTCGGGAACCGCGGCGCAGTTGGCGCAGCGGATACTGTGTAGTGACGATCGTGTCCGATTCCGTTACAGCCGCAGATGAAGGAGTTCGATACCGAGGTGGTGGTCGAAACGCGGACGGTTCCTGACGATCGGTGGAAAACCGAGGCCGATCTGATTACGGCGCTGAAAGCCGGCGATGCACAAGCATTTAGCGCCCTTGTCGAAACCCTGCACGCTCCGTTGGTGCGGATGGCCAGCGTCTATGTTCACGCAGCGATGGCCGAGGACGCAGTGCAAGATGCATGGCTCTCGGTGGTGCGGTCCATCGGTAAGTTCGAAGGTCGCGCGAGCCTCCGCACGTGGATCGTGCGCGTCGTCCTCAACCGTGTGCGCAGCCTCGCGCGGGGTCAGTTCAATACGGTGCCGTACGCGACGGCCGGGCCCGAAACCGACGTGCGGCCGTCGGTTGATCCGGATCGAATGGCCCATCCTGAACTCGGAGCACACTACTGGCGTGATGTGCCTGGCCGGTGGGACCTTTTACCCGAGCAGCGGCTGATGTCGGCGGAGGTTCGTGCGGTGGTACTTGATGGGCTGCGCAGGCTGCCGAGTGCTCAACGTGAGGTGGTGTCGATGCGTGACATCGAGGGCTGGTCGAGCGAGGAGACATGCGAGGCGCTCGGCATATCAGCGGCGAACCAACGTGTGTTGTTGCACAGAGGCCGCGCCGTACTACGCAACTTGCTGGAGGTGTACCTCGATGAGCGCTGACGACGCCTTCATCGCTAACGACTTGCGCATTGCCTGCGCGGACGCCGTCGCGTTGGTCACTGATTATCTCGAAACGGCCCTAGTGGCAACAGACTTGGCTCGCTTCGAGCAGCACACGAGCCTGTGCGAAGCGTGCAGAGTGTACGTAGACCAAATTCGACGGACGATATGGATTACGCGAGCGGCGCGGCAGGAGTCGATCGAGATCCGTCCCACCAACTTCGACGCGCTGATGGACGAGTTTCGCCGACATAGTCACGACTAGCGAATGACGGCATGCGCAACTCACCCGAGTCAGTTGGCGGCCTGGTATATACGGCAGAAGCGCCGATAGATGACCCATCTGTCGAAGCGCTACCGGAGCGATTGACGCGGTTGCCGACCGATCGGCGATTTGCGGCTGACGAATCCCAGCGGCAAACACGATTCTCACAGCAACGCTTGAGTGGTTCACGAGAGGCCGTCGGTCGGCCCCCGGGAAAGTTGCCGTCACCGGAAGGCGACTGAAACTTTGTGGGTGAAGTTGCTCGATGGTTGTAACGGGGCGGGGGTCTTTGATGTCTAATCTCTGCTCGTCGCAGTTGGGCGGCGAGTCCGAACAAATGAACGGAGAAAGAGATCCATGTCCACCCACTCGCGCGCCCTCGTCAACATTGCCGGGGCCAGCGGCTTCGCTCTCGACGGCTTTGATCCGGTCGCTTTTGTCACTGACAACGAGCCCGTCAACGGTGATCCGAGCATCACCGCCGAGCATCACGGCGCGCGCTACATGTTTGCCACCAGCGCACACCAGCAGATGTTCAACGCCAACCCGGACAGGTACGTCCCACAGTTTGGCGGCTTCTGCGCATTCGGGGTCTCGGTGGGCGCCCTGTTCCCGGCCGACATCATCAACACCTGGGAGGTGCGGGACGGCAAACTCACGGTGATCTTGAACGCAGGCCTCCGCAGCGAGTTCGATAAGGATTATGACGGCAACCTGGCCAAGGCCGACGGAAACTGGCCCGGCCTAGTCGGCGAGCACGGCAAGTAAGCAGAGGTAACATCTGGCCGGGCTTGGCGGACGTTCGACATGCGAGGGTCTGCGGTCCGCCAAGTCCAGCCCCAGATGTCCTTCGCTCGGCCGAAACGATGGTTGCCCATGAGACAGTTGCCCACGAGACGGTTTAGGGCACGGGATAGGCCGGTCGTAGTCCATCGGCGGCCATCGATAGCGCTACCGTCATTGCTTGACCTGTGTGTTTGGCTTCCAGTCATAATCGACGCCAAGTTTTGACAACACTCGCAGACATTGTAGGGAGCCATGGCATCGTTTCAGCAATCTCAGCCCGCGCGGCGCGCCAGTGCTGAGCGCACGCGGCGTCGGCTCATCGAGGCCGGACTGCGCATGGCGGAAGTCACCGGCTTGAATGACATGAGCGTCAATGCTGTAGTCCAATACGCAGGCGTCTCAAAGGGAACATTTTTCCACCATTTCAGCGATCGTGGGGCATACCTCGTGTCGCTGCACCGTCACTTCCACGACGCAATGTTCGAGCAGGTGCGGTCCGTGGCGACGACGTTGCCCGCCGGCCCGGACCGTCTTAACCGGATGGCTACGGTGTATCTGGATTACTGCCTCGAGAATCACGGAGTGCGCGCATTGATCCTAGAAGCCCGCGGTTCGCTGGCGATCCAGGATGAGGTGCGAGCGCGTTCGAAGCTCAGCGCAGCGTTCGTCGCGACGGACTTTGCCGCCATGGGCTGGCCGGAGCCCCAGCGAGCGGCCGATTTGTGGGTCGCCGCTGCCGGCGAGTGCGCCCTAATCGAGTTGGAGGCAGGCGGACCCGACCTCGCGACTCGTCGAACACTGCAATATGCGTTCACGCTTCCTCGGCAGGAATGAAGTTCACAGATCCCGGCAAGGCGCGTGCTCAAGACGGTCAACGTCGGAGTCCTCGCCAGAGCTCGCGCTCGCTGAACACATAGCCGGATCACTCCGGCGCAGCGCGGGAAACACCTCGGCAACAATCATCACCGGACCAAGCAACAGATTTTCTGGCCGCCGGGTGAACTGCGGGGCCCTTCGTTCGAAGAATACATGTCCGACGAACTGGACCGCCCACCCAGCTACAAACGTGGCCGCGAAACTCGTTACAGCATAGGCTGTTTCGCACTGGGTCGCCATGGCGTCCGCTATTCCGCAGGAGATCGTGCTAAAGGCGAGGAAGCCTATTCCGGCACGCACAGACCAGCGCGTTACCACCAACGAGGCCGCTGCTACTGCGACGGCCGCCCCGTTGATCAACGTGGCTGCGCCGTGATCAGACATCCGTACCAGGCTGAGCATGCCCAGCGCCGAGATTGCGATCATGGGAATACCGATTGCATGCAACGCCCGATTGGCCGGTGAACGGTGAATCGATTCGTACGACGCCATGATTCTGTTGAAGTCCGTCATTGCCGTTCCTGTACCGTTTCGGCGATGAATTGAGCGAACTCTGCAGCGAATCGGTCGGGTTCCTCCATAAAGGCAGAATGACCCGCGTTAAACTGCGTGACCCGCCTGCGGCGGAACGTCTCAGCGGCGGCTCTGGAACGACGCCACGACACAAATCGGTCTCGTTGGGCCCACGCCAGCCACACCGGCGCCGCCACGTGGGGTGCCAGCGCCCGGAGATCGGCGTCAGGCTCGCCAAAACCGCGCCACGCGTCGGCCAGCAGAGGCGCAGCGGCGCTCCCGGCGCTGATGATGTTGCGACGTTGCTCCTTGGCCGCCGCACGCGGTAGGACGAGGCATCGATAATAAAAGCCGAAAGCTGCTGGGAACCATTTGGCTTCGCGCGCGCCCGCTTCGAAGAACCAGGCCATCAGCGAGGTGGCCAGCCGAGCGGTCCGATCGACCGGCGCCAGTCCACCGGCATTGCATAGCACGACCGCCGCGAACGCCTCGGGCACGGTTGCGGCGGCAATAAGCGCCGCCGCACCACCGATCGAGTTGCCAACAACGATCGGACGCGTCAATTGGAGCCGATCCACGACCGCCAGTGCAAGTTCGGCGAAGTGCTGGGGGCGCATGGGTCGGCCGTCGTCGGGTGAGTGGCCGTGCCCCGGCCAATCGACTGCCACGATTTCGAAGTGGTTGCCTAGACGGGAAGCCATAGACGCGAAGTCTCCGCTGCCGTGACCTATCGCGTGCAGACACAACACTGGTACGCCGTGACCCCACCGCTTGATGGCTACGGATGAGCCACAGGCGTCGATGATCTCGACTGGGCGCGCTGCGCCCACGGCAGCTTTCAGAGCAATGCCGGCTGCGAGTCCTCCGGAAGCGGGCCGCGCGCACCTGACCGACTGCCGATTCATAAAAATTCCTTCCCACGCGTTCCCTAAGTGACCGACCAGTCGGTCACTATTCCAGGTCCCGCAAGCTCGCGCAACTGGCCCGCTCCTGCTTTCGGGTCACGCCGGGGACGCCTAAAGGCGGTTCGCGGGGTTAACTCTTCCCGCTCGACGAGGGCAGGGGCGAGGCTCCGCTGTCGCCGCCGACCACGTAGTCATGCAGCCATCTGCGTCGGGTCGAAAGTGGAAGGCTTTGGTCGCCGCGTCGAGTCGGCGCCTGAATAGCACTGCGGGTATTTCGAGCACGGAAGCGTAACGGTGCTCGGCTGCCTGCAACGCTGGGCAGCAGCAATCAGTAATGCAAAGTTCCGGCCTCGGGAGGATGGCAACAGCAACAACGAGTTGTACTGTTGAGTCTAGTCTCTGCTTGCCGTCGATCGTCTCCATCGAAAGGAACATATTGCCCTCTGTAGCAAAGGAACACGCCGCTGCTGCGCAGCAGAGCGGACACGTTGTCGCGAGGTTGCGTCCACGAAAGTGGTGTACGAGTCGGGCCGTGAGGTGAGGACCGGCGTGTCGTAGCCGGCTAGTAAAGGGTCATCGCGTGATTCTTCGAGAGACCGACCAAAGTCACTAGAGCAAAGGATCGACGCGATGACCGCTGCCCACGATATCGACCTACCCGCACTGTTGGCTGAGCGACTCACCACCACCCACCCTGATGTGTTGCGCGAACTGCTGGCTACCTTCATCCACACGCTGATGGGCGCCGAGGCTGACGCGCTATGCGGCGCGGCCTACGGTCAGCGCAGCAGCGAGCGGACTAACTCTCGTAACGGTTATCGGCATCGCCAGTTCGATACCCGGGCAGGCAGTTTGGATCTGGCGATTCCCAAGCTGCGCCAGGGGTCCTACTTCCCGGACTGGCTGCTGGAACGCCGCAAACGCGCCGAGCGGGCCCTGACAACTGTGGTGGCCACCTGCTATCTGCTCGGGGTCTCGACCCGGCGGATGGACAAGCTGGTCGAGACCCTCGGGATTACCGGCTTGTCGAAGTCGCAGGTGTCGGTGATGGCCAAAGAACTCGACACTGCCGTGGAGGCTTTCCGCACTCGGCCTCTTGATGCCGGCCCGTATACGTTCATGGCCGCCGACGCTTTGGTACTCAAGGTCCGCGAGGCCGGCCGCGTGGTCAACGTGCACGCGCTGATCGCGGTGGGCGTCAACGCTGAGGGCTACCGCGAAATCCTGGGCATCGACGTCACCACCGCCGAAGACGGTGCGGGCTGGTTGACGTTTCTGCGCTCGTTGACCGCGCGCGGCCTGTCTGGGGTGGCGCTGGTCACCAGCGACGCCCATGCTGGACTGCTCTCAGCGATTGGGGCCACCTTGCCCGGGGCGTCCTGGCAGCGCTGCCGCACCCATTACGCCACCAACCTGATGGCCATCACCCCCAAGAGCTCCTGGCCCTGGGTCAAGACCCTGCTGCATTCGGTGTTCGATCAACCCGACGCCACTTCTGTTGCTGCACAATATGACCGGATCATCGACGCGCTTTCCGACAAGCTACCCAAGGTCGCTGATCACCTCGAAGCGGCCAGGTCCGACCTGCTGGCCTTCACGGCTTTTCCTAAGCAGATCTGGCGTCAGATCTGGTCCAACAACCCCCAGGAACGACTCAACAAAGAAATCCGCCGCCGCACCGATGTCGTCGGGATCTTCCCCGACCGCGATGCTCTAATCCGCCTCGTCGGCGCTGTGCTGGCCGAACAACACGACGAATGGGCCGAGTCACGGCGCTACCTGGGTCTCGACGTCCTCAGCAAATCCCGCCTGACCACCACCACACCAGCAGAACAGGAGGACAACCCCGCGGCACTAACCGCATAAGTCACGACATCGAAGAATCACACGACGACGTCGTACACCACGTCCCTGGACTTGACCTGTCGCGACTCGGCCTCCGAGATGGTTAGCGGCCGCGCCGACAAACTATGTGACACTTCGTTACTCACGATGAGCTCTCTAGTGCGCCCGATCCGGCGTGACGACGTTGCCCAAATCAAGCGCATTGTCGAGGCGGTCGGTCTGTTCCCGTCGACGATGCTCGAGAAGATGATCGAGCCCTACTTCACACGACCCGACAATCGGCAGATCTGGATTGGACACCAAGCCGGTCAATTTCTTGCTGGCTTTGCGTTCTGCGAACCCGAACGAATGACAACCGGTACGTGGAATGTCCTCGCAATCGGTGTCCTGCCGCAGCTTCACGGGCGAGGCATTGGCGCTGAACTCATGGGTCATCTCGAGCGGTCTCTCGCCGATGCTGGTGAACGCATTCTGCTAGTCGAGACATCATCGCTTCCGGAGTTTGAGCGTGCCCGCCGCTTCTACCGCACGCTCAATTACACTGAGGAAGCACGCATTCGCGAGTTTTACGACGACGGCGACGACAAGATCGTCTTCTACAAGCGCCTCGGCTGACGCCCATCAACGGGTAACTGGAGTGACTCGGGACAGCTACGCTCTGTGACTCCGCCCCACCGCTTCCGGCCGCGAGGACGATTTGGATGCCTCGGCGCGGTCGACCTAGTCTGAGAACTCACCCTTACTATCGTGTGTCTCGCCAACACCGCCCCAGCGCGAAGCAATGTCCTTCGGCGTCACCGTCAGAGTTGTTGTTTACCGGCGTTAAAGTTGTCCAGTCGGCGGGAAACGACGTCCCACGCCACAACATTCCACCAAGCGTCCAAATACTCGGCTCGGCGGTTCTGATATCGCAGGTAGTAGGCGTGCTCCCACACATCGCAAGCCAGCAAACCGGGTCGACCGTAGAGCAAGACGCTGTCCTGGTTAGGAAGCGTGAGGATCTCCAGCTTCTTGGTGCCGGGGTTGATCACGAGAAATGCCCAGCCCGAACCGAATTGCTTGGCCGCGGCGGTCGCGAATTGCTCCTTGAATGCGTCAAGACCGCCGAAGTCGCGCTTGAGTGCGTCGGCCAAAGCACCTTGCGGTGTCGTGTCGCGCGGTGGCCCGATCACCTTCCAGAAGAACTGATGGTTGGCGTGTCCACCACCTTGTTCGCGCACGGTCTGGCGGATCTCGTCTGGCACCTCATCGAGGCGGCGGAGCAGATCTTCGATGATCAGTCCGTGCAACTGTGGGTACGGGGCGATCGCGGCGTTGAGTTTGTCGACATAAGTTTGGTGATGCTTGTTGTGGTGCAGCTCCATCGTGGCTGCATCAATGTAGGGTTCCAACGCGTCGTAGCCGTAGGGCAACGGGGGCAGGACGTACCCGGTGAAAGCATCGGCTTGCGTTCCGCTCGACATGGGGTGAACTCCGTTCGTTGACGTCGGATTCCCAAATTTTTTCTGCGCCTGCATCTGCACGGCCAGATCAAGCGTGCGCCTGATGCCGCCAACCTGCCAGTGCCCGGACGGTCACAGCTGACCCCATCGATCGGTCTAACCGCGCGCTATCCAAAAGTTGTAGAGGAGGACCGCTGTGCTGTTGCACAGCTGAGCCGCACCTTACAACCGAAACCGGAGCCGAGACTGTTATCCAACGACACTGCGCACAGCTCGGCGAATCCGGTGCTTCCTCCCAGCTGTAAAACGCTGCGGGACAACCCAGCACGGAACGCATAAGGCTTGTGGCCAGAGCGTGCGTTGTCACGACAGAAGCGGTCGCAGGGTCGGATCGACCCTGACGCTCAACAGCATTGGCCCGTCAGCGGCAAGGGCTTGCTCGAACGCGGAGCGCAGCCCCGCGTACTGTTCCACCCGGATGCCGGGTACGCCGAATCCTTCGGCCAGCTTGACCAGGTCTACGCCGGGTGTGTCCAATCCCGGCTGGTCATGACCAACGCCGAGGTAATCGCCGGATTCCTTGAGAACGGCGTAACCTGCGTTGTCGAGGACTACCACGACTATGCGCGCCTGATGTTGGGCTGCCGTCCATAAAGCCTGCAACGTGTAGAGCATCGCTCCGTCACCGGTTGCGCAAATGACGCGGCGGTCAGGTTGCGCAAGTTGCACCCCTACCGCGGTGGGCAAGCCATTGCCGATACCGCCCACGCCGGCGTAGAAGAAACCTTGTGGCACGGTGATCGGCATTCGCATGTGCATTGCCGAGGCGTGAGAAGACGCCTCCAACACCACGGCACCATCTTTTGGTCGAAGTTCTTCCAGTAGAGCGAATAAGGCGTGCGGTTGTATCGGATCCCCCGTAGCCGGGGTTGGCATGTTGGGTGTTGTCTGCGGCCAGGTGGCAGTCGTTTCCGGCACCGCCTGGGCCAGGGTCGTAAGCGCTAACTTGACGTTGCCCAGCACAGCGTCGCCTGCGGGCGCGCGGGCGGCCTCTTCGGGATCATCGGTGAACAGCAATAAGTCGCTATCTTCGGGCAGGACCGGACCCATGCCTCCCATGTCGAAGTCGAAAACCGCTGCGCCGACCACGACTAGCAAGTCGTGATCCTCAAGCCAATGACGGAGCAGTTCCCGGTCAAACACCAAAGCACCGCGAAAGAGTCGATGGTTCTCGGGAAAAGCCGCACGACTCGCGGCCGGCGCGCCGTACACGGCGGCACGCAACTTTTCGGCAAGCGCGACCATCTCATCCCACGCTCCCGCTCGGTCAATCGCGGCCCCAGCGATCAAACAGGGGTTTCTGGCGGCCGCGATACGCCCTGCGGCTGACGCCAATGCCTGCGGGTCAGGCGCAACGCGGGTAGAGACCCGACGAATGACGAGTGGCAACGGGTCTGCTTCGCGCTCCCAATCATCTACCGGCAGCACCAGAAAGACAGGCCCCTGCGGCTCTTGACAGGCGATGTGGATCGCGCGCTGGAAGGCGGCGGGAATGTCCTGCGCGCGTTGAGGTTCGTAGGACCACTTCACATACGGCTTAGGCAGGTCGCGGGCGTCCCGGTTGTAAAAGCCCGGCTCGTAAAGGCACATATCACGGCGCTGCTGACCACAGGTGATGATCAGCGGCGTCTTGTTGTGAAACGCTGTCTTGAGATTGCCCATCGCGTTGCCCACACCTGGTGCATTGTGCAGATTCACAACCACCGGCATACCCGTCACACCCGCATAGCCGTCAGCCATACTTACGACGGCCGCTTCTTGCAGACCTAGGTAGTAGGTGAAATCCGCCGGAAAGTCGGTGAGAAAAGGCAACTCGGTGAACCCAGGATTTCCGAAGAATGTCGTCACTCCGTGGGCTCGCAGCATGTCGTAGGTCCGCTGGCGCACCGTCGGCATCAGAGGTCTCCTCAAACTCACGGGTCCGTCAACCTAGCGCATGCCCGTCGAGATGGCGAGGCCATCACGCGAGCCAACGCGGGCAGCGCGTTGCCGCACTGTACTGATCAGTCTAAGCTACCGTAGCGTATCGGTGGAACGTCCGAACTTCGCGCGCACCACAGAGATATACCGTGTGTCATTGGCCCGACCCCGCAGCCCGATGCAGGATCGTCGGCTTGAGATCGAAAGGTAGGCTGTGACAGCTCTCGCCGCGCGGTCGGTCGCCATGGCAGATCGCCGCGTCGGCCATGCAACAAGCAACGCGAGCATCCACATGCGACCAGTTTCTGCAGTCGGGCATGTCAAAGGGCTACGGCGGACGGATGGATCGGAACGGTGCCGATGAACCGCCCGGCATGCTCGAACGTGCTTCGGTCGGCTGAACGCGCGGAGTGCCGGCCAAACCCGCGTACGGTGTGGCTTTCGGATCCGCACCGGCAGTCCTGCTGCCGTGTGGACCGCTGGCTCGACGAACATCTCAGCAGGCTCAATGACGCCGACGCCTCGGTCCCGCTCGAGAGCCAGTCGGGGAAAGGGTGACGTATCGATGGAGACCTACGATCTCGCGATCATCGGAACCGGTTCGGGCAACAGTATTTACAACGAACACTATGCGGCCAAGCGGGTGGCGATCTGCGAGCAGGGCACCTTCGGCGGTACGTGTCTGAACGTCGGGTGCATTCCGACCAAGATGTTCGTCTACGCCGCCGAGGTGGCCAAAACGATCCGGGGTGCGGCCCGGTATGGCGTGGATGCGCATATCGACGGGGTGCGCTGGACGGACATCGTGTCGCGGGTGTTTGGGCGGATCGATCCGATCGGGCCCAGCGGCGAAGACTACCGCCGGTCGGCTCCCAACATCGACGTCTACCGCAGCCATACGCGTTTCGGGCCGGTCGCTGCCGATGGGCGTTATCTGCTGCGTACGAACGTCGGCGAGGAGTTCACCGCCGACCAGGTGGTGATCGCCGCAGGTTCGCGACCGACGGTTCCGCCGGCAATCACCGCCTCCGGGCTCAGATACCACACCAGCGACACCATCATGCGGATACCCGCGCTGCCCGAGCACCTGGTCATTGTCGGAAGTGGTTTCGTAGCGGCCGAGTTCGCCCATGTCTTCTCCGCCCTAGGTTCACGCGTGACACTGGTGGTCCGTGGCAGTTGCCTGCTGCGGCACTGCGATGACACCATCTGCGAACGGTTCACCCGCGTGGTGGCGGACAAGTGGGAACTGCGGACCCACCGCAATGTCGTTGGCGGACAGAATCGGGACTCGGGTGTGTCGCTGCAACTCGACGACGGAAGCATCCTGGATGCGGACGCGTTGCTGGTCGCAACAGGGAGGGTGTCCAATGCCGACCTGCTGGACGCAGAGCAGGCCGGAGTCGCCCTCGAGTACGGCCGCGTCGTCGTCGACAAATTTCAACGGACCTCCGCCCATGGGATTTTCGCACTCGGCGACGTGTCTTCGCCGTTTCAGCTCAAGCATGTCGCCAACCACGAGGCCCGTGTCGTGCAGCGAAATTTGCTCTGCGACTGGGATGACACGGGGTCGATGGCCGTCACCGATCACCGGTTCGTTCCGTCGGCGGTGTTCACCGATCCCCAGTTAGCCAGCGTCGGATTGACCGAAAACCAAGCCGTGGCAAACGGGTTCGACATCTTGGTCAAGATCCAGGACTATGGCGCTATCGCCTACGGGTGGGCGATGGAGGACACCACCGGACTCGTCAAGCTGATCGCCGAGCGCAGCACCGGCCAGCTGTTAGGCGCGCACTTCATGGGCTACCAGGCGTCCTCGCTGATTCAGCCGCTGATCCAGGCGATGAGCTTCGGCCTCACCGCCCACGAGATGGCCCGCGGCCAGTACTGGATCCACCCCGCGCTGCCCGAAGTGGTGGAGAACGCCCTACTGGGGCTGAGCTGACTCCCTCCCGGCACCCTGGGCGAATCCTAAAGTCTTGGATTGAAGGTCGGCTCGACTGCGTCATTGTCCAGCGGCAGGATGGTAGAGCGGCGCCGGCGTGTGCTGGTAATCCTCTGCGAGGATTGACAAGCCGCGGGCTGGCATCGAGCCGACCCAATAGCGCAACGCTGCCAACAAGCTCCGTGCAGTAGGTCGAGAACTGCTGGGGGATGCTGCGGTTTCCACGCTCCGTCCGCGAGGCCGCAGTGCCATGAGGCGCTGACGTCTGGCAGGCCGCCTACACCGACTCGCCGCCGGCCCCGTCTTCACCCGAGGCGATGCTGTCACCACATCCTCAGGAATCAGGAGAAGTATTGCGAGGGCGCCTGGAAACCAACTCGGACTGCTCAATTCTCCGCCGGAACCGACGGACCTGTCCGGATGGGCAGGGTCAAGCCCGGTTGTCTGACGGTGGCGGGGGCTCAACGTACAGGCGATGGTGCAGGCAGTGTTTGTGGGAAAGGCTGAAGTGGTGGCTGAACAGCGAAGGGCCTCGGGAGCACGCCGTTTCCAACACAGAGCCGAAGTCTGTGAACACACCACCGCGCGCGACTTCGGCGATCAGAAGGTGGCCACGCGTAGTGGCGGCCTTGCGTCTTTGCGCGATGGGTTCGGCACCTCTAGCGGTGGGTACGCAACGAAGCCAGAAGTCTTGCCTTGCGGAAGGATTCCACGAAAGTTGTTAACACGAAGGTGTCAGTCTTCGCCGATCTACAGGGAGTTCGAGCCATGTCGCATTCTGGACGGTTGACAGGAAAGCGTGCGTTGGTAACCGGTGGCGGCCGGGGTATCGGTGCCGCGATCGCGCGACGCTTAGCAAGCGAGGGTGCACGAGTCGCGGTCAATTACGTGCGTGATGCGGCCTCTGCTGAGGCATTGATCCGTGAGCTGGGCGGGGGTGATCGGGCGCTTGCGGTCCAGGGCGACGTAAGCGATGCTGCCCAGACCGCTGATCTGGTTGCTCAGGTAGTGGCGGCGTTCGGCGGGTTAGACCTGTTGGCTAGCAACGCTGGTGTCGAGCATTTCGGGCCTTTGGAATCAATTACGCCGGTCGATGTAGATCGAGTGTTTCACGTCAATGTTGCAGGGCAGCTTTTCGCGACCCAGGCGGCGGTCGCGGCGATGACGCAGGGCGGCCGCATCTTGCTCACCTCGTCGATCAGCGCTCGGATTGCGGTGTATCAGCACACGCTGTACGCAGCCAGTAAGGCCGCGGTTTCAGCGATGGTGCTGAATCTGGCGCCAGAACTGGCCGAACGCGGCATCGGCATCAATGCGATCGCCCCAGGAGGTACGAACACCGACATGGCAGCCAAGCACGCCGCAAGCTACACACCGCCAGTGCTGCGCGACTTGGCGCCCGAGGTCGTCGTTAAGTCAATGAATTCGCTGGGCCGATGGGCCGAGCCAGCTGAAATTGCCTCGGTCGCAGCATTTTTGCTCTCGGATGACGCGTCATACATCACAGGAGCAACCATCGACGCCGCGGGCGGCTGGATGTAGGGCGCGGCTATCGCATCAAGCCGGGGCATCACGCTTGGCATCGAAGGACCACTACAGCCAGCGTCGCAGTGGTCCTTCGATCAGTCGTTGCCCGCGCTGGCGACGATGCAATGTCCGTACCACTAATGATGTGGCGGACAGGCGCGTTGACTGAGCTGGCCACGCGATGACGATCACGGAAAGCGCTGCCATAATTGGATATTGAGCAATGAGCTGGTCGGAGCTCCAGTAGGAAAGTAGGGTCAGTATCGAGCCCATCGCCGCAGGCAAGCTGAGCACTCCGACAATCAGCGCGATTCCTAACGTGGTTTCGAGTAGCGGAATCATTACCCCGAACAAGCCTGCGTTGTCGCGAAGCACCGATTCCGAGAGAGCTGTGAAGTAGTCGGGGACCCTGCTATTGGCCTTCGCGCCGTCGACAACGAGCAAGATGTCGGCGCGACCAAAGTGTGCGCGATATTTGAACCAGCCCTCGTGCAGCCATAAGATGCCTAGCGCCGCCCTTGCCGCGCCGAAGGCGATCCATGCCAACAGCGCGGCAGGGCGTGCCTGAGAACTCATGAGAGCGTGGCGGCCCCGAAGGATGCCTTGGCCTTGTCGCAGTGAATCACTACGGTGGTGTACTTCGATTCGTCGAGGCCGCTGAGCGGGAATGTCTGCGAACTCTTGTCGAAAGCGACGCTGGCGATCACCTTGCCCGCGGCGACGGCGCTCTCGTCAGTGCCATTAGCCAGGTAGATGTGCAAATCCGGCCCTTCGTCGGAGGAAAAGTTCGACAACACGATCTGGCCGTCGGTCACTGTGACTTTGCCCGCAACCTGCTTACCGTTGAGCCCGGTGAATGTGCCTGAACGCGACGCGGCAGACCCCTGGGGAGCCGTCACGCTCGACTGGGATGACGAGCTCGATTGGCCCCCTTTGCTCGAGGAACTGCATCCACTTAACAGCAGGGCTACCGACAACAGTGCTGCGGAGATGAGTGCGGTCAATCGCATCGTGAAGTCCTTTCGGTGAGCGCCATAACGACAGCAGCCTATATGTACTTATCGGTACAGGGAAGCTTGTCGCCGAAATATCCTGCAACCGTGTGGGTGTGTGTGTGACATCGGTCAGGGTTCCCAACCATCAGGGCTCGCGGGCTGGCGGCGACACCGTGCCGCGACAGCTGTGATGAACGCGTGCTGTGCGATTTCGGAGCTGCGGTGTCGCGGCGCGCGGTGATTGAACGACCAGTAGGTGTATGTGTGCCTGGGGCCGCACCGAGCACCATTCGATCAGGGAGGTCGGTTTTGGTCGGCGCTCCCTGGTCGCCTGCGCAAGCGTCGACGTCGAGGGCCTGATTGGGGCAGGGCCAGCAGCCGCAGCGCTATCGGTGGAAATGTTAGGACGGACAACATCCCCGCGCCTGCAATGGCGGTGGATGTCGACCGAGACAATAAACCCATCTGCAGACCAACTTGGGCGGCTGTGAGAAGAAATGGCAGCGAAGTTGCCTGCAACAGGGCAGACGCGAGCAACTGAGTTTTGGATAACTCCTGCCAGAACACGACGACAGGCAGACCCCGCACCGCCAACAGTGCTGCGAGGAACAGAGCCATTTCCGCCAGGGTCGCGGGCTGCTGTGTCAAGCCTTCCACGTCGAGCGCCATTCCGCTGCGGATGAAGTAGACCGGCACGAGTAGTCCAAAGGCGATCGCTTCGATCTTGATGCGATAGAGCGGGTGGGCACGTTGGGGTTCGGGGTCGACGGTACGGACCAGCACCCCGGCCAAGAATGCGCCGAGGATCGATTCGAAGCCCAGACGTGCTGCCGCGAAGGCGATTCCCGTCACCACCAACACGGTAAGACGAATCCGGATTTGGGCGCTGGTATCAGCGAGCCGTTGAATGAGAAAGACGATGCGCGAAGCATGTCTGGCACCTGCTAGAACTGTGCCGACTCCGCCGACAAGGGTCAAGAGCAAACCGAGAAGGAGCAGTCGTCCGATGAGGGGGGTCGGCGATCCGGCCACCCCTAACGAGAACGCCACTACTGCTGCAACTTCGCCGGCGGACGCGCATGACACGGTGATGACGCCTACAGGTTGGCGGGCCACCGCAGCGTCTGCCAAGACGGGCACTACAACTCCGAGCGAGGTCGCCAGCAGGGCTATACCGACCAGAAGGCTGCCCTGACCGATCCTCGCATCCATCGTTACCATCGTCGCGGCGCTGAGCAGCATCGAGATGAGCAACGACATCATCACCTTGGGTCCGATCCTCGTCCTGAAGCGACGCACGTCGACTTCGAAGCCGGCCAAGAACAGTAGGAACGACAATCCCAACGTTCCCAGCGTGTTTACCAGTTCATCCGGCCTGGCCCAGCCGAGCGCCGCAGGACCAATCAAGATACCGGCTAGCATTTCCAGGACCGGTCCGGGCAGTCGCAACTTACCGGTCATGGTGTAGACGAATGGCACGACGGCCCCGAAAGCCAAGACGACCACCAGATTGCTCGATATCACAGACCCTACCTATGGCCTAGGGCAGCGGAGCTTCCGCCGTCAAGGGGTGAATACCAGCCTCGGTATTCACGACTGATGCAAAATTTTGACTACCACAACAACATCTTCGACCGCGAGACACATTGTACTGGTAGGTACATTTAGGCCGGCTGGTGAAATCCGGCTCGCCAGTGCTCGGCAAAAAGGTGGTCGCGCATTAGTCCGATCGAGTCGGCGCTACATGAGTCTGACGATCAGGTACCTGCAGGCGGCTTACGAACTTCACCAGCGATGTTGTAAAGCCCCAATTCGGCGGTGGCATGTGTCGCCACGATCGCGTCAACGGGCCGCTTTCGGATGATGTGCCGGGTTGTCCAAAGTCCGTTCTGCTTGGGGTCAGCCTCTGGTGTGCCGCCGGGCGCCCCGGCGCCGAGAGCCCTGCCGATATGGGCCGTAGCGATCGGACCATTTAGCACTACGCGAAACAAGAGCTCATCGAATGCGGTTGGCTGTCCGACCTCGACCGGGCTGAGCAGGCCGAGCCGACGGCAATTATCGAGTCCGTCTCGAGTAGAACGCAAACGGAGTTGCGCAACCGCCATCGGTGGAGGACGCGTATCGAGTCGGCCAACGCGATCTTCGAGTTCCAAGAGAACGTCCTAAAGCGCCAACGGCGTCACTCCGCGCTCGGCATACGCACTCCGAGGGAGCTCGAACTGCTCCTACAATCCACCGACCCCGTGGCGTAAAACCAAGTATGACAACACCGTTGAGCGTGAGCGCGGGATAGACCAAATTCTCCGGGGAAACCAGGACAACCAATCGGATCGTAAGCCGCGACTTTGCCGAAGCTATCGCAGCTAATGGCAAACGATTCGCCCGGCATGATTGGGTACATCACCTGCGCGTCGGAGAGGCCTCTAGCTGCACGCCGCAGCATCAACACCCTCCGGATCCGAAAGGTCTGTATGAAAAATAGATTTCGCGGACTGCGGCATGCCCTACCGGGTGAGGTCCCGGGTCAATACTTTTCGACCCTGGTCGGCAAAATTCCTCTTCGCGTAATAGCTGACAAGATGCGCGACGTCGTTGGCCTTCGGCACTACGACCACTTCGAGGGCCTGGCAACCGCGAGACCGAGCCCAATCGCAGCTGTCGTCAATGAGCGCGGTCGCGACTCCCGATCCCCTTGAGGCCGGTGCGACGAACAGATCCTCAAGTTCAGCGATAGCACCATATTCAAGCCCGAAGCTAAGGGTTGTGATGGCAAAGCCAACGATGTCGTGCTGCCGGCCCGCCACGGCGACGCGGGCGGCATGGCTGTGCAGCAGAAAGGCCAGGTTGTCACGGAGCTGTGAAACCGGCGTCGCAAATCCGTCTTCGAGGTAGAAGGCGGCAGCCAAGGTCAGCAGGCGCGTAAGCTCGGTCGAGCCCGCCGCGCGGATGTCGAAACCAGTCATCATGCGCCTCGCAAGGGTGTATGCCAGTCATATCCGCTATCGCGGCTCTGCCCGCCGCGCAAAGATGCTGCTTGACAACGGTAGTGCAGTTCACTGTGTACTGCGTACTGTGGCGGGAAGGAGGGGCCATAGCGGCATTTTCGCCGCAGAGCAGGCAGACATCCTGACGCGCCAACGAAGCTGATCTGACAAGTTATTACTGCAATGCGAACCCAGTCAATGTACCAAAGAGTACACTTAATGTGCCACCCGAACACGAGCAAATCGACCGACGATGCGCCGTGAAACTTTCTCGCGCACTGATTTGTTGGCGTTTCTTGCGTCCGCCCTCCGCAAGATGCGGTCCAGTGCACTGCTGCGTCGCCACTACCACGCCCGACCTCACCGCGGTTGTGGGGCGGCTCCGATGAGCATCGGCACTCAAGGGACGGGTCATCAGAGCATTACACCTCCGGGTTGATCGGGTTAATTGCCCCGTCACAGCCCGGGTCGACCAAGCAGAACAATTCTGATCCGCGGGATTCGTTGTGCAACAGCGACTCCGACTGAAGGAAGGCGTGAATTGCAGTGAGCGTAGACCTGTCTCATTCGGGCTGCCATCGCAGGTCCGGATTGAATTCCCTATCTCGCAATGATCGTCTTCGTCACGATGTGTCGGCTGTCACGTCCATGTGGGAAGCCCACCGACTGCGCCTCGCAGTGTACCAAAGCGTACAGTACAACTATGACCGTGCCGAGCTTGAAAGGATACGGGCGACGTGACGTCACATCTCGCAGCAGTACTAGTTACCGGGGCAAATACGGGATTGGGTAGGGAAGTGGCGCGAACGCTCGCTCGCGTCGACGGCGTCGAGCGCGTCTACGTCAGCTGTCGATCTGAGGAAAAGGCATACAAGGCCGCCGATAACCTGGGCCGGATAGCCGGCAGGCAGATCTATCAACCGCTGATGATGGATCTCACTGAACTTAGGTCGGTGACCGCTGCGATCGACGGCCTCGATGACTTTGTGGACGGCATTATCATGAATGCTGGCGGAACCGGGGGGCCGACGCCGAACGCGCGGACGACCGCAGGCGTTACTCACATCTTCGCGGCAAACGTGTTGGGACATGCCGCTTTGCTAGAGGGGCTGATGCAGCGCGGGGCGTTCGGCGGCACTGCCGTACTCGTCGGCAGCGAGGCGGCCCGCGGTGCGCCGAAGCTGCGTATCCCGAGACCGATTTTCCACGTGGGCTCTGCCGCCGAGTATTCATCCGTTGCCGACGGTTCTTTCTGGTCGCGTGGCGGCAGCGTGATGTCGGCATATGCCGCGGTCAAGCATGTCGGCGCCCTCTATATGAGCGCAATGGCGCGACGGCACCCAGAGTCGCGTCTGCTCACCGTCAGTCCCGGCAACACGGCGGGCACCGACGTCCTCCGGGATATGACGCCGATCGTGCGGCTGTTGATGGGCGGGTTGCTCATGCCTTTTGTCCTGCCTGCGTTCGGCATCGCGCACACGCTTCAGACTGGGACCCAGCGGTTGATCCGAGGGCTGATTGACGACGCACTGCTCAGCGGCGGGTTCTACGCGAGCCCGGCCAGCGCCCTGACCGGACCGCTAACTGATCAAGCCAAGATTATGCCCGACTTCGCAGACGAAGCACGCCAGGACGCCGCGATGGAGGCGATACACCGTTTCCTTTCGCCCTCGCCCACGGCGTCAGGTGTTTAGCCCCTGGACGCATCTGGACTGCATGCCGTCGCGCGGCTACGGGCGCAACGCTCGAGCCGCGCTTGGCGGCAACACGTGGACGCCAAGGCGTCGATCAACTCATCGTCTGAGCTTGGGCTGCCACGCGACGGCGACGGTGCTGTGCGGCAGTTTCAGGAGGCGATAGGTGATCCCGGGCTGAGCGTAATACCCTGCGGCCGAGTCACAGGCCGGCGAGTCCATGGCCTCTTGGAACGGCTGCGAAACACATCGGCTCCGTCATCAAGGCCTCCATGCGCAGTTTGTTCACGGCGGGTACCGGCAGCCGCGCCTAAAGGCCCGTCGCTGATCGGTTCTCTCCGAGCAGTTTGCGGCGCATTCCGGCGCGGAAGGAGTCTCCGGTGAGGTGAGGGGAAGGACTTTTGCGCGACGAAGACTTGCAACGAATTCCTAATCGTTGCAGCATGAACCGTCCGCGCTGCCCCATTGGCACCCGGCTGCAACCCGCTACTCCGGCCGCATCACGCGTTCGACCAAGAGTTGTCTGTAACATCTGAAATTGTTGAAGTCTTTTCTCTCGCGTATTCACCAGACGCACGCGAAGCGCAGCCCGCAGCGATTTGTCGTTCCTGAGATTGACTCCTGAACGTACACACCAAGACTTACCACCCGAATCCCACGGCGGCGACGAAATCCATTGCGACTAATATAAAGTCGTGCCAGTCGTTCTCGGTCGGCACTGGCAGCGTTTCCACGCCATCATTAGGCGTTGGTCACGTACCGTCGAAGTCGGGAATCCCCGAGGCTTTGGTCGGACTCGAGCTTGGGATGTAGAAGGCCTATCGAACTGTGATATCCCCTTGCGCCAACGCGGCTTACCGTGCTGTTCCGGAATCGTTGTTCGACGCGGTCGTCCGTGCTCTGGCGGACTTCGATCGAATATCGCTGCGTCAGAACCGAAGTCCTAGACGTCGATGACGCGAAACAATACGGGAATGTAATCAGACGCGGCCGTGGGCAGCTGCCAGCTCGACCGCTCGCTCACGGGCTCTGTCGAAGCCACCGTCGGGATCAGGGGTCAGCAACGAAGGTTGAAATCGCAGCTCGTCGATTTCTGTCACCCCCGCCTCGTTGAGCCACGCGCGCAGATGGGTCGAGTGGTGGTCAACGCCGAACGATGAGGGAACGCCCTGAGCGTAGACGCCTGAGGTCAGCACAAGTGTTGCGTGCTTGTTCTTCAGAAGTCCGTAGTAACCGGTCTCTGGGTTGAGTCCCCACAGGAGGCCGGGCTGGTGTATCAGGTCAATATAATGCTTGAGGCGGTACGGGACGCCGCCGTTCCACATCGGCGCGGCAATTAGGTAGCGGTCGGCAGAAATGAATCTGGCTGCCACTGCCACGATTTGATCCCATGCCGTCTGCTGCTTGTCGTTCTGGTTTTGCTCAGTGATGACGTTCATCTTGGCTGCCACCTTATCGCCGTCGAACGCCGGGAGATCGGTCTCCCAGAGTTCAAGAATATCGATGTTCAGGTCCGGGTTGTTCACCCGCAACGCATTGAGGTACGTCTGGGCGATCTGAATAGACTTTGACGCGTTCTTGCGCGGGGAGGCTTGCAAGAAAAGTAGATTCGACAAGAGTTCAACTCCGTTTCGGGTGTCCAGGATGCTGCACGGCAGCCACCAACACTCTGCAAAGTAGGCATACCAGAAAAGTACCGAAAGGTACAGTCACCGGTTGACGCGCGAACGCGATCGAGCATCTACCAGCTCGCGGCAACAAGACGTACCATTCTGCTCATGAGCGATCGGCTGTATGGCATCCCGCGAGTCGATCCCACTGCAAGGCCGGGTGTGATGCGGCGCGCTATCGGCCGGTTCATGTCCACGCACACGGGATCAGCGATCCACCGCAGGCTCTTGGCGCCGCTCGACAACCGTCTAGTTCGGCTTACTCACGGACGCGCACATTTCGCGAAAGGAGCCATCCCCCTTGTCTTGGTTCGCACGACCGGAGCTAAGTCGGGATTGTCGCGAGACGTGATGCTCACCTACTTCACCGATGAAGACGACGTCATCGTGATTGCCTCGAATTACGGCCAGGCCAGCCACCCGAGCTGGTACCACAACTTGCTCAAGAATGCGCAGTGCCAGGTGTTCGCCGATGGCCGTCCCGACCGGGGCGGCGACTTCATCGCCCGCGCGGCCGAGGGAGAGGACCGTAACCGCTTATACGCGCTTGCTGAGCGATATACATCAAATTTTTCGGCGTATGCCGCGAACACCGACGGACTTCGCGCTATCCCTGTACTTCGGCTCACTCCGCAAAGTTCCTGACCCGTAGATGGTTTCGCGAGCACGGCGGGGAGTCGGTGTTTGACTCCGCGGTGTCGAGGCCCGTTGCCGGTTCCTCATTGTTCGGATCTGACTCGGGCATGTCCGTAACGCCGGTTGAGGGCCTCGGCGTATCGAGGGTGGCAGTATTCAAACTGGCTCCGGTGGCTCTGCAACGTGGCCATCCCGCGACACGACCGAGGAGCCAAGCCGTGGCGGGCGTACGGCCAGTCCAAGCTGGCCAATTTGCACTTCGCGGTCGAGCTTCATCGACGTCTGACGGCCGTGGGTCTACCGGTGTCCAGCTTGGTGGCGCACCCCGGGTTGTCCAACACCGATCTGCAGACCGTGAGCGCGGCTCAGAGCGGCGGCTTCTCGCAGCGGTTTTTCAAGAACCTCGCCGGGGCGGCGGGCATGTCCGCAGCGAACGGCGCACGTCCCTTGCTGCGGGCGGCGACCGACCCGAAGGCCCGCAGCGGGCAACTTTACGCTCCTCGTTTCGTTAACAACGGAGCCGCCGTGCACACCGTCCGCTGATGGGGCGATCGCTGAACCGGCGAGCCGCGACCACACGCTGGGAGGTCTCTGAGCGCGAAACAGGCAATCGACTTCGACATCCAGGCAACCGCTAGGACACAGCGATAGGCTCTCGAAACAAGCCACGCGTCGATGAGGCCAGGCGCGCAGATCACTTCGTCGCAGATGCCTAACGCTGAGGGACTTCCCAGCTCACTACACCGCGGACGGGTCTGCTGCACGAATAGGTGACATCTGAGTTGGCTTGCCCAGCAGGGGCAGGCTGGAAGGATGTGTTTGTGCCCAGGCCTTACCCCCAGGAGTTCCGCGACGATGTCGTCCGGGTCGCCCGCAACCGTGAAGACGGCGTGACGATCGAGCAGATCGCGACCGACTTTGGTGTCCACCCGATGACGCTGACCAAGTGGATGCGCCAGGCCGACATCGACGAGGGCACCAAGCCCGGCAAGACCACCGGAGAGTCCGGTGAGCTGCGCGATGCTCGGCGCCGGATCAGGCTCTTGGAGCAGGAAAACGAAGTCCTGCGCCGGGCCGCGGCCTACTTGTCGCAGGCCAACCTTCCGGGAAAAGGCTCTACCCGCTCGTGAAAGAGCTCGCCGCCGACGGGATTCCCGTGGCGGTGACGTGCCGGGTCCTCAAGCTCGCTCGCCAACCGTATTACCGCTGGTTGACCCAGCCGGTCGCCGCCGCCGAACTCGTCGAGGCCTACCGCGCCAACGCCTTATTCGATGCGCACCGTGACGATCCGGAATTCGGCTACCGCTACCTCGTTGATGAGGCCCGCGACGCCGGCCAGGCCATGGCCGAGCGGACGGCGTGGCGGATCTGTTCGGGCAATGGCTGGTGGAGCGCGTTCGGCAAGCGCAAACGCGGAAAGAACGGCAAATCCGGTCCACCCGTTCACGACGATTTGGTGGGCCGCGATTTTACCGCTGATGCACCAAATCGATTGTGGCTCAGCGATATCACCGAACACCACACCGGCGAGGGAAAGCTTTACGTGTGTGCGATCAAGGATGTGTTCTCCAATCGTATCGTCGGCTACAGCATCGACTCCCGGATGAAATCCCGTCTGGCCGTCCAGGCTCTCAGCAGTGCGGTGGCCCGTCGTGGTGAGGTCGCCGGCTGCATATTGCACAGCGACCGCGGATCTCAGTTCAGGTCAAGCAAATTCGTGCATATGCTGGGTCGCTACGAGATGGTCGGATCCATGGGCCGCGTCGGGGCGGCCGGTGACAACGCCGCCATGGAGAGCTTCTTTTCCTTGCTGCAGAAGAACGTCTTGAACCGCCGCCGCTGGGACACCCGCGAGCAACTGCGCATCGCGATCGTCACCTGGATCGAACGGACCTACCACCGCCGGCGTCGCCAAGCCGGCCTCGGCCGGTTGACCCCCGTCGAATTCGAAGCCATCATGACCACACCGGCCAGTCAGGCCGCGTGACCGAAACTGTCACCTGATCGTGCAGCAGACCCGACGTTTTCAATCACTCTCTGGGAGGAAGGTCGCATGCTCACTCACCAGGCTCCGATCAACAGGGCCGACATGTCACGGGTTCTTGCGGCGGCGTGATTCTGCGATACGGGCTCTAAACCGCTCTAACCCTGGTTCAAGGTCCGGTCGGTTCTTCTCGCTGACCGTGCTTGTCGGCCGATGGTGTTGCGGCGCAACTCGATTCTCCCCACGCTGCGGTGGGCGGAATGGTTTCACCCGCAGCTACTCTGCGCAGGATCTGCAGAAGAACTTGTGGAGCAACATCTTTGAACAGGCACGCCTTCGCCCCGGCAGCCAGGACGCGCTGAATTTGATGGTCGGTGGCACTAGTCGTCAGCACGAGAATGCAGGCAGTCGGATCAGCCGCCAGCACGCGACAGACAACTTGCAAACCGTCAAGATGAGGCATACGTAAGTCGAGGACCAGCACGTGAGGCCGATGGCACAGGTAAGCGGTCAATGCGCCTTCGCCGTCGCTGCTTTCAGCAACCACGTCGGTGCCCCCGAGAGTTTCGAGAATACTTCGCAGGCTCTGCCGAAAAGCTACGTGATCATCAGCGAGCACTACCCTTAAGCACGCGTCGGCGTTGTCTGCGATCATGGCGGCGGCAGCGGGTAACTAACCGAAACTCGCGTTCCGTGCGGCTGCACCCGCGTCACGGTGAGAACGCCGCCGCCAGTCGCTGCTCGCTCGCGCATTGCACGCAAGCCTCCTCGTTCCCTGGCCTGCGAAATGATGTCCTCGGCAATCCCGGTGCCATCATCGTCGACAGTGACGGTGAGTTGACCCTGGGTAGCGCCGACGTGGACGACGATGGTGCGCGCGTCAGCATATTTGAGGGCATTCTGCAGCGATTCTTGCACGATCCGATAAGCGGAATCTTCCAGCGCGGGTGTCAGATGCAGAAGGGGACCGTGGGACTGCAACTGGCAGTCGATTTGACCGGTGATAGCGCAGTTGTCGACTAAGCGTGTCAATGCGGCGATCAGCCCGTCAGCCTCTAACGTCACCGAGCGCAGTGCGAAGACGGAGCGACGCGCTTCGCTGACCCCGTCGGCTGCCAGCGCTTCGATCCTGCGGAGGAAAAGGTGGCGGTGCGAGTCCTCGTCAGAAAGCAGTGCTGCGCGGGCCTGCATCAATATTGCCGTGAATCCCTGCGCGAGTCCGTCGTGAATCTCGCCGGCCACCCGGCCACGTTCGACGTCGAGAGCGGCGGTGCGGGCGTCTTCGGCCAATCGGGTCAGGCGCACCGCGAGCACGGCTTGTTGAGCTAGGACCTGCGCTACCTCGAGTGTGTTTTCATCGAGAGATAATTCAGCCGATTTGTCGAAACACAACCCGAGGAACCCGATAGCGGTGCCGCGATAGATCATCGGCACGTCAGCGACGTACCGGTGGCCCAACGCGCGATGAAATTGCAGCGCCTCCGGCCAATCGATTGGCGAAGGGTTGTCGTAGTCCATCCACAACACCTTCTTGTCGACGGCCATTGCGCCCCAGGCCGGATCATCCGCTGTCGACCGGGGAGCGCGGAACGCAGCGCCCAAAGGATCGGTAGCGACGTTGACAACTGCACCACGCATAATGAACGCTTCAGCACTCAGCGTCTGCTTTGCGGCGTCATGGATAAACACCGCTCCGCTCACGGCGCCGGCAGCGTTGATCGCCTCCATCAGCACGGCGGTCAGAAAGTCGGATAAGCCCTCGCCGGACGCGAGCTGGGCGGTTGAGCGGGTCAACGCGGCATTGGCCTGGGCCAAGGTATCAGCTCGCTGGCGGGCGGCGCTTTCTCTCTCCCGCAGTACCACGGCCTCTCGCGCCTTCGCCGCGGCCTGTTCGAGCGCTGCCACCAAACCGAGCTGATTGGCCAGCGCGCGCAGCAACGCACTGGTCCGCCTGTCAAACACTGGGCTGTGCACGAAACCGAGGCCGAGAATGCCGATCGTTCGGTCACCGTGGCGAAGCGGCACCATGGCCAGCGCCTGGTGGCCCTGGGCGTAATGCCAGGCGTTGCTCGGCGGCCAGAGCCGCGGCGCCAGCGCGTCGAGTTCTTCGGCTACCAATTGGTCATCCGACAGTGCGACGCCGGACGGAAAGTCAGACCACTGGCACGTCTGCCGGCACATGGGGTGAGCCCGATCGCTCTGAGGGTCCACCGGCTCGCCGTCGAGGAAAAGCAGCGGCATGGTGAGGCCCCTGTCGGGCTCTTCCAGCATCAGGGCGCTGCATTGTGCCCCAGCAATGTCACCGATCTCTTTGACCATGCGGGCCATGAGCACGTCGGTCGTTTCCTCCACAGTGGCGTGACTTAACGATCGACTCAAGACCGCATTGGCGCGGGCCAATTCGGCGGCCTGCTCGGCCGCGATAGCGGCCTCGCGATCACGCTCGGCCAGACGGTTGACTTGGATGGCGAGTGCGACTTGCTTGCCGAGCGTTTCCCCCAGGGCAACCTCCCCGGTGCTGAAGGGCTGCTGCTCATCGCGGTGCAACGTGATTGCAGCGCAACTAACGCCGTTAACCATCAACGGCACGTTAAGTTCCCACGCCCACCCGCGGCTGCGGCAGAAGTTGTGTAGTGCTGGCGACGCGGTCGCCTTGGTATGGTGCACGACACTGGGCGAACTGCGCCGTCGGTAGTCAACGCCTAGGTGCGCAGGCGACACGGTGAACCCGGACGCCATCTCACGAACAGTGGTCAAGTCGTCGCCGTTGAGGCTGGGTAGCTCATCCGGCCCGTAGACGACGCCGTGGTCGAGCCAGAAGCGCAGAAAGATGGTATCGGCAGGGTGCTCGAAGTAACCCGCACCGGACGCATTAAGGGCCTCGGCGACAATGCGCAAGGCCTTCGAGATGAAACCTTCAAGGCCGTCGAGGCTAGCTGTCGCGTCAACCAGACGCTGCAAGGCGACGTTGGCAACTTCCAGTTCTGCCGCCCGCGCCTGCGTCGCGGCCTCACGTTCGCGCGTCACCGCCAGCTCACGCTCGTGCTTGCCCGCCCGGATGAGCTGCACTGCCAATGCGGCTTGGTGGCCAAGAGACTGCAGCAGATCAAGTTCGTCTTGCGTGAGTTCGCGACGCCGAAGAAATGCAACGCCAAGAAACCCGGCAAAGCGGTCGCCGTAATGGAGAGGTGTCACCAACACCGTCTGCGAGCCGAAGCGACGGTGATACTCGACTGTTCCCGGCCAGAAGTTCTGGGGCTCGCGGTCAAGGTCGAAGTAACGGGGCGTGCGACGATCGCGGAGCACCTCGAAGCATCCCGCGCCGCTGGCCTGAATTGTTGCCGGAAATTGGAATCGCTCGGGTTCATTCTTGGCCACGCCCGCGACGGTAAACAGCTCGTCCTTGGCCTCGTCGTACAGCACAAGCTGACTGCCGTCCGCGTGTAGCCGTGAGGTCACCTCGACTGACAACGCATCCGAAAGTGTATCGAGATCGGAGCCACTAGAGAGTCGAAAGAGCAGGGCATTGAGTGACGCGTCATTAGGCGCCGGCTCGGCGGAATGGCCGGCGCCCTCGGCGTCGGTCGCCTGATCCCGAGAATTGCGCCGTAACTGACCACGTCGTGCGACGCGAGCCATGATGATCGCCGCCGACTGGAGAATCTGCCTTTCCGACGCGTCGCAGCGACGAGAAGTAGTATCGTCGAATCGTACCCACCCCCAATAGTTTTCGTTGACTTGGATGGGGCAACAAACCACGTATGCCACTTTCGCTTCCTTCAGCACACCGCGAAGTGTTTTGTCGGGTAGATCGCCGATCAACGCATCCAGAGGGTGGTCACTGTGGATCGATGCGTCGATCCATGGACGCATGTCGAGTAACGCCAACGAGTTACCGAGAGGTGTTCGGTCCCGGGCACCCCATCCGGCTAGGAGTTGCGGACGCGGTCGTGCTGCCCCACCTTGGTCATTGAGTTCGATGACGCAGGCTGAGGAAAATTCGCCCGCGTCAGCGATTGCTGCCAGGGCGTTCTGCAACGCCTCTTCTGTCGCGTCAGCCTCGGTCAGGACCGTAACGGCATCGCCGATCGCTGACCGCATCTTTGCTTGACGAAGTCTTGCCGCAGACAAGTCGGACGCTTGGCTGCGCGTGGGGCATTCGGTCGTGCCGCGAGTAGTTCCCTCGAAGGCGGTCTGTCTCACCACCGACATGGTATGTGCGGTGGCACGAAAACGCTGCTGGTCTTGGACCAAGTCTGGTCGTTGGTTGCGCCTGCGCCTAGAACTAAAGGTGAGGCAGACCCCAAATTGTCTCGGGTAGCACCAACGGGTAGACAAGTCGGGCCCGGCAGGGGAGCTTTAGTGAACTTGATGGTACAGTCCGAGGGAGTGGACGATGTCGGGTGGGGGACGAGCACACCGTCGCTAGGTTGCGGTAGACCGGAACATGAGTAATAGCGCGGCTCGGATTGCGGTGTTGTTGGCTGACGACCACGAGGTGGTTAGAGCTGGCGTAGCTTTTATGGTCAATCGCCAAGCTGACATGGAAGTGGTCGCCGAAGCAGCTAATGGGCACGAGGCGGTCGAAATGTATGCGGCCCGGCGTCCCGACGTTGCTCTCATTGATCTGCGGATGCCTGGCGTTGACGGGGTGGAGTGTGTTAGCCGGATCCGCGAAATTGATGCAGACGCGCGCGTGGTGATCCTCACGACGTTCGATGCCGAAGCCGACATTCAACTCGCTCTGCAAGCCGGGGCCAAAGGCTTTCTGCTAAAGGATGTCGCAGAAATCGAGTTGGTGCAGGGCATTCGAAGGGCGGCCGCAGGTCAGATGTGCGTTTCGCCCGCGGTGGCCACCAAGCTGGCCGAGCGGCTTCAGCGTGCGCAGCCCACGGCCCGCGAACTCGACGTGCTCAGGTTGATGGCGGAAGGAAAAACCAATCGGGAGATTGCCGGCGCCTTATTCATTGCCGAGAGCACCGTTAAGTTGCACGCCAACAACCTGTTTGCGAAGTTGGGGGCATCGACACGTACGGAAGCGATGCGGATCGCAATCAGACGGGGGCTAGTCCGTTTTCCCGACTGAATGTGTCAACGGCGCGAACCTTGCGCGCCGGCGTCACCGTCATGATCGGACCGGACGGAAAGGACTTCCCTTGATGGAAATCGTCCGCCCGCGTCGAAAAGCTGCCCATCAAGCGCGCGTCGCTTGAGGGCTTCGGCGATACGGCAGATTGCCGCCCCGTGGTGATAGACCGCGTCGAGCGCCTCTTCGGGCAACTCGTGAGGTTGCAGTGGTGTCATGTCGTCAGAAGTGACGCGGATGTGCGGGCCCCAATGCATTCCGGCAACGTCAAAACCTCGGGTGCATTTCGGGAATGGGACCATGACGCAGCCCATTGCTGCCAGATTGGCCAGCATGGACAGCTGCGCCATTTCGCATCCGCCACCAACGTTTCCGTGCCCGCCGCCAGTAGTGAACACGCCGCAAGCCCTGCCCACCATGTCGTCGTAAAACCACGAGGGCTCGCACAGTTCATCGATGAACTTCTTCATCGGCCAGCTCATTCCGCGTTGGTGCACCGGCGACCCCAAGATCAGGCCGTCAAGGTCACGAAAATCGCTGCGGTGACAGCTTGTGACTTGGCGGAGTCGAACATCGGCACCGGCAGCGCGCGCTCCCCGGGCCAGATGTTGACCGGCATAGGCGCAATGCCCATCAGAGGTGTCATAAGCGACGAGCAGTTGAATCGACATCGAGCTCCTCTCTATCGTCCGCCAAGGCCAACCCGAAACGGTTTCGTCATCGGTCGCGAAGCGGCACGCTCAGGGAATACCCAACTGTCATGTAGGAAACCGTGACCCACTGATTGCGCAGTCCCACGATCGGAGGCTGCTACGTAGTCGGCGAGTAGGGCCGTGCACCGGGGCGGATTCATGCTCGAAGTACCGATCGGTACAGTACTAGTTCGCGACGATCAACGGCCAGCGGGTCTTGCGCATGGACCGAAAGGAGCTCCGATGCATCAATGCAGCGTCGACCCCAACTGCGTGCGACACTGTCCTGTAGGAGAGCAAGTCGGGATCCTCAGGACTGCGGAGTCGAACCCCAAGCGGTCGTTGTGCCTGCGATGGACTACTGGATGCGGACTCCGATGGCCAGCCCTGCTGACAGCAGTGGTAGGGCTCGGGCTGCTTCTGCAGCCTCTTCCCGAGGCCCAGGCTGCACAGTGTCCTAATGTCGCTCTCGTGTTCGCGCGCGGCACCTTCGAGCCACCGGGGATAGGTGTTACAGGGGAGGCATTTCTCGACGCCCTCAGGACGCGCCTTGGTGGCTTGACAGTGGAACCCTATGCTGTCGATTACCCTGCATCACTGGATTTTTGGCGTGTTGCCGAAGGGGTTGTTGATGCAAGCCATGAAGTCGTCACCCTGGCGTCAGACTGTCCCGCCACCAGGATTGTGATGGGTGGATACTCGCAAGGCGCCGCCGTAGCGGTCTACACCACAACGGATGCTGTCCCAGCAGGTTACGTGCTTCCGGACGGGCTCGCCGGACCCCTACCGTCAGGAGTCGCGCAGCACGTCGCCGTGGTAGCACTATTCGGCAAACCACGGGACTCGTTTGTGCAGCTAATAGACGGCGGCGCGCCGCCCCTGACGATCGGTAACCTATTTGCAGCTAAGACCATTGACTTGTGTGCCCCCGCAGACCCAGTGTGTTCGCCAACAGGCACCGATCGCGCCGCCCACCGTGCTTACCCCGTCAACGGGATGACGAACCAAGCCGCCGACTTTGCGGCGCAAAGGCTTAACGTCACTCGCTGAAAACATCAATGAGCACCAGTCGTCCCAGCGATATGGCCGCAAACCGCCGATCCAGATGGTCGGCAATAGTGATCCGGCGACGCGAGCTTGGGATACATCGTCTGTGTGCTATCTGGTACAGTCAAATCCCCTACGATAGCTGGGCCGATGCTTGTATGCGCAGGAGGGTCAGGTTTACGCAGCATGTCGTCATGACCAGACAGATTTTGGCCTCTGAATGTGATCTGGTTGACAGCCTTATCTTTTCGACGGGTGCATCGTTGGTCGTCAAGTCCGCGACAGACTTTGCGTAACTTGGGCCAAACAAGTGGAAAGATCGATGACAGCTGACCTCAGTATGATTGGCACGATTGACGTCATTTATCGAGCCGCTGCCCAAGGTACGCGCTGTTGGGTGCGTAATGATCGTGGACAGGTACGGGAGCTTCCAATGGCGCGCTTCATGGGCTCGTCTGAAATCGCCGCTTCTGATCGTATTGTTGACGAACACGTTATTGCGTGTTGCTCGCAGCACCCAACACTTGACTTGGGCTGTGGACCAGGACGATTCACGGCTTCGCTGCATCACCGCGGATCGCCTGCACTCGGCGTCGACATGTCAGTCGCTGCCATCGAGCTGACGCGTTCGCGAGGAGGAGCGGCAATTTGCACCGACCTTTTCGGTCCGCTTCCAGCCGAGAGGTGCTGGCAGCAGGTGCTTTTGGTCGACGGGAACATCGGCATCGGTGGCAACCCTGTCCGAGTGCTACAGCGCGCCGCCGAGATGCTCGCACCGCAAGGGATTGTCATTGTCGAAGTCGATCCTCGCCCCTTAGCAGTTAGCCATGAAATGTTGCGCTGGGAGACTACAGACCACACCAGTCCATGGTTTCGGTGGTCGCGAGTGGGGGCAGGTGCTCTTGGGACCGTAGCCGACGCCGCGGGACTCCTCGTGACTGACGTACGCAGCATTCACTCGCGGATGATCGCCGTGCTTGCCGCCGTGGGAAGCACCGTCAAACACTAATTTGCACGCGCTGGCTTTGCGGTGTTCTTCTCGCGGTCAAGAGGATTCGACCGTGTGATCCAAATCGGCTATTCCAGTGGATTCACAACTCACTAGCCGAACAAATCCGACGGGTTCGGTAAAGCCCTTAAGTGCCACCGTCTCGCGGCGCTGGGTCACGGTGGATAACATCTCTCGCACCGCGGGATCGCAGGCAAGCGCTTGCGACAGTACGATGTCCCCACCCGCGCTCTGACCTTGCAGGCGCGCCGTCATGTTCACCGTGGAGCCGAAATAGTCGAGGCGGTCATTCAACGTCACCACGACGCTCGGTCCGGCATGAACGCCGATCTTCAACACCAGCGGCTCGGCGCCGGATGCTGCCGCGACGATCCGGTGCTGCATAGCCAACGCCGCCCGTACCGCTTGTGCGGGGTCGTCGAAGGACGCCATCACGGCGTCGCCGATCGTTTTCACGACCGCGCCATCGTGGTCCCGTACGACCTCGGCGAGTAATGTGAAGTGCTCGCGAACTAGGTTGTAGGCAGTGGCGTCGCCGACGCGTTCGTAGAGTTCCGTGGAGCCTCGCAGGTCGGTAAACAGCAGTGCCACCTGGCTGATGCCTGCATCATCGCCCGGTCGCAGCGTTGCCTCGGCGAACAGATCGCGGAAGACTTGCAAGGAAAGCACTTCCGGTGCAGTAAGTGTCTCGCGTGTCCAGGTCCGTTCCTCGATCAGCGCTGCCAACTCGAAGCCAGCGTCGTTGACGAACGTCACGGTCCCGGGCCGGTCGGTCGGCTCAGATGTCGCAAGCAACTCTGCACCGGTTGCAGTGATGTGCAAACCGGGAAAGGCGCCCGCTTCATAATCGACTTCGACAGCGTGGCCAGGGTGCAATGTGCGCAGCCGATAGGAACCGGCTGGCAGGTCAACGGGAACGGTGCGGCGCTCTCCCGGGCGTAGCAGGACTTGCACAGCCACATGCTCGGTGCTCATCGGGCCGGACAGGCAGAAGTCGCCTTCTGGCAGGGGACGTACCGTCGGCGACGGTGTAAAGGTCAGCTCGACATTACGTTCGAAGTCGCGATCGTAGTCGATGTTGCACGATGAACAATGCGCGCCGTGGGGTAGCTCGGCGAGTGTCGGAACGCTGGCCTTGGCCCCACGGCAGTTCGGGCACAACAGATCCCACCTCATGCCGAGCAGTCCGGCCCGCACACCGGCGAGACAGGCCTCGGTCGCCGCTCGCGGCGGCACCCCCAACTCGCCGGCCAGAACCTTTGGCCGCAGCCTGGCGAGATCGGCCGCCATGGCATTCAGCACCCGCTCGACGAGGCGGTCGCCGAGTCCGTTCCCATACGGGCTACTGTCGATGTCGCGGGCCATCGCGGTGGCCCGTTCACGTGCGCTCGGAGGCATTACCGGCTCCCGAAGCACGAACGGGGTCAGCCGCTCGGGTTCGGCGGCGCCGTGCGCGAACGTGACTGCCTCCAGGATCCGCCTTTTCACGTTCTTCCCGGCCTGCACGGCAAGTCGTGTGCCGAACAGTCGCCCCGCCAAGTTCAGCGGCTCCCACTCCAGGGTATAAGACACACGCGAACCGCCTCGGCCGTCCGGCTCGACATCGAAGACCGGGCCAAAGCGGCGGAATGGTCCCTTGCTGAACACTCGCCGCTGGCGAAAGTGTCGACCCGCGATCCATTCGTAGGGTTTTTCTTCCCACTCCTGCGCGAAACCCGCGGCTTTGGCCCGTCCGCGGCGCAGGATCGTGCCGTTGGGTTGCGGTGTTTCCTCGAGGGTGTACGGCGGCAGACCTAGCGCCTCGTTGAACCGCTTCGTGTCGGCCAGGACCGGCCAGAGTTCATCTGGCGGTAGGTCGAATGTCCAGGCCCACGAGCGACGCATCGACTCAAACTTCACGCTGCCCCCACCTCTGTGCGGTGTCCAAATGAGCAGGTACCCTCCTCAGCAACAAACCGGACCAGCCGGTTTCGCGCAGCATGCACGCGCCATCCAGGTTCTTTACTACGGTTCTGGCCACTGTCTAAACTCCGCCTGAACCGCGATCTGACGGTTCCTCCTAAACCAACCATCAGACCAAAACGTCAGTGCCACAACGTTTATCGCGCGCTGAGCGCCCAGGAAAAGCAACGGGTGAGTGCGGTAGCACAGGCAGTGCCAATCGACCTGAGTATCCATGAATGTCCGACCGCGTTGAGAGAAGTATGTCCACCGGCTCGCATAACGCTTGTCAATCGTGGACGAATTCGGCAATGACTTGGGCTAGTTGGGGTCCGCGATCTTCTTGGAGGAAGTGCCCGGCCCCGGAGATAGTGACCGGAGCAATATTTTTCGCGCCCGGAATGTGCTCGCGAAGGACCGCGTCAGCTCCCCGAGTGATGGGATCCTGGTCAGAGAATGCGCACAGGAAAGGCCGCGTGAAGCGGCCAAGCGCCGCCATCGCCGCGAGATTGGCCGGCGCGGCGGGATCGTCGGGCGAGGTGGGAACCAGCATCGGAAATTGGCGCGCCCCAGCCTTAAAGGAGTCACCGGGAAACGGCGCGTCGTATGCTGCAATGACGTCGGGAGTCAGATTCGTCGTACAGCCGCCGTTGACGATCCTGCCTGCATCGAAAGACGGTGTTTCTTGACTGTAGCGCTGCCATGCCAGAAAGGCCTTGCCCCGTTGTTCCCCCGTCGGTAGAAACGTGTTTGCGGCAACCACACGGCTAAAACGCTCGGGCTCCTCGCCGACGATTCGCAGGCCGATCAATCCACCCCAGTCTTGGCCTACTAACGTGATTTCGTCCAAGCCGATTGTGTCGAGGGCTTCTTTAACCCAATTGACGTGCGCCAGGTACGTGTAGTCCGAACGCATCGCGGGCTTGTCACTGCGGCCAAATCCCACGAGGTCCAGCGCCACCGCCCGCAATCCTGCGTCGACCAACACCGGAATCATGTGTCGGTATAAATATGACCATGATGGTTCGCCGTGCAACAACAAGATGGCCGGAGCGCGCCGCGGACCCTCGTCGAGGTAGTGCATTCTCAACGCCACGCCGTCGCCGCGGTCGACCGCAACGTAGTGAGGTGCAAACTCGTAATCCGGCAGCCCCTCGAAACGAGAATTCGGCGTTCGCAGGACACGCATGGACAAACATCCTTTCACCATCGCGTCGCGGATCGACCGGCCTCGACGTCCCAGCTTCGCCTACCACAGACTGTACCGGAAAGTACATCATGAGACGCGCAGGTCGCTCAAGCTGATCCTGCAAGTCTTGGAAACCGCAGCCCGCGTGCAGGCGGCCAAGCACACCGTTACTGTGCTCGCCGCGCGACCACAGGAAGTCGCCAAGCGAACCCGAGTGCGCTCGACATCCGCAAAACGAACACATCACCACCCCGCGCGCCTGTTTCAGGGTGTCAAAGACCAAGGCAGTCATACGATTACGGGTCAACACCGGTGTTGTCGGCCGCTCCGTCAGGCTAGCTGATGCCGCTGGCGCCTGTTACTGTTGCCGCAAGTTGAATTCGCAGCCCGATAGTCTTTTCCCGGCGCTCTGTTAGTTTTGCTGGATTTGTTGCGACACCGTGAACCGATAGGGCGTTTCTTGTGACCTTGCGCAGCAAAGTCGGCTCTCGTCGCATCCACCGCCATACCTTAATCGACTGCGCGGGGGCGCAGCTGGATGTTCCCGCGCGCAGCTTAGCCATCGTAGTGAGAGTCGATGGAGAGGTTGACGCCGCGAACACCGAGATTGTCGATCGCGAGGTCCTGCGCTTCGCGCGACTCGGGTCTCCACTCATTGTGGATTACTGCCGTGTGCAATTTCTGGAGATCGCCGGATTCCGAGCCCTCCTGAAGCTCGCTGACTTCCGACGTAAATCCCGTCTACAATTTAGCGTCATCGCCGGTTCAGCGATGCAACCGCCGCTGCGGGTCATCACCGATCACGGCTTGCCCCTCGCGGCATCCGTTCCTGAAGCACTGCAGCAGATCAACGACACGACTGCGACGCACCGCGAGTCTTTGACTGGCATGGTAGGTCAACGACAGCGAGGCGACGCGGCCTCTTCTGCGCAGCCAGTTGGACTATGTTGCGAAGAACGCTCCGAGGGCTGGCGAGCCGCTATTCAAGCGTCGAGTGCAGCGGCAGTTCGGTGCCTAGCGCGACGCTTCTCCGACGGCAGTGATACGGAGATCGAATTGCATGCCGGGATGAGCAGGTCAGTGTCAACAACCTCGGCTAGCCAGAGCATAGGGTGACTGCGCTGATGGGGGAGCAAGACGACCGCGAGCGGGTTATTGACGCCGCCTTCGATCTTTGCGAGAGATACGGCTTCGAGGCTACAACTCTGTGCGCGATTTCCGCCGGCGCCGAAGTGGCACCAGAGCAGCTTGCGCGTCACTTCGCCTCCAAGGATGCGATCGTGATGTCCGTCGTTTATTCGGTCTTAGAACGCATCGCCGCAGCGCTCGGGCAGGTTAGGCCCACGGCCAGTCCAGAAATTGCTCTTCTGGTCGCCACCACCGAGGTCTTGACCGCAATTATCGATGGGCGAGGCGTGATTACGCGAGAACGGATGCTGGCGATGGCTCATGTCGTCGCAACGAGTCCTAGGCTTGTGAGGCAAGCGTCAGCAGCTCGGAAGGAAGTTTTAGGCTGGGCACTTGCTGACAGGATGGGTGTTTGTATTGCTGATCGGCGCGTGCGTCGCGCGGTGACGATTTGGTCAGCGATCGCGGCTGGCGCTTATTTGAGCCGCGTCACCACCCCTTCCCATTACGATCCGCTCCGGGACAATCGATTGTCAGAGAAAATGTTCGAGGAGCTGGCTGGTACCTTCGCCGAAGTGATGGGCGACGATGTATGACGCGACAGCGGCGCGCCGTAGAACGGTAAGTTGAACGCCCACGCCTAGCCCAGTAATACCGGTTCCGCTAAATGAAGCACGAGCTGTAGGCGGTGTCACGGCACAGCGGGCGGCGACATGTGGGCCGCGCAGCCAATTACGCTGGCGGTGGTGGGACAATTCGGTCTCGACGGGATCGCCGTGCCCTCGGCGTAGAATTACGAGATCGCGATAAAGGCCAGGCCGACGGGCGTCATGGGCCGCGGAGTACGGTTCTGCCTGCATCAGCACGTGTATGTGACTCGACATACTTCGTGCTGGGTGCCGAATGGCACTGTGGTCACGAATTAACCGATATCAATGACCGCGGTGACAGGTGTGGATTAAACGCAAAGACCTCAAAGGACTTACATGTCAACGGCAACCGAGAACGGACCAGCGGGCGGCAAGGTGGTTTCAGAGGGCGGTCGCAACACTATCTCTAAGTTCTGAAGGGTCATTGACCCACGGCGCGGTGACCTCGACCGCGCCGACTGCCTCAGCACCTTCCGCAGTGCGCACCTCTACGAGCCCCGGTCCGCAGCCCTCGTGGCGGCGCCATGGCCACCATGATCGCTGGCTGCCACCGCCTTTACCCTCGGCGTTGCGCTGGTCACTTGGAACACTAACGACGTTGACAACCTCTGCCTGTGCGGCGACGGGGTGAAGGCGGCAGGCGGGTGTCCCATCGCGGGCCTGCATCGCCAATCCGGTGGCCCTCAGCGGTCATTGGCCGTGGATCCTATGCGCTGAACGGCAAGTCGCCCCCGTACGGGTCTTTGCCGCCTGCCGAGAAGTTGGAGCGGCTGGGCCACGGCCGTTTTGGAGTCAGCGGCCGTCGCGGTCACTCGACAGCAGCCGAGGCCGCCGCCAGGACTTCGGCGGCTAGGTCCGGGTCGCTGGCGCGGGCGATGACGACGGCGCCGACGAGCATGCTGAACTGTTGCAACGCGGCGGTACGGCGCTCCTCGGGTGCACCGTCCATGGTTGCGGCGAGGGCGTTGACGGTGTCCTCGACGCCGCGGCTGAAAGCCGCTTTGATCTGAGTTGTTCCGCGGCCGACGTCCATACCGAGCGCCGGGACCGGGCAACCGTTTCCGGGGTTGTGGACGTGCGTGTCGGAGAGGTACACGTCCCGCCAAGCCTGCACCGCGCCCGGTCCACCAGTTCTGAGTATCTCGGTGAACGTCGCGAAGGCCGTCTGCAGCGCGGTTTCCACGAGAGCGTCCTTGCTGGCGAAGTGCTTGTAGAACCCCCCATGGGTCAAGCCGGCGTCCTTCATCACCTCTCCGACGCTGGCACCGTCGATGCCGCGCTCGCGTAGCAGCCGGGACGCACTGGCCACGATCCGGGCGTGGCTCTTGTCCTTCTCCGCCTGGGACATCCGCATGTCCATCGACTCCCGTCTGATTCGGCTTGACATTTTGGAGTATAGACATAATCCTTATTGGATTACTACCAACATCTAAAAGGAGACTGCGATGGCGATCAAGCCTACGATCCTGGTCACCGGGGCGACCGGAAAGACCGGCGGGGCCGTGGTGAATGCCCTGCTCGCCCAGGGATTCCCGGTCCGTGCCATGGTCCGCAGCCTTGACGGGCGCGCCGAGGCACTACGGGGGGTGGGCGCCGAGTTGGCGGTGGCCGACCTGTTCGACCCGGATCAGCTGGTCGCCGCCATGCGGGGCGCCCAGCGCGCCTACTTCATGGCGCCCTTCCATCCGCATGCCTTGCAGAGTGCCGTCGCCTTCGCCGTGAGCGCACGCTACGCCGGCCTGGAGTCGATCGTGCAGATGAGCCAATGGACCTCTCATCGCAGCCACCCGGTCAACTTCACGCGGCAGACCTGGCTGATGGACCGGGTGTTCGCCGACCTGCCAGGGATCGCCCACACGATAGTCAACCCCGGTATGTTCGCCGACAACTTCCTGCGCACCATCGACTTTGCCGCTCTGCTCGGCATCTATCCGGTCCTCAGCGGTGACGCGAAGGCGGCACCGGTCTCCAATGAGGACATCGCCCGCACTGTCGTCGCGGTCCTGCGGGATCCCGGCCGTCACGTCGGCAAGACCTACCGCCCGACCGGCCCGGAGCTGTTGTCCGGCAAGCAGATGGCCGCTGTGGTGGCCGAGGCGGTGGGCCACCGTGTCATCCCGGTGTCGCTGCCCTATTCGCTGTTTACCAAGGTCGCCCGCCAGCAGCGTGTCGACCCCCTATCGGCGAGTGTGTACCTGCGCTACATCGGCGGCGACATGAAAGCCGGGGTGTTCGAATTCGAAGGCGGCGTGACCGAGACCCTCCAAGAGCTGACCGGCGCACCGGCCGAGAGCTTCCTGGCGACGGCACGCCGCTATTCGGCGATGCCGTTCGCCCGCCAGACCGCGGCGAACCGACTCGCGGCGATGGCGAAATTCATGGCCGTCCCGTTCCTGCCGGGCTACAACCTGCGCCGTCTGGATCGTCAGTGGGACCTGCCCATTCCCCCCAATCCGACACTGGGGATCCAGGACGCCCGCTGGCGCGAGGAGCACACCGCCATGATGAATTCCCGCCCGCTGCAGTCTGTACCCGCTAGCTGACAACGGTGACCACGCGCAGCCGCACGCCGACTCAGTCGATCAGCATCAACGCCACGCCGCACAAAGTGTGGGAATTCCTCACCCGTATTGAGACCATCGCCACCTGGTACGACGCCTGGGAACCGTCCTGGTGACCTCAGCTGCCGGAAAGACCGGCCCCCACACCGCCATGGCCCTGCTAGACAAAGGATTTCCGGTGCGGGCGATGGTGCATCACGACGATGCACGCGCCGCGGAATTACGCGACCGCGGCGGGGTGCAACGACTCACGGGACGAGCACCGAAATCCATGGAGACCATCGCCCGGCGTTGCCCGACCACCATGCCGGGCACCACCCGCGGACTCTCCGGTATGGCCAGTGCGATAACCACGCTGACCAAAGCAATGCCCGCTCCCGCTCCTAACACCGACCGGTATCTGCGAATGTTCCAGGACGGCAAGGAGATCGAAACGCTGGCCGTCGACTCGCCGACCTGGCATGCCACCCACAATCCGGACCGTCAACTGGCGCGGTGACCGGCCATTTTCATCACGAACGAGGAGCAAGAACATGACCTACACCGAAACAGGCGTGCAGCAGACCGTAGAGCGGCTACTCGCCGAAGCCGATCTGACCGGCCCACTGTCCCCGGAGCAGCTGAATTTCCTTGACCAGTACCACATCGGTGGTATGGCCGCCGTCGACCGCACGATCGGCCCGATGCACCTGACGGCGGCCGATCGGGTGCTGGATATCGGATCGGGTTTCGGCGGACCGGCCCGGCGGATCGCCGAATCGACGGGGGCCAGCGTGCACGGCGTCGACATCACCGCAGGCTATGTCGACACCGCCACGACGCTGACCCGCCGGTGCGGTCTGCACGACCGAGTCACGTTCGAACACAACCCTATCGAGGATCACCACCCCCAACGGCCCTACACCGCCGCGATCAGCATGCACGTCTGCATGAACATCGCCGACAAGCCCCGCTGGTACCGCGCGATCGCCGACCGACTCTGCGACGGCGATCAGTTCGGGATCTGGGACGTCGTCCGCATCACCGATGGCCCCGTGACCTTTCCGATGCCCTGGTCGATCGATGGCACCGACAGCCACCTCGACTCTCCCGAACAGGTGCAGACGGCGATCACCGGCGCTGGATTCGAGACTCTGGAGTGGGTCGATGAGTCCGGATGGGTTCGCGACTGGGTCACCCAGACCTTCGGTGCGGGGCTGCACCCCGGCCCCGGCATCCCGATGGTCATCGACGACGGATTCACCCGCACCGTCAACTTCGGGGCCGCCTTGGCCGCTGGCACCCTCGGTGTCTATCGCGGCTGCTTCACCAAAACCACACCCTGACAACAACTCCGCCGATTCCCGTCCCCAAAACCACGAAAGAATCACGACGATGACTACCAACGCTGCCGAACCAGTCAAGATCACCACTCAAACCAAGTTTCTCGTGGTAGGAGCCACCGGACACGTCGGCTCGAAAATCGCCATCCTTCTGGCGGACAAAGGATTCGACGTCACCGCACTGGTGCGCAGTGACGGGGCCAAGATCCGCGACCCGTACCACGGTGTCATCCGTTACGTCACAGGCGACCTCGCCGACGATGCGTCAATGGCCAAAGCCGTCGAGGGGATCGACGTCGTTGTCTCAACGGCCAACGGTGTTGTTCCGCAGAAGAAATCCGACAATGCTGCCAGCGTCAACGACCACGCCCTGGGATTCATCGAGATCTGCGAGAAGGCGGACGTCCAGCGCTTCGTCCAATCGTCGACCCCGAGCTATCCGCGGGAGCAGCGAGTACCCGAGTTGGCCGGCAAGCGCCGGCTCGAGCAGCGCCTCCAACAATCGCCCATGCAATCAGTCATCGTGCGCAACGCCGCGTTCATGGACGTCTTCCTGGTATTCGGCGGCTTCAAAGGGGCCGTCGACTCCTCTGCTCACGCCACCGTGCTCCGCAACCACGGCTTCACCAAATTCTGGGGATCCCTGACCGGGAACCTGGCCGAGAAGTACGGCTTCTTTCTGGCTCCCGGCGGCGCCTCGCACGGCACCCCGATCATCGCTACCCGCGATGTCGCCGAGATGATTACCGGCGCCGCACTTTATACCGGCAGCGAGGACCTCCTCATCGAAGCCAACGGACCGCAATGGCTGACCTGGCGGCAGATCGCCGACACCATCGCCGCCACGACCGGACGCAGCAAGGTGCGGATCATCCCGCTGCCGGCTGGGGTGGCCTGGCTCAATCAGACCCTCGCCCGACCATTCTCCCCCTCAGCTGCGAACATTTTCGCGCTCATGGGGTTCGTCGCCGAGTACCAGCCGCACTGGGACTCCGCACCCGTCGTTGAGCAACTCGGTCTGCCCCCTCAGTGGACACTCGCCGACTACCTCGACCACAACTGCGGCGCTCCTGCCAAACGATGACCGACGACGCCAATGGCGAAGAGGCCCGGTTCCGCTACGTCAACGTGGCGCAGTGGACCGATCAGGCGGCCTTCAGTCACGCACAAAGCGGAATGATGCGGCGTTTCGCCGACGAGTCACTGGATCGCGTCGGGTACTGGAAAACGTTGGGCATCAACATGAATGCTGCGACCTTCCACCCCGCACGGCGCTTTTATCCCCCCGCGTCGAGACCTTCACCGACACAGGGGACCACCAATCGACGGTCGATGTAGCAACCGCGCTGCGCAACGGGGACACCGGCAACTTCGAGCCTCAGCTGAACATGCTCACCGACGACTTCCAACTCTGGGCGCTTGCCGGCCCCTTGCGGGGAAAGAATATCGGCCGACAGGCGGCCGCCGAGAACTACGGGCTCATCTCCGGAGCCGCGGACACCCACATCACCCTGGAACAACCATCCTCCACACTCTGCGCGGCAAACCGATGAGCGGTGACAACACGCACCCGGTGCGACGCTCAATGATCTTGAGGTGATGCCGGCGGGGGCTCGGCGACCTGTTTGATCGACCGAGCGGATTATGGATGTGTGAATAGCCATCTTTTTGCCGGGGGAGTCGGTAATCCGTTTGCGGCGAGGGTCGTCACCGATGGTGTGGTAGTGGAGGAACGCGCGCAATTGAGCGGGCAATGTGAGCAGCAGAATTCGTCGGCGCATGTGTTTGTGCTGCAATCGATCCCCGTGGCGTCTGCGCGGCAGGTGTGGGTGGATTCGAGTCGCGAGGGGAGCATGTCGGCGGGCCAGATGTCGATTATGCCGGCGGGACTTCCCATGTTGTGGGAGTGGCAGGGTCCTGTCCAGGCACTGCACGTCTCAGTAAATCCGCGTGTGGCTGACCTACTGGCGGCCGACCGTCTAGGGCGTTCATATGTCGAGGTGCCTGCTCTGTGTCTGTTCGATGACCGGTTTGTTCGCCATCTGCTGGAGCTGCTGCGTATGGAGGCCGTGGCCGGTGCCGAACCGCTGCGATCTCAACACCTCATTCAGCGGCTCTTACTGCGGGTCGGCATTGGTTCTCGCAGAACCATGAAGCCACCCACCGGGGCACTGCGGCCGGACGGCGTGCGCGCGGTGACCGACTGGATTGAAGAAAACCTCGCCGACCCCATCTCGGTCATCGACCTTGCTGCTTTGGCTGGTGTGGAAGCATCCTGGTTTACCCGTCTGTTTTCGCGGGCCGTCGGGTGCTCCCCGTATCGCTACGTGTTGGAACGCCGTGTCCTGCGCGCCCAGATCGCCCTGCGCAGTGGGATGTCAGTCGCTGCAACGGCATCGCTGTGCGGGTTTGCCGACCAAGCGCATCTGAGCCGCCATTTTCGTCGGCAAGTCGGCGCCACCCCGGCTGCCTGGGCTCGGATCTCGCGCAACTGAAGCGCGAAACGTACAAGATCGTGGTGACTGTCATCGGGTATCAAAAGTGAGTGAGATATGGCATGCGCGGTCTCACCCGATGTGGTGAGCCATCGTGTTTTCCGGTCATCGTGTTCCACAACTGCGGCGGTGATATGCCGTGAGCAAGCCGCTGGACGGCAAGGTCGCAGTCGTTACGGGGGGCTCGCGGGGCATCGGTCGGGCTATCGCGCTGCGGCTAGCCGGCGACGGTGCGCTGGTTGCTATCAACTACATGTCCAACGCCGCCGCGGCCGAGGCGGTGGTTGCCGCCATCGCGGCCGCGGGCGGTGAAGCCTTCACCGTGCAGGCCGACCTGAGCTCATACGCCGGTATCCGTGCGTTGTTTGACACCTTAGACGGCGAGCTGACCTCCCGCCGTGACGATTCTGGCTTCGACATCCTGATCAACAACGCCGGCACCGGCCGGGCAGGGACCCCATCGGACACGTCGGAAGCCGACTTCGACGCGGTCTTTGCCACAAATGTCAAAGGACCGTTCTTCGTTACTCAGGCCGCCATCCCACGCTTACGCGATGCTGGCCGAGTCGTGTTCATTTCTTCCGGGCGGTCGAAACGCCCGCTGGTGTCTACCGCCGCCTACTGCATGGCCAAGGCGGCAGTGGACACCTTGGCAGTCATGCTCGCCGCCGAGCTGGGCCCGCGTGGCATCACGGTTAACGCATTGGCACCAGGATGGACGGTGACCGAGTTGAGCTCAGAATTTCTCGGCGACCCGCACAATCAGCAGGCCATCTCGGAGATCAGCGCGTTGCGGCGGTTAGGACAAGCCGACGACGTAGCCGCCGTGGCCGCGTTCCTGGCTTCTGACCAGGCGGCCTGGATTACCGGCCAATACATTGAGGCAAGCGGTGGATTCGACTTGGTCGCCACCAGATGAGGAATCCGTAGTGCGCATCGGTGTCGTCAACGCTGGCAACATCGGTCGGACATTAGCGCAGGCGTGGCTTCGCGCGGGTCATGATCTCCTGCTCGCCAAGGACGGATGCCAACGCAAGCTCGACGATTTTATCGTCGACCATCCGATCGCACGTCGCGGCACACCGGCTCAAGCTGTCGCCTTCGGCGATGTCGTGCTGTTCTCGGTGTACTGGCCGCGGCTACCCGCCGTGCTATCGGCGACCGGTCCGATCGCCGGCAAAATCGTCATCGACACCATGAACCCGCTGCGGGTCGACGAGCATTTCCAGCACAGCCACGATCTCGAGTTCATGGCCCGCTCGTCGACGACCGAAAAGCTGCAACGCGAATTGCCCGACGCTCGGGTGGTGAAAGCGTTCAGCACCATGCCCTCACAACTTCTCGACATTCGGCTCTGGCATGACACGCCCACCCCGCCGCCGGTGTTTCTGGCCGGCGACGATACTGCAGCCAAAGCGGTCGTGGCCACGCTGGCCCGCGATGCTGGCTTCACAGCACTTGATACCGGGCACGCGGCGGCCGCCCGCAGCATCGAGCAGCTCGGGGTATTGACCCACCAGGTCGGGAAACACAACTTCGGCGGCGAATATCAGAACCTGGCGCCGGCGATACTGCGTGCCGGCCCGGCCGTTGCTATCGGGGCGAAATGACGACAGAAAAGGACGCACCGCGATGAGTGAACACGACCAAGGCGACGACTTGCCGGCGCGCATACGGCGCAGCATCGGTGAAAACAGCCCTTTCGGACTCCAGACGATCGTGCGGGCGAAGACCAGCAAGCCGCAGACAGACTCGCCGAGGTCCTGCGAGCCGTGGCCGTCCCGTCACGCGCGGAACCGGGCAATCTTCTATACACCGTCAGCCGCGGCGAAGACGGCCTCACCTTCTACCTCCATGATCGGTGGGCCTCGATCGCCGCGGTCGCCGAGCATGAACAAAGCGCGCACTTTCGTTCGTCCATCAAAGAATTCGGCGCTCTCATCGATCCGGGCTCTGCGGTAATTGATGTCCTGAAGATCATCGATAATTAACTAACCGTCAGCGGTGGGAGGAGAGAAATCGATGCGTTTGACCTACGAATTTGAGTGGACCGTCGCGGCCGAACAGCCCTCCGACATAGGTCGACTCGACAACGGCGTGCTTCACCACCATGTACTTCCCTCGGCACGGCTCATCGGTGACCGATTGAACGCAAACAGCGTTCACCCCGGCACCGACCTGTTCCGCCAACTCGATGACGGCTACGCCGCCATCGACGTGCGCGTCCTGATGCAAACCGACGACGGAGCACTCATCCACGTCGCGTACCAAGGCTTCGTCGAACCCACCGAGGCCTTCTTACAGGCCGTCCAATCGCTCACACCAACCGAATTCACCGACCAATCGATTCGCACCACCTGGACGCTGACCACCGGCGATCCGCGCTACAACTGGGTCAACCGTGCAGTCTTTATCGGCGAAGGCCGTCTACTCCCCGCCGGCGACAACCGACTGGGCATGCAGCACAAGGTATACCGAGCCGCATAGACGAGCTCAGAAGCGTGTCGGACTTTCCTCAGGCCCGTGACACGGGTGTTTTGGTGAGGCGCGAAACGAATGATGCTCATATCTCGGGAGCACAGGCCCTGCGGAGTGGGTGGCCCGATCAACCGCGTTGGGGCGGAAGAGTTTTCAGATCCTAGGATTGAGCCTCGGAGTACGGGCTGGGCTGCCTCGCCAGCCAGCGCGACAGATCCTCTACGTCGTCGCCGAGGTCGCGAGTACGAGCGAAATCGGCGCGATAGGAAGGCGGATCGGAGAACCAACGAAACATAGCTCTGCCGTCGTCATCGTCGCCGAATACATCGAGCGGCAGCTCAACGAATGTGGCAGATTCACCAAACCGCTGAGCCACCAGGTTGGCGATCTGCTCGCCGCTAACTTCGTCGCCGGCAATCTCCACCGGCGCAGCGGCGGAGTCGCGGCGAACCAGTAGAGTCGCGGCCACGCTACCGATGTCGCGAACCGAAATCATCTGCAGCGGAACGTTTCCGGGCATGGCCATGCTGAACGCCAGCTTGCCATCCTTTCTATCGATCATCTCCAACAGGTTCTCCATGAAGAACGCCGGCCGGATGATGTTCGCGGGCACCGCGCCGATCAGAAACTCCTCGACCCGCCTCTTGCTCTCGAAATGGGGCACCCCGGACTTGCGCTCGGCACCACCAACCGAGCTGTACACGAGAAATGGTAGTTGGGCGGCGTGCGCCGCCTCGACGATAACTTTGCCGTGCGCGACCTCACCGTCGACGCCGCGCGGTCCCAACAAGCTCGTCATCGCGAAAGCGGCTCCGGCGCCCTCGAAGGCACGCCGGATGGAGTCCGGCGCATCCAACTCGGCCTCAACGACTTCCACTCCACGTCCGGCCAGCGCCCGCGCTGCAGCGCTGTCGACGCTGCGCGTAAGAGCGCGGACAGCCATCCCACGATCGACCAATGCGTCCACCGTTGCCGAACCCTGCTGGCCGGTCGCTCCAATGACCACGATGGGATCTTTACTGGTATTCGTCATGAAATCCCCCGCTATTTGCGTCTTGGTATTCGGCTGAGATGGCGTCGTGAGCGAACGCACTGTCACTGGGTGCTGCCCGGTTTGAGGTTCGCAGCGACGGCGAGATGATCGACCTGCTCGGGATCGGCGATGCACGGAAACATGATCAGCTCGTCGCAGCCCGCCGCGCTGAAGGCGCCGATGGCTTCGACCACCTCATCGCGGCTCTTCATCGCCCCCGAGATCACGTGCTTGGCATACTCACCGCTGAAGCCGTAATAGTGACCCAGGTAGGTCCTCGCGGCCACGGCGGCACCATCCCCGAGCGCGAAATAGCCCAATGCGACCAGCCGAGGCGAACCGTCTCGACCCGCCTCCTTCTACGCAGTTCGCACTCCGCGCGCGGTCTGAGCGAATTGCTCCACGTCGCCACCACCAGAAATCCACCCGCCCCCGAACTCGACGACCCGTCGATTCGTGGCGTCCCCCCGCCCCGATCAGCAGCGGAGGCCCACCTTCGTGGCGAAATATGGCCCATCCAAGTCGATAGCAGCGGCAGCTGCGCTTGGACGTCGGCGCCACCGCGATAGCACTCCAGAAGAGTGCGCACTGCGAAGGAATGACGCAGATCACCGACCCTCGGATGCGGCTGGCCGGTGGTGGTATGGATTCCGGCGGGACCGAGCAGATCGGCGAAGGTGTAGTCGATCGTGTTGACCACCAATCGGCCGCTGGCCGAGACGAAAAACGCTGACCACCCCTCGGTGCCGGCGGTGTGCTCTCGCAGCTGGCTGTAATCGCGCAGCACCGCAATTGTGGTGTGGTGCAGCAAGATCTGCCTGGATTTGTCGTATTTCGAGTTAGCGATGCGCACCACACCGGCGTCGAGGTCGACATGATCACGGTCCAGGCGTGCTGCTTCGCCAGCCCATGAACCGGCAACAACGATGACTTGCCCAGCATCAGCCCCCTTGTCGCATACATAGATTCGAGCGTGTTGCTACCCGTTGATAACGGGCGGGGCCACTAAGACGACGTTGTCTCAGATCGTCGCGCACGGCCTCGGCATCCCAGCCGGCCTTGTCCCAGTAGGTGCAGGTCGTCGGGGGTGGTGTCCGTGTGACAGGTGGCAGCACCCGCGGTGTTCGGCGATGGTCGAGTTATTTTTTCGGTCCAAGCCTGAGACCATCGCTGAAACAATGGAGACGTTGCGCTGTGTTGACGCCGTCAACGCGCCGAACCGAAAACCGCAGGTGACGAATTGCACTGAAATCGATCGAGTAAGGTCAAAGGCCCAGCTAGTGGGGTTGACGAGGACCAGATCCAGGGGTTCGAGTCCCCTTAGCTCCACCCATGTGATGAGTCGTCGGCTACGTCGTCCCCAGCTCAGCGATGCAGATGCCACTGACCGCAATCCGCGGCAAGGACATCGTTGACGTCGACCTCTTGTCCACCGACCTTCGGCCCTGGGTTTGACGCCGTACTGACCACGCGTTGGTAGAGAACCGCGGCTGGGTCGATCTTGCTGCCGGACCAGGCCTTGGTCTGCCAGGCCCAGCGGTGGCCGGGGGTCCGCGAACTTCCGATAACCCCGTCGGCGGCCGCCCATTGGCACACATCGATACCGCCGTAGACGCCGGTGCGCTGCACGCCCAGCACCGAATTGATTCCGCGAAACCACTTCAGCGCCACGTTGTTCCAGGTATCACGGTTGATGTCCTCGTCGATGGTGAAGAAGATCGGTGCACTTTGACCGCCACCTGCGGCGGTATGCAACTTCCACGCGGTGCGGGCATCGTCGACGCCGCCGGCGAACCCTCGTTTGAAGTCCGACTGCGCTGTCCCCCCCGGCTTGCCGTACTGGTAGTTGCTGACGATCATCAGCCCGGCAGCGGTCAGCTCTTCGGCGTAGGACCGGGTGATCGGCTTGGCGCCGAACGACGAGCCTGGACGCGACAGCGAGACGTAGTTGATGACCCCGGAGTAGCCGCCGGCTTTGATGTGCTCCGCTGGAATTTGGCGCATGGCGAAGTCGATCAGTTTGGGTGGGGAGGCGGCCGCCGCAGGAACGGCGGCGATCGCCGCTGACAGCCCCGGCAGCGCGGACAGAGCGACGGCGTAGCGCAAAACGTCACGACGGGCAATAGGGCGCGCTTGCCGTAGGCAAAAATTGATCGACAAGTCCTGCATCGCGTGATGTTAAGTACGTGACTGTTGTTAACAGAAGTGGCGTTTGACAGCTGATACCAAATTGGTCCGTGTCGTTCACCGGCCAGAGCCGCAGGTTCGCTTACCCTCGGCTCCACTCAGCGGCTAGCCAGAGCGATTGCTTCCCGCATGCCCCTGTGGGCCGGCAGCGTCCCAACGGGCGGTGTGGTGGCAGCCGAACGGGCGGATCCTTGTAGCCGGGCACGGTGGTTTCGGCTTCGCACATTGCCGGTCAAGTCGCTGTTCTCGCGCCAGGGGCGGACTCACCCGGCCCGTGAACTCGGCCTCTGTGTTCTTCGACCTGGCGCCATGCACTCGCACGAAGTGCTCGGGCTATCCGTCCGGTGGCCCACAGCCCGTAGAGGGCGGCATGTTTGGAGACCATGCCTGAGACGGGTGCGAGGACTACGTGGCGCAGGCCGGAGTTGCCGAATGCCCGCAGTTTGGCCACCACCAGTTCGGGAGTTCCCCACAATAGGGGTCCCTCGGCCATTAGGCCGGCCGGCACGGCGGCAATGGCCTCGTCCAGCGCCTGACGGCTGTAGTGGTCGGGCACGAAATCGACGAGTGCGTTGAAGTGTTCACCGAACGGGTGTACGGCGCCGGCTTGGCGCCACACGTGAGCGGGTGCCATGAGGCCCAGCGCACGGATGACCTTTGTCTCGAGCATCGCTCGCGCCTCCTGTTCGGTGGCGCCGAGCACCGTGAAGCGGTGCAGCGCGGGGGTGATCGCCGCGGGATTTCGCCCGGCTTCCTTGGCCGCGGCATGTACCGTCGCCAGCTTCGTTGCGTACTCGCACGGTGAGACCACTGCGGTCGGGTACCACCCGTCGCCGTACCGTCCGGTCAGTCGCAGCATGCGGGGGCCGTGGCCGGCGATCCAGATTTCTGGCACCCTGCCTCTGGCGGGTTTGAGATCCATGGTTGCCCGTTCAAGCCGAAAATGCTTACCCGAGAAGGTGATCGGCCCTTGGGTCGATAGGCACAACCGGATGATCTGCAGAGCCTCCTCTATGCGGGTGACCGGTTCGGAGGGGTCCAGCCCGTACGGGTCGATGTTCATCCGCTCGCCGGCACCGATGCCCAGGATCGGAGCGCGTTTGGTGAGATGTGACAGCGTCATCATGGCTTGTGCGATCAGCACGGGGTGGCGCCGTATCGGCTCGGTCACCCCCACGCCCAGGCGCATCCGACCCACCCGCGATGCCAGGTAGCCGAGTAGCACCTGGTAGTCGAAAAACTCATGTGGCGTGCGACGTTGCGCAGCGAGCCAGGTCAACTCCTGGTCCCAGAGAACGCTGGGGAAGACGTTCTGGAAGTGGTCGATGAGCATCACCGAGTCCAGTCGCATGGCCCGAGCCCCGAGGAGAAAGGCGCGGGTAGCGCTGAGCGGGGGTTGGGTACCCAGTTGAAGGCCCACCGATATTCCCGAGCTCGTCACGGTGGCCTGACCCGTTCGTCTCGCGGCTGCCTCGGTGTCGCAGCAACGTGCGTGGGGGAGCGCGCTTGTCGGCGTGCAGAGATGGTTTTGTAGATCTCGAACCAGACGACGCCGGCGAACCCGGCGATGATGGCCACGCCCCACTGGGCGAGTGTGATGGGGCCGAAGTTGAACGCTTGGCGCAGCCCCGGAACCGAAATGACTGCGACGAGAAGCAGCGCGGCCCCGCCCAGAATCCATTTCAGCATCGGGTTCTGACGCTGCTGGAAGGTTCGCCATACCGGCAGCCGCCATGAACGATTCACCAGGATCAGTGCCAGATTGCCCACGACGAGCGTAGCGAAGGTGACTGAGCGCACCACATCATCGGGTCGGTCGCTGAGCACCCCCCACAGGTACACCGCGACGGTTGCGGCCAGCACCGACAACCCTTGCAGCGCGGCGATGGCCAACACCCGCGCACCGAACATCGGCTCATGCAGCCCGCGCGGGGGCGCTTCCATGATGTTGGGATCGATCTGTTCGGCCTCGAAGACTACCGAGCAGGCGGGGTCGATGATGAGTTCGAGGAACGCTATCTGTACCGGTAGCAGGACAAGGGGCCAGTCGGCGACGAAGACGGGGATGAGCGACATGCCCACGATCGGCATGTGCACCGCGATGACGTAGGACATGGCTTTGCGCAGGTTGTCGAAGATGCCACGGCCCTGACGCACGCCACCCACGATCGAGGTGAAGTCGTCGTCGGTGATCACCAGTGCGGCCGATTCGCGGGCAACGTCGGTGCCGTGGGCGCCCATCGCGATGCCGATGTCGGCTGCTCGCAGTGCGGGAGCGTCGTTGACCCCGTCGCCGGTCATCCCGACCACTTCGCCGTTGGCCTGCAGCGCCCGGACAAGCTGAAGCTTCTGCTCGGGCACCATTCGCGCGAATACGCTCGTCCAACGAATACGCTCGGCCAGTTGGTCTTCGGGCATCGTGTGCAGTTCGGCGCCGGTGATGGCCCCGGCGGTGTGATCGAGACCGATTTCGCGGGCGATGGCCAGTGCGGTTCCGGGGTAGTCGCCGGTGATCATGATCGTTCGTATCGCTGCGCACCGGCATTCGGCGATGGCGTCGGCCACCCCGGGGCGAACCGGGTCATGTAGGCCGACCAACCCTAGGTATTCGAAATCGAAATCGTGCTGTTGTGCGGGTAGTGCGCTGTTGGTCGCGAATCGCGCGCACGCCACGGCCAGTACCCGCTGACCATCGGCAGTGGCGTTCTCCACGTGCGCGGTCATCGATGCGAGCTGTTCGGCGTCGAAGTGACAGAGGTCGGCGATCGCTTCTGGCGCGCCCTTGGCGGCGATCACATAGTGGTTCCGATCGGGTGAGCGCCACACATGCGAAAGAGCCAAGATTCTTTCGGAAAGCGGATACTCACGGACCAGTTCCCAATCGGCGTGCATGTGCGCGGTACCGGACAGATACTTCTCGCCGAGCTCCTTGAACGCTTTGTCCATAGGGTCGAACGGATCGATCGGGGAGGCGAGCACGCAGAATTCAGCAATGGTGTGAAACGGCTCCGGCATCGGTTGCCCATCACAGGTGAACGCCTGTCCGTCGACGATGAGTTGCCGCACCGTCATCTGGTTCAACGTCAAGGTCCCGGTCTTGTCCACGCACAAGACGGTCGCTGATCCAAGCGTCTCGACGACCGGGGGCCGGCGCGTGAGCACATGCTTGCGTGACATCCGCCAGGCTCCCAGCGCCATGAACACGGTCAGCACCACGGGAAACTCTTCGGGCAGCAGCGCCATCGCGGTCGCGATGCCGGCCAGCAGCCCGGCCAGCCAGTTCCCGCGGGTCAACCAGTAAACGACGACTACGCCGACCGCGGCGGCTATCCCGAAGAATGCCAGAATCCGCACCAAGCGGTCGATTTCGCGCTGCAAAGGGGTGCGCTGCGGCTCGATCGTTCGCAGTGCCGCGCCGATCTTGCCCAGCTCGGTGCCCGCCCCGGTGTCCTTGGCGACGGCCATGCCGTGCCCCTTGACCACGAGCGTGCCCGAGAAAACCCACGGCGTCGCATCCCCGCCCGCGCGCCCCATCGTCGCCGAGAGCGCCGCAGGCTCGATCGCCACCTTCCGCACCGGCACGGACTCACCGGTCAGCGCCGATTCGTCGACCGAGAAATTCGCGCAGTCCACCAACTCCGCGTCAGCGGGCACCCGATCGCCTTCAGCCAGCAGCAGCAGATCACCGCGCACCACATCCCTGCCTGCCACGCGCCGCTGAGCGCCGTCACGTACCACCAGCGCCCGCGGTGAGGAAAGATCCCGCAGCGCGGCCAACGCCCGTTCGGTCTTGTGTTCCTGATAAATCGAGATCGCGATAACGACGACTACGAAAGCCATCAACATCGCGCCGTCGAGTGGCTCGGCGAGCAGGAAGTTGACCGTGCCGGCACCGAGTAGAAGCAGCAGCATGGGTTGGCGGATCACATCCCATGTCTCGCGGAAAATGTTGCGCCGCTTCGCCGTCGGCAACTCGTTGGGCCCGTCGGCCGCCAGCCGACGCGCGGCCTGCTCCGACGTCAGCCCAACGACCGTGCTATCAAGCTCCATCGACAACGTGCCACCCGGTGCTCATCATTGCCTGGGTTCAACGGCGCACAGCTTTGGGGGCAGTTGCTCGGAGGGCTTCTCCATCCGGGCCGTTGGGCGGTGGCGCACAGCGGCGACCGCATAGTCAATCGCGGAGACCCTCGTAGCAGTCGACATGAGTTATCTCCTTCGCGCGAGGTGCTGAGCCAAATTAAGCCACTGCTGGACACGTCGAGCTAGTGCCGAAAGTCCCTGGCAGCGCGGCCATGTGAAGCTGGACTCGACGCTGCCGGCACGACCGCGGCCAACGCTGGCAGCCCAAATCCGGCCGGTTGAAACCTGAATCGCTGTGAACTAGGGACTTCGGGCCCTAGCGACCGCGCGCGGGGAAGCCCAGACTGACTTCGCGAGTTGCGCCAATCCTCCGCTGCGCCGGACGCCCGAGCGGCATCCATTCCAACGGTCGGTGACCTGAGCTAGTGAAAGGTAGAACACCGTGAAACGCGAAGTGTCCAAGTTTTTTTCCGGATCGTTTGCCGCGCTCGCGTACGTGCACGCCGCGTATGCGGTGGCTACGTCTCGCGGCATGATCAACGAGCCTGTCTTTCTCGGCAGACGTTGGGGTGTCGGGTACATGTGGACCGAAGCCGCTGTCTACTCTGCGGTCAGCTTAGGACTCGGATATGTCGGCTGGAGTTCCAAATCTCAAGTGCGGCTGCAGGAATCGGTAACATCTGTGCCCGACGGCAGGGCAAGCCGCCGGTGGGCGCAGATGACCGGTTTCAGCTCGTGAAACATTGACTCGTGTCGACGACCCGAGAATCGGCCCGGCTACTGCTCGACCAACTGCGCGACGAGCGCAGTCGCCGAGTTGTATTCGTATCGCACTGCCTACTGAACGAGAACACTCGGTACGCGGGTGGGGCTACCCGGCCCGGGGCGGTGGCCGAAATCGTCGATGAACTGATCGCTTCCGGCTACGGCATCCATCAGCTGCCTTGCCCGGAGCGGCTGGCTTGGGGCGGCGTGCTCAAACGCCACAGCCTTCGGCTTTACGATTCCACGGGCCGACCGCTGTATGTGATGCGGGGTGTTTTGCTGGGCGCATTCCTTTGGTGGACCAAGGTCATTTACAAGCGTCTCGCACGCCAGGTGGCGCGTGATGTGGCCGATTACCAACAGGCGGGTATCGAGGTCGCTGGCATCATCGGGATCGGCACCTCGCCGTCCTGCGGAGTCAAGACAACCCTTGACCTGCGGGCCTCGCTGGAGGTTGTGGCCGCGTGCCCGGCGGCGGCTCTAACACGGGATGTGATGAACGAGAGGGCCGTTCTGGGCTGCCGCCGCCCCGGCGAGGGTTTGTTCATCGCGGCGCTCGATCGGGAGTTCAAGCGCCGCCGACTGAGCGTGCCCGCCTTCGAGCATGACCTGGTCGCAGAGCTGCGCGGGAAGCCCCAGGCGGTGCTCTCAACGGCGACACCACGAACACTGGGTATCAGCCCGGATGCCGCAGTCGGGGCGGGCTAGGGCAGAGGGGTCACGGCGCGGATGGGCTGATGTATGTCGGCGCGTTGTGCGAGGCGTATCGAGCAGGCAGCCAGGAGCAAGCGGGAATGACCCGACGCCAGCCGCAGCGTCCGCATCAAGTCTGACCGTTGCCTGCGGTGGAATACCCCCGCGACGGAGAAGCGGTGAGGGCTGCACTAGGAGACTGTTTGTCGGCTTTCCTGGCTGCCCACGGAGCAACCACGGTCACTATCGAGATGGCGAACGAAACGCCCGCGCTGCATCCACGCGGCGGAAAGTTCCGGTAGGTCTACTCCGAGCTCACACTGCGGCCTCAACGCGCCGACGAGGCGAAAGAGTCGGCCCGCTTGGGGGACGGACCTGACGATCACCGTTGAGTGAACCGATCAGCATGCTCTGACTTTCAGAGCAAGCTGCCTCGGTGAGCCGGAGCTATGGTCATCGCCTCCTGCATACCCCGAGTCGCCAGCTGGTCAGCGAGTTCGTTGTCGGCGATTCCCGCGTGCCCCTTTACCCAGCGCCACTCGACACGGTGCCGCGCGCAGGCAGCTTGCAGCCTGCGCCACAGGTCGACGTTTTTCACTGGCTGCTTGGAGGCAGTCATCCATCCGTTGCGCTCCCAGCCGAGAACCCACTTCGTGATGCCGTTTCGGACGTAGGTGCTGTCGGTGTAGAGCTGGACCTCCACCGCGCGGGTGAGCGCCTCCAGAGCCATGATGGGCGCCGTCAGTTCCATCCGGTTGTTGCTGGTCTGACCGGGTTCGCCGCCGTACAGCTCGCGGACATGGTGGCGTTGGCGCAGCACCGCGCCCCACCCGCCGGGGCCGGGGTTGGGTCTGCAGCCACCGTCGGTATGGATGACAACGATGTTCCCCCCGCCGGTGAGCGCACCGGTAACCGGACGGCCCAAATGTCCCTCGTCCCGGACGAGCCCACGATCCGCGAAGTCGACCATGCGCCGAGAATAGGCACTGAGTCGCGCGATCGCTGGCGCGACGCGCAAGGGGCGTCAGGGCACCTCTCGCGCGTCGGCCGCCGGGTCGAGGCCGAGAACCTGCACCGGGGCTGCCTTTCCCTTCAATGCGTGGGATCCGCGGTCCACGAGTCCGGTCGGTCGGCGAACAAGGGCCTCGACGCTCTGTTGGGTGAGAAGGATTGCGTCGCCGGTGGTCTTGGTGAGCTGCTCGACCCGGGCGGCGACATTTACGGTGTCGCCGATCAGGGTGAACTCGAGTTTGCCGCCGCCCCCGATGGTGCCGGCAATCACCACACCGGTGTTGATGCCGATGCCGATCCGCAGCGTGCCGTCGAAACGTTCGGCGACCAGACGGTGAATGCGCACAGCAGCATCGACAGCGGCGTCGGCATGATCGGCGAGGTCGTTAGGGGCGCCGAAGACAGCCAGCGCGCCGTCGCCCAGGAACTTGTTGACGTGCCCCCCGGCATCGACGACAGCAGGCACGACGATCTCGAACAAGGCGTTGAGCCGGGATACCGTGTCCTCTGCGCTGTTTGCCTCGGCGAACGGAGTGAAGTCGCGGATGTCGACGAACATCACGGTCACCCGACGGCGCTCCCCGGTGAACACATCGTCACCCTGCTCCAGCAGTCGCGCGGCCAGGGCCGGGTCGACATAGGTTCCGAACGCCCCCTGCAGTCGTTGCCGCTCAGCCAACCCGGCCTGCATACGGTTGAACGACGCCGCGAGCGCGCCGAGGTCGTCGTCTTGAACCACCGGCAGACGTTGGCTGTAGTCGCCGGCCGCAACGCGTTTCGTTCCGTCGGCGAGATCCTCGATGGGTTTCAGGGCGGGGGAGAAGGAGGCGAAGACCGTGATCGGTACACCGAATCCCAGGGTCAACGCGAACCCGATCACCAGCCAAAGCGCGGGAACCTGATTGGCCCGGTCCAATACAGCGGTGAACATCGCGCCCGAGACAGCGAAGGCAGACGCGACCCCGAGCATCGACAGGTTCGTCCAGGCGGCGAACGTAGGGCGAGACCGCGGCAGGGTGTCCCCGATTGCCGTGCCACCGGCGAGCGCAACCCTTACCGGGCGCAGCGGGGCCTCCGCCAGGCTGTGCACCCCGACCGCGTGGCAGGTCGGCCCAAAAACGGCACCCAAGATCCCATACTGGCCAAGCCGCGATCCGGTCGCGCCGGCAATGACACCGACAGTGACCGCCAAAACGCCGGCCACGACGGCGACGACGGCCAATGCCCGAGGGGCGCCCCGGCGAGACCACACATACGTGGCCTCCAGAGCGCCCGCCCGATCGACCTCCTGTCCCGCAGCCCATCGACCGACAAGCCGCCACGCGCCCAGGCCGGGCAGAACCAGCGCGTACATCAGCACCAGCACCGCGACCACGGTGACACCGGCCGACTCGATGTAGCGACTCGATTTCTCGAAAGCCACGATGATGAACGACAGGACCAGGTAGACCGGGAGCGCGACAGGGAAACCGATCGCGCAGATCATCCACGAGTACTTCGATCTGTGGTGATCCCAGGCCCACTGCCAGACACGGTCCATTCCGCGAGACTAGAGGGCTGAGGCTTGTCATCCGCGTCTGTACGCGAATGCCCACCGTTCATCGCTGTTCAGCGACGCCCGTTTGTCCGGGTCGCCAGAGCTGTACCGTGCTGGACGCGCCGCCGGGCAATTCGATGATTTCGATGGGCCCGACCGCTTGCAGTTCCACGTCGAACACGACATCCATGCCCAGCACGTCGGTGTAGGAGGTGTCGATGTCAGAAACGCCAACGGAGATGTGCGAGAAATTCTGCACTGCGACGGCAGTCGGCTGGCCCGTGAATGCTTCCGTTCCAGACAATGTCACCCGGCCGGGAGGTAAGGGCCGGTTCAATGCTCGATCAGTGCTGCAACCGGATGCCGATACTGGTCAGGGCGTTGCTCAGATCATCGCAGGAACGCGCGGCCGGGGGCGAGGGGTCCGGGACGGTGACCCGGTCGCTATCGCGGGTAACCCACCGTCGATTACCCCCACCTCGGGAGAAATCGACGTATCCGGCTGCCTGCAGCGCGAGCAGAACCGAGGTGGTCAGCAGCGCGCCGCCAAAGACCATGACAGAGAAAGAAATTCCGCGTCGGGTTGCGACGATCGCGTCACATTGATCCCGGTAGTCACTGATCTCGTACGGTGCACCGAAGTTGTGGTGAAGATCGTGATTGATGGTGTCCTCGCGTGCCGCACGGGTGTGGTCGGGGTGAAGTCCCGTACCGCACCCTATCGGCGTTTCGCTGCGATCGACCACTTGCAGCGACAGCGGCAGGGTCAGCCCGAAGAGCGACCCGAGCACCGCCGCCGCGCCTATGACACCCAGCACCCACCTCACCGTGCAGCCCTCCACTCCTGCATAGCGGCTATTACACGTGTGTTTACCCGGTGCCGGGTTTTTTACGCATGCTGACTGAAGGCGGTGTTACTGACCCGCCCTGCGAGCCAGGTCGATCGCGAACTGGTTCACGAAGGTGCCCGCCGGCGGATCGCCTTTGTCGCAGGTTCCGTCGGATTCACCGGGACGCTTGATCCACAAGTAGGCGTCGGCGTGCGCCCCCGCGGTAGCTGCGGTGGGCGGAGTGCCCAGGGCCCGGCCGCTGGGGTTGCACCAGTTCAGCGCGGAGTCCGGCGCCGGCCCGGCCCCGTTGCGGGACGTGTCGATCACATAGTGCGAACCGTTCGTGAGCCCCGAAATCGCCTCGCCATAACCGATTTCGTCCTGGGTGGTGAAGAAATTGGCCGTGTTGAGGCTGAAGCCGCGAGCACGTCCGACGCCGGCCTGATTGAGCCTGCCGGCCATGTCCTCGGCACTGTGCCAGCGCAGGTGACCACCGTCGACGTACACGGCTGCGTTCGGATCACGCGTCAGCGTCTCGACCGCGTAGCGAATCAAGTCATAGCGCTCCTGGCGTTGGTCACCCGACAGGCAGTCGGCCATGGCGAGCGCATCCGGTTCGACGATGACAGCCGCCGGCGATGAGCCCAGGTCTGCGGCGATGCCGTCGATCCAGCCGCGGTATTCCCCGGCCGAACCGAAACCCCCCGCGGCGAAGCTGCCGCAGTCGCGGTGCGGGATTCCGTAGAGGGTGAACACCGGCAGGGCGCCGGCGGCCGCCGCGTCGCCGGCGTACTTCGCGACCGTGGCCGCCGACGAGCCCGGCACGACCCAGTACGCCTGCGGGGTGTTGGCGATAGCGGTCAGCTCGGGACTCGGCGGTTCGGCATGCTGGGCGGCGCGCATGGCCGCGGAGTTGGGGTTGACGTAGAAGGGCATGCCGGCCAGTGGGTTGCCGTCGGCGGCCAACCGCACCGCCGGGGCGCGACCGGCTTGCACCGGCTCTGCAACAAAACCTAGGCCGGCAACGGCCGCGAGTGTGAGAAAGGGGGAGATCCATCGCGCGAGGGGACCAGCAGCTGAGAACATCACCCCGAGAAATTAGCGTTCCGGAGTGGCGGGCGCCAACCCGGTACCGCGGTCAGGCAGGCGGGGGCGCGGCTTTACTTACCCTGCTGGCGCGTCGATTCTCGAACCGCCTCCGCCGCATCCCGGAAAATCTGTCCGAAGTCCGGCACCCGGGCGCGCGCGGCCGGCAACGGCGCCGTCGAACGCTGTACCTCGGGAAGGTCAAGAACCAGCCACGCGCCGAACTGGTGGGGCTGCACACGCAGCAGCAGGGTCTCCAGTTCGTCTTCCAGCACCACGGGGACGGTCACGAACTCGCCGGGCTCAGCCTTGTCCAGGCGGCGCCGCACATCGGTGACATCGGCGTCCTCGGCAAGGCGCCATCGAAGCTCCTGTCCGGTTCGGTGGGCCGGCGAATAGAGCACGAGATATTTCCCCACGAAACGAAGCCTAGGGCCTGTACGCCAGCTAAGCGCTTAGTCCAGCGAATCCCAGAACTCGGTCAGGGCCGCCGCACCGCGCGCCGGATCCTGCACCATCCACCAGTGCCCGAGCCCCTCCAGCACCGCCGTGCGGGCCCCGGCTCGTTCGGCAGCGCGGCGCCGCGTCTGGTCACCCCCGATGTAGGGGTCCTCGCTGGCCAGCAACGACAGGCCGGGCCGTACCGAGGCGTTCTCGAGCGCCCGGCCGGCTTCGGCCATCGCCGGTTGACGGGCCGAGCGGTAGAGCGCCAAGATGGCCCGGCCCATCGCCGCATCCTGCTCCCGCGCGATCGCGGTAGCGATGTCGGACGAGATGCCCAGCGCCACCATCTGCCCGGCGCGGTTCTCGATACTTCCGCCCAGCATGGTGTCGACAAGCTGCTCGCCCTCGCCGGGCGTCTGCCAGACCTGGGCCAGGTCATGCCACACGTAGTCGGGGTCGTACAAGCCGACGGCGTCGCTGGCCCAGCTCCGGACCAGCTCCGGCCGGTGCATCACGACATTCATCACGTGCCCCCCGCCCCAGTCGTGGCCGACGAGGTCGATCGCACCGTCGATCCGCTCCAGCTCGTCTTCGAGCCAGTCGCGGTAGGCGAGGTAGGTCGCGGGAAAGTCGTCGGGCAGGGGGGCGCCGAATCCGGGCGGGGACAGCCGCAGCACGTCCTCGCGCCCGAGGGCGTCGACCAGCGGACCCCAGATGGCATCGGTCTCGGGATTGCCATGCACCAAAACGATCGGCACGATCTGGTCCTTTCAGCAGCGAGGGGCCGCGGCGGAGCGTCCGATTAGGTTTTACTCCGCAGGCCCACTAGTCTTGCGCGCGGTCCGTCATCGACTCAGGAACACACCTATGCCTCTTCAGCCCACTCTGCGCCGCCCGCATTCGGTGCGCAGGGGTCGTACACAGCGTATGAACTGCGTAACGGTTGGCCAGTGCTTCGACATCGACATCACTCGGGACGCGGACGGGTGGTTGATCCGGATACCCGAGGTGGACGGGATCGCCCGCGCCGGCCGGCGGGCGGCGGTCGAGCTTGCGGCCCGGCAATGCATCGCACGCAAGACCGGCATCCCGATCGGTTACGTCGCGGTGTGGGTCGCGAAAGAGACCGGTTAGGGCCGATTGGCTTTCACCGCTGGGACCACTGCGCCTCGGCGTCAGATCTTGACCGTCAGCGGCCAGACTTTCCAGATGTCTTCGCAGTATTCGGCGATCGCGCGGTCCGAGGAGAACTTGCCGCTGCGTGCGGTGTTGAGGATCGACATCGTCGTCCACGCATCCCGGTCCTGCCACGCCGCGCTGACTCGCTCTTGGCACGCCACGTAGGACGCGAAGTCGGCGCACACCAGGAACGGGTCGTGGTAGCGCAGGTTTTCCAGCAGCGGCCCAAACACTTCCGGATCGCCGTGCGAGAACGTCCCTCCGGCAATCAGATTGAGCACCGCGCTGAGTTCTTCGTTGCTGTCGATGTAGTCCGCCGGGCGGTAGCCGCCTGATTTCAGCGCCTCGACCTCCGCAACGGTCAGCCCGAACAGGAAGAAGTTCTCCGGCCCCGCCTCTTCACGTATCTCGACGTTGGCCCCATCGAGCGTGCCGACCGTCAGCGCCCCGTTGATCATGAACTTCATGTTCCCGGTGCCCGACGCTTCCTTGCCTGCGGTGGAAATCTGCTCGGACACATTGGCGGCCGGATAGATCAGGTGCGCGTTCTGCACGTTGAAGTTCGGTATGAAGGCGACTTTCAGACACTGGTTGACCTCGGGGTCATGGTTGATCGTCTCGGCCACGGCGTTGATCAGCTTGATGATGCGCTTGGCCAGGAAGTAGCCCGGTGCCGCCTTGCCGCCGAAGATGAAGGCACGCGGTGGAATTGACAGCCCGGGGTTCTGCTTGAGCCGGTAGTAGAGCGCAATGATGTGCAACACGTTGAGGTGCTGGCGCTTGTACTCGTGAATGCGCTTGACCTGGATGTCGAAAATCCATTCCGGGTTCAATTCCACTCCCGTGGCCGAACTCACGAAGGACGCCAGGCGGGCCTTGTTGTTGCGCTTGATGTCCCGCCACTGCTCACGGAATGAGGAGTCGTCGACGAACTGCTCCAGTCCGCGCAGCCGGTCCAGATCGGTGAGCCAGCCATCGCCGATCGTGCGGTCCAGCAATTCCCGCAGGCCGGGGTTGGCCAGCGCCAGGAAACGGCGCGGCGTCACACCGTTCGTCTTGTTGCTGAACCGCTCCGGCCACATCTCGTAGAAGTCTTTGAGCACACTGTTTTTCAGCAGCTCGGTGTGCAGCGCTGCGACACCGTTGACGGCGTGGCTGCCCACGGTGGCCAGGTGTGCCATTCGGACGTTCTTACCGCCGTCCTCGCCGATCAGTGACATTCGCCGGACCCGGTCCGCGTCGCCGAGGAACCGGATGCGCACCTCGTCGAGGAACCGGCCATTGATCTCGTAGATGATCTCCAGATGACGCGGCAGCGACTGGCCGAACATCTCCAGCGGCCAGGTCTCCAGCGCCTCGGGAAGCAAGGTGTGGTTGGTGTAGGCGAAGGTCGCGACCGTGATGTCCCAGGCCTCCTCCCAGTCCAGGTGGCGCTCGTCGACCAGCAGCCTCATCAACTCCGCGACCCCGATCGACGGGTGAGTGTCGTTGAGCTGCAGCGCAAATCGCTGTGGGAGTTCACGCACCGAGGCGTCGGCCAGGTCATCCATCACGTGCAGCACGTGCTGCAGCGAACACGACACGAAGAAGTGCTGCTGCAGCAGGCGTAGTCGCTTGCCTGACTCCGGCTCGTCATTGGGGTACAGCACCTTGGTGACCGTCTCCGAGGTGACCTCGTCCTCGACCGCCTTGTAGTAGTCGCCGGTGTTGAAGGCGTCCAGCGCGAACGACTTGACCGCGCGGGCGCTCCACAGCGTCAGCACATTGCAGGTGTTGACGCCGTAGCCCTGGATGGGCGTGTCGTAGGCGACGCCTTTGAGCATCAATCCCGGCACCCACCGCGCACGTTCGCGGCCGGCGTCATCGGTGTAGTGCTCGACGTGGCCACCCCATTTGACCAGATAGTTCACGTCGGGTTTAGCTATCTCCCAAGGGTTTCCGCTGTCCAGCCAGTTGTCGGTCTGCTCGACCTGCCAGCCGTCGTGGATCTCCTGATCGAAGATGCCGAACTCATAGCGGATGCCGAAGCCGATCGCAGGACGTTCCAGCGTGGCCAGCGAATCCAGGTAGCACGCGGCGAGCCTGCCCAGGCCACCGTTGCCCAGGCCGGGCTCCTCCTCGCAGGCCAGCACCTCGTCGTAGTTCTGTCCCATCGCCGACAGCGCTGCCTTGGCGGCCCGGGTGAGGCGCAGGTTCAACAGGTTGTTGCCGAGCTGCGGGCCCATCAGGAACTCGGCCGACAGGTAGCAGGTCACCTTGCGGCCCAGGTCGAGCGATACCTGCGTCGAGGCAACCCGCCGGTCCTGCATACGGTCGCGCACGGCCAGCGCGAGCGCGCGGTAGTAGTGCTCTGGTCGAAGCACCGCCGCCGGGAGGCCGATCGAATAACGCAGATGATCGGTGATCGCGCGTTGCAGCGCAGCCGCACCCATCCCGGTCCGGGAGTGTTCGATGAGTTCCGCCCGACTGGGGCCGGTGGCCGGAATTTCGTCGGAGGGTGTCTGATCAAGATCAGTCATCGCGGGTCCTGTTCCTAGGAAAGTCTGGCGGCGATGTTTCCACACCGGGCAGACAAATGCGTGACGAAAAATGAACGGCAGCCCACCGCGCGGTTTCGACCGTTCGTGGAGTCTCACACTACGATGAAATATATGGCGAAGAAGGCGGTCACCCCTGGGCCGCGCGACGAGCGCGGTGTGCTGCAGGCGCGAATCCTCAACTCCGCCAGGCAGGAATTCGCCACCCACGGCTGGGCCGGGACCACCATCCGCGCCGTCGCACGTGCTGCTGACGTCGACCCGGCCCTGGTGTATCACTACTTCGGTTCCAAGGAGCGCCTGCTCGACGCGGCCACCGACCCGCCGGCCAGATGGCTGGAAACCGTGGCCCAGACGTGGGCTACCCCGCGCGACGAACTGGGCGTCCGCCTGGTGCGTACGGTGCTCGGCGCCTGGTCAGACGACGAGATCGGCCCGGTACTGCGGGCCGTCGTGCTGACCGCCGCGCATGACGAACGCACCCGGGAGAAGTTGCGCATGGTGGTGGAGCGCAGCCTGATCGGCGGATCAACGCTGGGTACCGACGAGACCGATCGGCTCCGGCGCAGCGGCCTGATCGCCAGTCAACTGATCGGCTTAGCCCTGGTTCGATACATCTGGCAGATCGAGCCCGTGGCCTCCATGTCGGAAGAGCAGGTACTCGCCGCCATCGCACCGAACATCCAGCGCTACATCGACGACGACCTGGGTGCCAAGCCGCTCAGCACCGGCGGCAGCGGCTCCTGATGCAGGACGCCGAGGCGCTGCGTGGCGCGGGTGAGGGCGACGTAGAGTTCGGCGGCGCCGCGCGGGCCATCGGCCAGGATGCGTTGCGGATCCACCACCAGGACGGCGTCGAACTCCAGGCCCTTGGTCGCCGAGGGGGCCACCGCACCCGAAATCTCCGGCGGTCCGATCACGACGCTGGTGCCTTCGCGCGCGGCTTCGTCATCGACGAATTCTTTGATGGCGGAGGCGAGTTGGCCCGGTTCGACCTGCCGGGACCACGGCCGCACCCCGCAGGCGCGGACCGACTCAGGCGGCAGCACACCGGGGGCGAACTCGGCGAGCAGTGCGCCGGCGACGGCCATGATCTCGGCCGGCGTGCGGTAGTTCACCGTCAGCGACCGGTAGACCCAGCGGCCGGGCACATACGGTCGCAGCATCGCGTCCCAGGACATCGCTCCGGCCGATGACCGTCGTTGCGCGAGATCGCCGACCACCGTGAAGGACCGGGCCGGGCACCGTCGCATCAGCACCCGCCAGTCCATTTCGGACAGCTCCTGGGCTTCATCGACCACCACGTGCCGGTATGTCCAACTGCGGTCGGCCGCAGCGCGTTCCGCCAAGTCGCGCAGGTCGCGCTCAACGAACCTCTCGGCCAGGTCCTCGCCGTGGAGCAGGTCCTGGGCCAGCAGTTGGTCCTCGTCGTCCATCAGGTCCTCGCGGCTGACCATGAGGTCGAGCACACCGGCGGCATAGGCCGCCTCTTCGGCCTGCTCCCGTTCGACAGTCCTTCTGGCGACTTCCTCGGCTTCCTTGTTCACGCCCAGCAGGTCCACCAGTTCGTCCAGCAGCGGCACATCGGACACCGTCCACGCGTCACCGATCTCGCGCCGCAGCGCCGGATCGGCGCCTGCCGCGCGCAGCCTCTCGGGGGACTCGAACAGCGAGGACAAGAGCGCCGCCGGGGTCAGGATCGGCCACAGCTGGTCGAGCGCGGCGGCGAATGCTGCGTTGTCGGCGAGCTCCTCGATCAGCTCCTCGCGAAGCTTCTCCCATGCGGCTCGATCCGAGCGGGTCAGCCAGCCCCGGCCGATCTTGCCGATCGCTCGCTCCGTCAGCACCCACGTGACGATGTCGGTGAACGCGGCGCGGGCGGCGTTATGCGGCAGCCCACTGGCGCGCGCCTCCTCCCTGGCCCACTGTGCTGTCTCGGCGTCGATCTGCAAGGTGACATCGGAGAGCTTGATGAGCAGCGGATCTTCAGGCAGCCGTTGGTGATCGGCTATGGAGGCCGCGAGTACATCGAGAATGTCGAGTGATCCTTTCAGGCGTGCCGCATTCGGTTCATCCTCTTCGGTGATGTGCAGGCCGGGCACCAGATCGCCGACGGTCATGAACACCACGGTGGATTCGCCCAGCGATGGCAGCACGTGACTGATGTGGTCCAGGAACGCCGGATTCGGCCCGATCACGAGAACGCCGTGGCGCTCCATTCGCTCGCGCTGCGTGTACAGGAGGTAGGCGATGCGGTGTAGTGCGACCACCGTCTTGCCGGTACCGGGGCCGCCCTCGATCACCAGCACACCGGAGTGATCGAGCCGGATGATTGCGTCCTGTTCGGCCTGGATCGTCGCCACGATGTCGCGCATCCCGTCACCGCGCGGCGCCTCGATCGCGGCGAGCAGGGCTGCGTCGCTTGAACTTTCGCAATGGTCGTGCTCGTCGGGGCGACCCAGGACTTCGTCGGTGAAGTCGACGACGCGGCGCCCGCGGGTGTGGAATTGGCGGCGCCGCCGGATGCCCTCCGGGTTGGCTGCGGTGGCCGTGTAGAACGGACGGGCTGCCGGTGCCCGCCAATCGAGCAACAACGGTTGGTAATCGTTGTCCTCGTCGAGCAGGCCGATGCGTCCGATATAGGACCGGTTGCCGGTGACACCGTCCAGGCGGCCGAAACACAACCCGTCGTCGGCGATATCCAATCGCTTGATCCGGCGGCCCAGCGCGCGCAACTCGACATCGCGGTCCATAGGTGTTTCGCCGTCACCGCGTAAAGCGTTGCGGTACCGCGACTTCGCTTCAGCCCGTTCCTCGTCGAGCCGCGCATATAGCCCGGTGACGTAGTCCTGCTCGAAGTCCAATTCCGCGTCGTATCCCGTGACAGATCCCTGCGGATCAGTCGATTCGCGCAATTCAGCCCCCATTTCGCCTCTTGAACTCCAAGCCCCGGCGTCCGGCCAGCAATTGTGCGGCATGACCCGGCCCTTGCCGCAAGTCCCGGTAGCCGTTATAGGGTGAGAAGAGCAGTGATGGCTTCGGTCAGCGCATCGGTGCTCAGCGCAGTGCCCGTCGCCAGCGGATGCAGCATTGCGCCGTCGAGGAACACCGCGATGGCGTCGGCGGCCCGACGCCCGACACGCGGCGCCAGCAACGCCACCACACCTTCGTTCCACAGCCGCGCCAGCGGCCGCAGTTCAGAGTGATAACTTGCCGCCAGATACAGCTCGTTGAGCGTCCTATACCGGTCGTGGTCGGCCAGGTACTCGGCGGTGAGCCGGGCCAGGGCAGCCGGTAGTTCGCTGCCGGCGTCCAATTCGCGCCGCCAATGCTCCAAGTACTCGGCCGAGGTGGTGGCCGCGTGGGCGAGCGCCGCTTCCCGCAGTTCGCCGAGGTCGCTGAAATAGTAGGTCGTTGAACCCACCGGGACATCCGCTTCGGCCGCCACCAGCCGGTGCGTCAGGCGGCCGAGCCCATGCCGGGCGATCACCCGGCCGGCCGCTTCGACGATCGCCTGCCGGCGACCCGCCGGGTCGCGCGGACGGCGTTCGGCCGGACTCAATGGGCACCGCCGAGATTGAGCGTGACCACTCCCGCAACGATCAGGCCGACACCGATCACCTTCGCCGCGGACAAGGGTGATCCCAGAAACGCCACGGCGATGAATACGATCGCGGCCGTACCGATCGCCGACCACAACGCGTACGCGACATCGGTGTGCATTCCCCGCGCGATCGACATGGCCAGCAGCGCGAATGACACGGCGTAACCGAGCAGACAAACCGCCGTGGGCCAGAGTCGCGTGAATCCGTCAGTGCCCTTGAGCAGGCTGGTCGCCACGACCTCCACGAAGATTGCGCCGAAAAGCAACAGATAAGCCACGGTAACCCTCCTTGTGTACACATGTACATGTACAAATGTACATGAAGGGATCGGCGTTGGCGCTATGAGGCGATCACTCACCCCACCGGCCGAGCGCGGCCATCTGCTCCAGTCGCGTGGTGCCGCCCTCGCGACGTTCGCGTAACACCTCCCCGGCCATGGTGTACGGAAGCGCCGCTTCGGGACTGCGCTGAGCCTGGGCGACGATGGCGTCGGTCAGCGCTTTCGCCATGGAAAGACGTGGGTAACGGTCGTGAATGGCCGCGGCCGCGTCGTCGTCGACGAATTCGGCATTGAGGCCGAAATCGATGGCCACGCCACCGTTGACCAGATAGCAGATCGGGCCGCGGCGCTGGGCTATTCCGAACGAACTGTGCAACGCGATCGCTTCCCATACCGCATCCACCACCGCGCGGTCGCAGCCATGCTCGGTCAGCAGGGTTGCGGCGAGGTCCGCACCCTCGATCTCGAAGCGCTCCTTGCCGGCAGCGGCGGTGCCGGCACCGAGATCGTGCAGGACGCAGCCCAGCAACAGGGTCTCGCTGTCGAAATCGGAGCCTGACCGTAAACCTTCGTGCGCCGCCAGCGATTCGCCGAACAGATAACTGCGTACGCTATGGTTGAACACCGCTGCCGACTCGGTGGATCGGGCGAATTCTATTGCCGCGCGCGCTACCTCGGAGTCAATCAAGTCTGGGATGGTGTGCATGTTTCCGACGGTAAGGGGCGGGGCCGCAGCACGGTGAGTGGCGTTATGGACATGGATCCCACAATTTCGGCCAGGACCGGGGGATCGTAACGTGAAGGATATGACGAACACTCTCGACCGCCGCCTGGCCGGCTCGTCGCCGGCAGTGCTGAGCCTGTTCCGGTTGGTCTACGGCTTTCTCTTTGCCGGCTACGGCTCGATGATCCTTTTCGACTGGCCCGTGTCGTCGGGGCAGGTGATTGGAATCGGTGACTGGCCGGGCTGGTACGCCGGGGTGATCGAACTCGTTACCGGGCTGTTGATCGCGGTCGGACTGTTCACCCGGGCCGTCGCCTTCGTCGCTTCCGGCCAGATGGCGGTCGCATACTTCTGGATGCATCAACCACTGACCCTGTGGCCGATCTCGAACCCGCCCGACGGCAACGGCGGGACTCCGGCGATTCTGTTCTGCTTCGGCTTCTTCCTGTTGATTTTCCTGGGCCCGGGCCGCTATGCGGTGGATGCGCTTTTGTCGAAGTCGCGCCTGCGACGGGATCATTCGACGCGACTCAGATGATTCCGCCCGCACGCTCGCTGCAATATGTCCGCTTCGGCCGCGGAAATGTGACGGTGCGCGTGCCCGACGGGCAGGCGGTGGTGTCGACTCTGTCGTCCAGCCGGGTGCGGATCCGGACTACCGCGCCGCCGGCCGCACAACTGGCCACGCGGATCGTCTCGCCGTTGTGATCGGATGAATAGCAATGGTCCACAAGAAGATTCGGGATGAAACAGCGACGAGAACCGTCATGCTCCACGGAGAGGTAGGAGCTGCTTTCGAGCCTGCCGTCCGGGCAGTTCCCGGCGGAGTCCACCTCGGCGGCATACTCCAGCACTGCGTCGGGGTTGCGGCAGCTGGTGGACTTCCAGTGCCGCTTGTCCAGGATTTCGTTGGTGAAGCAGTCACCCACCGCCAGGCGCGAACTGCGTCCGGCGACCAGGGCCACCGTGCCGACGACACCGAGTGCACTCAGCGTGAGAAACACGCTGCCGGTGACGATCAGACTCCCGCCGGACCTGCGTGGTCGCTGCGGCATCGGCTGGTAGTACCCGGGGTAACCGGGGAACCCGGTGGGATAGCCCGGTGGGTAACCGATCGGAGGCCGGGGGCGGGCCGCCGAACGCCTTCGCAACCCGATGATCAACAGCGCCAACCCCACGGCGGCGAAGACGAGCGCAACGAAGCCGGCCGCCGCCAAGGCCGTTGCACCGCCGGCATCGGCCAAATAGGTGACGATCATGACGCCCTCGGTCGCATGCGCCTCAGGTCGCCAGGTTGGTGCTGGTGGTGAGGTCTTCCCAGGCCGAGATCTCGCCGGCCCGACGTTCGGCGATGTGACGATAGGAGAACAGGGCGTCCCCGCCGAGCAGCAGGAAGGCTGGGGGCTCGTCGGATTCGACTGCGGTGATGATGGCCCGGGCCGCCTTGACGGGGTCACCTATCTGAGTGCCGTGCATCGTGTCGTTCTCTTTGCGCCGGCGGCCGGCGGTGTCGGCGTAGTCGTCGATGACGGCAGCCGACTGCGTCAGCGAACGTCCCGCGAAATCGGTTCGGAAGGCGCCGGGTTCGATGACGGTGACCGAAATGCCCAGCGGCGCAAGCTCGCCCCGCAACGCCCCGCTCATGCCCTCGACGGCGGCTTTGGCCGCCGAGTAGTAGCCCGATCCCACCGGTGTCAGCTGAACGCCGATCGAGGACATGTTCACGATCGCACCGCAGCGGCGCTCCCGCATGCCCGGCAGCACCGCCTTGATCATCGAGACGGTGCCGAAGAAGTGAGTTTCGAACAAGGCGCGCACATCCGCGTCGTCGCCCTCTTCGATGGCGGCGCGATACCCGTAGCCCGCGTTGTTCACCAGGACGTCGATGCCGCCGAATCGCTCGGTGGCCTGCTGCACGGCCTTGGTGATCTGCTCAGGCTCGGTGACATCCAGGGCCACGGCCAGTACCCGATCCGCGGTGGTGTCGGCCAGGCCGGTCACCGTCGCGACATCGCGTGCGGTGGCGACGACGTTGTGGTTGGCCATTACCGCAGCCTCGGCCAGGGCGCGGCCGAGGCCGGTCGAACAACCCGTGATGAGCCAGGTGGACACCGGGGAACTTCCTCCCGTCGAAGGCGTTGGAGCCAGCAGGCGGAACGGAGTCGTAGCTTGCCCTGATCGACCTAGAATCCCATCTTCTGACACCGGACGTGTGCGTTCTGACAGTACATTCCGCTACTGGTCCAGTCTTGCGGGCCAACGCCGTGCTCCTTCGCGGGCCGCTCCAGGGGACCCCCAGCCAATCCAGGAGCGACGATGATCAGCAGATCGTCGAGGATTGGCGGGTCGCCGTCGTCGTCGGGGTCGGCGCGAGCGACGCCGCAGCTACCCAGCAGCCCGGTCACCGCGATCAGGATGGCCAAAAGCGCCGAAGCCCATCTGTGGCGTGTCATAGGTTGCCCTCCCGGACGATCGGGCCGCATTGCTTGCGAGTTTACTCGCCACGCGTTCGTGCAGGCGCGTGCACATCGCAAATGAGCTACAAACGCACAACAACTCCGAGTTGCGCAATGCGGCGCAGTCGTGAGCTGGGTGCCGGTGCATACCGTGGGGGTCGTGATGCGGATTCCCGCGGTGGTTCGCCGTGCCGCGCTAATCGCTATGTGCGTCTCAACGCTGACGACGGCGCCGGCGAACGCGCAACCCGACGCCGAGCCTGTGTCCGGTGCGGCACAGTCGGCCGACGGGTTCGTGCCGCCCGGGACGCCGGCGCGGATCAGTACCCCCGACGGGTGGACTTTGGCACTAGGCGCCAAGGACGAAAGACAGGTGCCCGTCCCGGCTCTGATCACGGCAGTGTCGTCGCGAGAATACCTTTCCAGCGGTGTGTTCGTCGCTTCGCTATCCGGGCCGGAACCACCGCACGGCGTCTTGGAGGTGGGTTATGAGATTGGCTGCGGCATCGATATGAGCACGGCCAACGGCGTCACCCAGACCCAGGGCGGTGGCATCTCCCCTTCGATCGGCGCCGAGCTGCCGCTGGGGCCTGGTCAGCCTCCGCTTCTCGTGCCGGTGATCACCCCGTCATACAACGGTCTGGTCAGCGTGGGGCTCAAACCCGGGTTCGTCGTCGTGGTGCCGGTGGTCAGGAAAGAGTTCAAGGGCCCCAACCCCTGGGTAATGGTCAGCGACTTCCACATCAAGATCGACGGGTGCGTCGGCCAGTCCTTCATCCGCTCCTATTCGACCCTCACCCGCATCACCGACGAATCCGACGTGGTGTTGTCCTACGTCGGCACCACCAAAACCGTTTGAGAATTGCCATCAGCCGGCAAATGCAGTTCCGTCGTAGCGTTCCTGCGTGACGAACTCAGGAACGGCCCGGCGCCGCAGCGTGGTCAGCTGGCGCAGTGGCCTGCCGAGCGGTACCACCGCCGCCACGGCGTGCCCGTCAGGAATCCCCAGCAGCCCGCGGACCGCGTCTTCTCGTGGAATGGCCATCGTGGTGATGGTGCCGCCGTACCCTTCGTTGCGCGCTGCCAACAAGATGCCCCACACCAGTGGATACACCGACGCGCCGCCGGCGAGGCCGACTCGCTGCAACTCCTGATCCAATGCGGCCACCACATTCAGGTCCACGGAGACAACCAGGACGACCGGGGCGTTGATCAGCGGGGTCCCGAACGTCTCCGGAACCTCGGTGTCGTCGATGACGTGCTGCGGCACGGCACTGGGATGCAAGGAATTCCAAGGGTTTTCGCCGGCCTTCAGCTGGGCGAAATAACGACGGGCCGCGGTGGTGCCCAATTCTGCGAGTCGCCGGCGAGCAGTGGGGTCGCGAACCACGGTGATATGCGCACCCTGCCGGTTACCTCCGCTGGGGGCGAATCTGGCGTTGTCGAAGATGCGGTACAGGACGTCGTCGGGCAGGGGATCGTCGGTGAACTCCCGCGCCGCGAAGGTGCTCCGCAGGACGTCATAGAACTCCATGGCCCCGCCGTTCCAGCCGGAAGGTGCGCCGGATGCCGGTTGGTTCGGTGGTGAGGGTCACCTCCACCGCGCCGGTAGGTCCCACGGTGTAGACCTCCTCGACGTCGGGCCCCTCCTGCCAGCGGCCCACCGGTTGGCGCCCCAGGTCATCGCGGTCGCTCAGGGCCGGGTCGAACGGGAACAGCACCGGATCGTAGGGCGTGACGTCGCCATCGGGTCGTCCGTTGACCACGCGGCTGCATTCCACGAACCGGAAATGCCCGATGTTGTGCGCCGCCCGGTACCTCCGGCTGACCACCAACGGGGTGCGGCCGTCGGCGGGCAGGGCTGCGTCTTTGGGCACGATCGGGTCGAAGACGACGTCCGTGCCGGCGTGCGCCTCCCGGAAGACTCCGAAATGCCGTGAAAAGCGTTCGGACAGAACGAAACCGGATTCGGTATCCAGGAAGACCGCAAGCCCGATGGCTGTCGCGGCGAAGGGGTGGGGCGAGCGCTTGACCCGCTTGTCGCCGAAGCTCGCGCGCAGCATGCGCGAAACGATGGGAAAGCTGCCCGCACCGCCCACCACATAGATGCCCGCCACTTCCGACCAGGGGACGTCCCTGCCGTCCCCGACCGGGTCGTGCAGGACACGCGAAAGAAGCTCCGTGGTCTTGTCGACGAGCGGCGCACACGCCGCGTAGACATCGTCGACCGGACACGAGAACGGAGGCCGGTCTACACCGTCGACCACCGCGAGGTCCACCAGGAAACGCCGGGTCTGCGGCCCCACGGCCTCCTTTCGGGTGGCGCATTCCTCGAGCAGCAGCTCGTGGGACCCGCCGGTCAGTCTCGGTAGTTGCGAGTCGGCCAGGACCAACTGTGCGATGGCTTCGTCGAAATCGTCGCCGCCCAGGCGTTGAATCCCCTCGCTGACCACGACCTCATTGACGTGCCCGGCCATCTTCAACAGCGAGGCGTCGAACGTGCCGCCGCCCAGGTCGTAGATCAGGACGTACTCGCGCTTGGCGGTGATCGTCGAGCGGTAGCGGTGGGCGTACTCCAGTCCCGCGGCGGACGGCTCGTTCAACAGCGCGACGACCTCGAAACCGGCCGCAGCGAAGGCATCGAGCGTGATAAAACGTTGCGCGCTAGACGAATTGGCGGGAACGCTGATCGCCGCCTGGACCGCCTCACCGCGGGCGGCGCCGGCGTTCGAGCGCTGGAGGAGGTCGCTCTTCAGTTGAGCCAGAAAGCCGGTGAGCAGGTCGGCCAATCGGTATTCGCGGCCGGCCAGCTGCACCGTGCTCTGCGGACCTGCGTCGTTGAGCAGCCGCTTGAACGACCGGAGCACCTCCCAGCCGGGTTCGTGGCGCACGGCGGCGGCATCGAGGCCGAAGCGCAACTCGCCGCCGGGGTTGGCCGCTATCACCGACGGCCACGCGTCGACGCCGTCGTAGGCCACCACCGGGTAGTTGCCCCGGTCGACGACCGCAGCAACGGTGTGGGTGGTGCCGAAGTCGATACCGACTCTCATCCCGCACAATTCTAGGGCCCGGCAAAGCAGTTCGGCACCACCCGGTCACCAGCGCGCCGTGCCGGGCGTGGTGGCGCGCCGCAGAATTGTTCCTGGCCGGCCCGCGGGACGGGAACGCACCTGGCAGTCGTGCAGGGGCCGCTCGCAAGTCGACGTTCAGGTATCGGTCGACAGCTTGACTCTTGTCGCCCTCGCGTCCCATTGACGCTGGACGTCTCGCTCGGCTGGCGTGGGAATCAATCCGGCGGGCGCGAATCGCCGGGAGTTCATCTCAGCGTCCTCGCTCAAGGGCTTACCCGAACCTCGAATAACGCTGAGCGACACAATGACTCCGGATACCACCACCACGACGACGACCGCGGCGAAGACGACCGACAAGGTGCCCTGCACCAACGCGTTGCGGATAACGTCGTCGAGCTGACGCGCGTCGGTCGCCGAACCGAATGCCGTCTTGCCCGCCTGCCTGGCAGCCGAGTACTGGAAGTACTGCGTCCAGTAACCGACCTTCGGGTCCCCGGAGAAGATCTTCTGCCATGAGGCGGTGAGGGTGACCGAAAGATCCCACAACAGCGGAACACCGGGGATCCAGGCCCATTTCAGGTGGCCCTTCTTGATGACGATCACCGTGATGACGGTCAGCGCAATCCCGGCGAGCAGCTGGTTGGCTATACCGAACAACGGAAACAGCGAGTTGATGCCACCCAGCGGGTCTGTCACCCCGAGCAGCAGCGTGCTGCCCCACGCCGCAACCACGATCAGGCTGCACAGCCAGACGCCGGGGCGCCAGCTGGGGTTGCGGAACCTGTGCATGGCGGCGCCCAGGTTGCCGAGTGCGTCGGAAACCATGAAACGCGTGACCCTGGTGCCGGCGTCGACGGTGGTCAGGATGAACAGCGCCTCGAACATGATCGCGAAGTGGTACCAGAACGCCTTGAGGCCGGTGCCGCCGAACACCCGGTGCAGGATCTCGGACATGCCGAAGGCCAGGGTCGGTGCTCCGCCGGTGCGCGAGACGATCGTCTTCTCGCCGACGCCGGCGGCGGCCTGGTTGATCTGGTCGGCGGTCATCGGCGCCCCGGTCAAGCCAAGCCCGTTGACGTACCGCGCGGCGGTGGCCGCGGTGTCGTGGGTCTGCGGCGACGGAGCATTGATCGCAAAGTACAAGTGCTGGTCCAGAATCGACGCCGTGAGCAGTGCGATGACGGCGACGAACGACTCGGTGATCATCCCGCCGTAGCCGATCAGGCGCATCTGGCCTTCCTTCTCGAGCAGCTTCGGCGTCGTACCGGAGCACACGAGTGAGTGGAATCCCGACAGCGCACCGCACGCGATGGTGATGAACAGGAACGGGAACAATGACCCGGCGAACACCGGGCCGTCGCCGCTGATGGCGAACCGCGAGACGGAGGGTGCCTCCAGGACCGGATGGGCCACGCACACGCCGATCGCGAGAAGCGCGATGGTGCCCACCTTCATGAACGTCGACAGATAATCACGCGGGGCAAGCAACAGCCACACCGGCAGTACCGAGGCCGCCAGTCCGTAGCCGATCAGAAGCCAGGCCAGCGTGACCGGCGACAGGGTGAACCACCTTGCGCCCCAGGATGTTCGGGCAACCCAGTCACCGGAGATCACGGCCAGCAGGAGTAGTCCCACCCCGATCACCGACACCTCCGATATCTGTCCCGGACGCAAGAAGCGAAGGTAGCAGCCCATGAAGAGGGCAATCGGGATGGTCATGGCGATCGAGAAGACGCCCCATGGGCTTTCCGCCAGGGCGCGCACGACGATCAGCGCCAGCACCGCGATCAGGATGGTCATGATCACCGGTATGCCGACCAGAGCTGCGGTCCCGGCGATGGCGCCGAGCTCGTCGCGAACCATCTGGCCCAACGAACGGCCGCGTCTGCGGGTGGAGATCCACAACGTGAGGTAGTCCTGCACACATCCGCCGAGTACCGCGCCGACGACTATCCAGATGCTGCTGGGCAGGTAACCCATCTGGGTGGCCAGTACCGGCCCGACCAGCGGACCGGCGCCGGCGATCGCGGCGAAATGGTGGCCGAACACCACCCGCCGGTCGGTCGGTACGTAGTCGGTGCCGTCGTCGCACATTTCCGCCGGGGTCGCGAGATCGTCACGGGGGCGCACGATCTTGGTTTCGATGAAGCGGGCGTAGAACCGGAACGCGATGACGTAGGTGCAGGCCGCCGCGACCACCACCCACACCGCGTTCACGGTTTCGCCGCGGACGAAGGCGATGATCCCCCAGGCGATGGCGCCGATGACGGCGATCAGGCCGAATACCACCTTGTGTCTGAGGCTGATCGGCGAGCGGTCGAGGATTGCGACGGGCGGCAGGTCCGGGTCGGTGCGGATATAGCTGATATCGCCGTCCAACCGAACTCCCTTCCAGCGCCCGTCCGCGAGTGTGAATCTACCGACGCTCGACACGGCGTGTCTCGTCGTCCATTCCACAGTCGGCTGAGGACTTGGCGGGCGCGCGGCGCGGGGGTCAGTACATGGCGCGAACCGCGTCGATGGTGTCGGCCTCGGCGGGGCTCTTGTCGTCGCGGTAGCGCACTACCCGGGCGAACCGCAGCGCCACACCGCCGGGGTAGCGCGACGACGCCTGCACACCGTCCAGGGCGATCTCCACCACCTGCTCGGGCCTGACCTGCACGACGTATCCGTCCGTGCCGTCGACAGCGAGCTCGGTGAACCGCTGGGTCTGCCAGTCCAGCATGGTGTCGGTCATGCCTTTAAAGGTCTTGCCCACCATCACGAACTGGCCGGATTCCGGGTCACGCGCGCCGAGATGGATGTTCGACAGCTTCCCGCGACGCCGTCCCGAGCCCCACTCCACGGCGAGCACCACCAGGTCGAGGGTGTGCACGGGCTTGACCTTCAGCCAACCCGCCCCGCGGCGTCCGGCCTGGTAGGGCGCTTCGGGCGCCTTGGCCATCACCCCTTCATGCCCGGCGGCCAGCGTCGCGTCCAGAAACGCTGCCGCGTCCGCCGCATCGGAGGTGACCAGCCGATCAACCCGGTGCCCGGCCGGCACCAGCGCGTCCAGCGCGGCCAGCCGTTCGGTGGTCGGCTCATCCAGCAGGTCGGTGCCGTCTCGGTGCAGGATGTCGAAGAAGAACACCGAAAGAGGTTGCCGGTCGCGCGCGGCGGCCACATCCACGGATCGACCGAATCGGGACGCGGTGACCTGGAAGCGGTGCGGACGGTTGTCCGGGCGCAGCGCGATCGCCTCGCCGTCGGCGATCAGTTCGGTCACCGGCAGGGCCAGCGTGGCCTCGACCACCTCGGGCAGCCGCGCGGTGACGTCGTCGAGGCTGCGGGTGTAGACCGTGACATCCTGCCCTCGACGGTGGATCTGCACCCGCGCGCCGTCCAGCTTCGCTTCGAAAATCGTTGTGCCGTGGTGACTTTCGAGTGCACCGGCGACGTCGGTCGCGGTCTGCGCCAGCATCGGGCCGACCGGCCGGCCGACCTGCAGCGTGAACGCGTCCAGCGATCCGCCGGTCAAAGCCGCCGCCGCGACGGCCGGCAGGTCCCCGCCCAGCATCGTCGCCCGTTGCACCGCGGCGGCTGGGAGCCCGGCGGCCTTGGCCACGGCGTCGCTCATGATGCCGATCAGCGCGCCCTGGCGCAGTTCGCCGCCGAGCAGCCGCAGCAGGAAGGTCTGCTCGGTGTCGGTCGCGGCAGCGAACAGTCCGGCGATCAGGGCTGCGCGCCGCGCCTGGGCCCCCTTGCCCGAGACGGCGCCGATCTCGGTGAAGGTCGCGTTCACCCGAGCCACGGTCAGCGTCGGATCCGGTGCGGGCGGCGGAAGGGACCGCAACGAGGCCCAGCCGACGCCGATCTGGCGTTGCCGCAGCTCGCCGGACAGCCACGACACCACCGTCGCGACCAGCACGGGATCGGCGGCGGTACCGCGCAACAGGTCGGCGATGAGGGCGACTTTGCTCAGCCGCGACGAGGTGGCGCCCACCTTGAGCGAGGTGCTTGCTACGTCGATGAGGAGCACGGTTTCGAGCTTGGCATGGCTCGGTGACAAGGCGTCGGGCCGGGCACGCTAGCGTGACGGGTTAACGTTACAAATTGCAGGCGATGTGACAACCCAGATATTGGAGGTTCGGGTGGAGATCAGCGGAAAGAATGTCGTCGTGATCGGCGGCGCCTCGGGGATGGGACGGGCCAGCGCGGAACTTCTGCACGAGCGGGGCGCCCGGGTCGCGATACTCGACCGGGAGAGTTCGGACGGCAAGTCGGTGGCCGAGGGTGTCGACGGCAAGTTCTATCCGGTCGACGTCACCGACTTCGCCGGCACCGAGCAGGCGCTGCAGTCCGCCGTCGACGATCTCGGTGGCCTGCACGTCACGGTGACGACCGCCGGCGGCGGCATCGCCAAGCGGACCATGACCAAGTCCGGCCCGCACGACCTCGAGTCCTTCCAATCCGTCATCGACCTCAACCTGATCGCCACCTTCAACATCAGCCGGCTGGCGGCCGCGCACATGGCCAAGAACGACCCCGAAGATGAGGAGCGTGGCGTCATCATCAACACCGCGTCGATCGCGGCGTTCGAGGGCCAGATCGGGCAGGTCGCCTACACCGCCGCGAAGGCCGGCATCGCGGGCATGTGCCTGACCATGGCACGCGACCTCGGCTCGCTCGGGATCCGGGTCCTGGCAATAGCGCCGAGCCTTTTCGCCACGGGATTGACCCAGGGCATCCCGGACGAATTCGCCGCGGCCCTCACCAAGGACGCCGCCTTCCCCAAGCGACTCGGCCGGCCCGAGGAATACGCCAAACTGGTCGCCGCCATCGTGGACAATCCGATGCTCAACGGTCAGTGCCTGCGCCTGGACGCGGGGCAGCGGTTCGCGCCCAGGTAGCACCCCGGCCGGGGCGGGCCACCCGCAGCGCATTGAGTACACTCTTTAGGGAATCAGCAGCGCCGCGAGGAGGACCCGCATGGGTATCGCACTGACCGACGACCACCGCGAACTCGCCGAGGTAGCCCGCGGGTTCCTGACCTCGCAGAAGGCTCGGGCAGCGGCACGGTCACTGCTCGACGCGCCGGAGGAGGCGCGGCCCGCGTTCTGGCAGGGCATCGTCGAACTCGGCTGGCTCGGCCTGCACATCGGCGAAGAGCACGGCGGATCCGGTTACGGCCTGCCGGAATTGGTGGTGGTGATCGAAGAACTCGGCCGCGCCGTGGCGCCGGGGCCGTTCGTGCCGACGGTGATCGCTTCTTCGGTGATCGCGTACGACGGCACCGCCGATCAGCAGACGCGGCTGTTGCCGGGGCTGATCGACGGAACCGTCACCGCCGGCGTCGGTTTGGTTGGCGGCGTGCGGGTTTCCGACGGTGTCGCCGACGGCGACGCCGGGGTCGTGCTGGGTGCGGGGCTGGCTGACGTGCTCGTGCTCGCCGCCGGCGACGATGTGCTCGTGCTGGACCGCGGCCGGTCCGGCATCTCCATCGAGGTGCCGGAGAACCTCGATCCGACCCGACGCTCCGGACGCGTACGCCTGGACCACGTGCCGGTGACCGACGACGACATCCTGTCCGGCGCGGCCGCGTCGGCTCTGGCCCGGGCGCGGACGCTGCTGGCGGCCGAAGCGGTGGGCGGTGCGACCGACTGCGTCGAATCGGCGGTCGAGTATGCCAAGGTGCGCAAGCAGTTCGGCCGCACCATCGCCACTTTCCAAGCGGTGAAACACCATTGCGCCAACATGCTGGTGGCGGCCGAGTCCGCGCTGGCCGCCGTGTGGGACGCCGCCCGTGCGGCGTCGGAGGATGAAGATCAGTTCCGGCTGGTGTCGGCAGTGGCCGCCACGCTGGCGTTCCCCGCCTACGCGCGCAATGCGGAACTCAACATCCAGGTGCACGGCGGCATCGGATTCACCTGGGAGCACGACGCGCACCTGCACCTGCGGCGCGCTTTGGTGACGTCGGCTCTGCTCGGCGGCAACGCGCCGGCCCGCGATGTCTTCGACCTGACCGCGGCCGGTGTGGTCCGGGAGAACAGCCTCGACCTCCCGCCGGAAGCCGAGGAATTACGCACCCAGATCCGGGCCGACGCGGCCGAACTCGCCGCCCTGGACAAGCAGGCGCAGCGCGACAGGCTGATCGCAACGGGCTACGTGATGCCGCACTGGCCCAAGCCGTGGGGCCGTGCCGCCGACGCGGTGGAGCAGCTCGTCATCGAGGAGGAGTTCCGCGCAGCGGGCATCAAGCGCCCCGACTACGGGATTACCGGGTGGGTCATTCTCACGCTGATCCAGCACGGAACTGATTGGCAGATCGAACGATTCGTGGAGAAGGCGCTGCGCAAGGACGAGATCTGGTGCCAGTTGTTCTCCGAACCGGAGGCGGGCTCGGATGCCGCGTCGGTCAAGACCCGGGCCACCCGGGTGGACGGCGGCTGGAAGATCAACGGGCAGAAGGTGTGGACGAGTGGCGCGCAGTACTGCGCGCGCGGCCTGGCCACGGTCCGCACCGACCCGGAGGCGCCCAAGCATGCCGGCATCACCACTGTCATCGTGGACATGAAGGCCCCCGAGGTGGAGGTGCGTCCGCTACGGCAGATCACCGGTGGCGCGGAGTTCAACGAGGTGTTCTTCAACGACCTGTTCGTGCCCGACGAGGACGTGGTGGGTGCGCCCAACTCCGGGTGGACGGTGGCGCGGGCGACCCTGGGCAACGAGCGGGTCAGCATCGGCGGCAGCGGCTCGTTCTATGAGGGGCTGGCGGGCGAACTGGTGAAGCAGGCGCAGCGGCGTTCGGACCAGTTGGCGGGCGCGGTGATTCGGGTCGGAACCTATCTGGCCGAGGAGAACGCGCTGCGACTGCTGAACCTGCGCCGCGCGGCCCGCAGCGTGGAGGGCACAGGCCCCGGCCCGGAGGGCAATGTCACCAAGCTGAAGCTTGCCGACCACATGATCGAGGGTGCGGCCATTTCGACGGCCCTCGCCGGGCCCGAGACCGCCCTGCTGGACGGACCCGCTGCGCTGGCCGGGCGCATGGTGATGGGTGCGCGCGGCATGGCGATAGCCGGCGGCACCTCGGAGGTGACCCGCAATCAGATCGCCGAGCGGATTTTGGGCATGCCGCGCGACCCGCTGATCAACTGAGGCCGGGCCCCGCGAGCCGGACCCCACGAGCCGGGCCCCGCGAGCCGGGCCCCGCGAGCCGGGCCCCGCGAGCAGACGCGAAATCGCATCAGAGTCCAAGATTTTGTGCGATTTTGCGTCTGCTCGCGCAGCGATGGCGCAGCTATGGCGCAGCTAGGGCGCAGCTATGGCGCCGGGGCGAACAGGGGGGCGCCGGCGCTGCCCCGCTCCGGCCTGATGGCGACGGGCATTCCGCAAGCCACCGAATCCGGTTCGCAGTCAACGATATTGGCGGCGACCCGGAGTCCGTCCTGTTCGATAAGTTCGACCAGCGCGATGACGTACGGGGTAGGGATCTCGGGATTGTAGGGATGATGATTCACCGTGTAGGTGAACACCGTGCCGTATCCGGACACCGGCTTGGCTTCCAGCGGCCCGCCGCAGTCGCGGCATTGGCCGACCGCGGGATGCACCCAGTACGCGCACTTTGCGCAGTGCTCGATCATCAGTGCGGAAGTCGAGTCGGCCGACACGACCAATACAGTACACTCAATTCGAGCAGTTTCGGGTCTGGCGTGTCGCGTGATTTCTTCTACGGGCGGTGCAGATGAAGTACTTCGAAAAAGACGCCATCGTCTCCGGCATCGGTATCTCGCGGATCGGACGCCGCACCGGGATTCCCGGACGGGATCTGACGATGGAGGCCGTGCGCAGCGCCATCGACGACGCCGGACTGCACGCGGCCAACGTCGATGGCATCGCGACGCTTGGCGACACGCCGGCCGCAGAGGTCAACGCCGACCTGCATATCGATGCGGCCGACTGCGGCAGCGGGTTCGGCACGGGGGGTCTGCTGAGCCCGGTGATGTCGGCGTGCCGCGCGGTCGCCGAGCGACGTGCTCACCATGTGGTGGTGTACCGCACCATCCAGATGCTGGGCGGCACCGTCCTGCAGGACAAAGATGCGCCCGCTCCGCCTCTTGCCCGCATGTTCGATGCACCCGAAGGCGAGCGGCCTGCCGTCGGCGCAATGGACGACATCAACGATCTGGTTGCCGCGCATGCCTATTCCGCGGCCAACTGGCTGGCGCTGAACTGCCGGCGGCACATGGAACTGTACGGAACCACCAAGGAGCAGCTGGGCTGGATCGCCCTCAACGGCCGTCGCAACGCCGCGCTGAATCCCCTTGCGGTCTACCGAGACCCGATGACGATGGCGGACTATCTGGCGGCCCGGCCGGTGTCGACGCCGTTCGGGCTGCTGGATTGCGACGTGCCCATCGACGGCTCGGTCGCCGTAGTCGTTTCCCACGCCGAATACGCCGAGGACTGCCCGCACCGCCCCGTCCGAGTCGAGGCGATCGGCGGTTCCGACGGCGCCGGAGGATGGTTCCACCGCAAGGATTACCCGAAGATGGCGATGTCGGATGCCGCGGCCCAGATGTGGTCACGGACGGTGCTGACGCCGGCCGACCTCGACATCGCGCAGCTCTATGACGGGTTCACCTATCTCACCCTCGCATGGCTGGAGGCGCTCGGAGTGTGCGGCGACGGCGAGGCCGGCCCATTCGTGGAGGGCGGTGGCAGCATCGCCAGGGATGGTCGGCTGCCGCTCAACACCTACGGCGGTCAACTTTCGGCAGGTCGCATGCACGGGTACTGGGCGCTGCACGAGGGGTGCCTGCAGTTGCGCGGCGAGGCGGGGGAGCGTCAGGTGGACCAGCGCCCCGAGGTCGGTGTGGTTTCGGTGGGTGGTGGTCCCGTCGCGGGATGCATGCTGCTCACATGCTGAGCCGGTGGTGACCGCGGAACCGGACGCGGTCCGGGAGGATAAGCGAGCCGCACAGATCGCCCGCCGTATCGAGGAGGACATTGTCCGTCGCGGGTGGGCGGTCGGGGAGTCGCTAGGCTCCGAAGCCGCGCTTCAACAACGTTATGGCGCAAGCCGTTCGGTGCTCCGTGAAGCCGTCCGCCTGGTCGAACATCATCAGGTGGCCCGAATGCGGCGCGGACCCAACGGCGGGTTGCTCATCTGTGCGCCCGACGCCGGCCCGGCGACCCGCGCAGTGGTGATCTACCTCGAATACCTGGGAACGACACTGGGCGATCTGCTCAACGCGCGTCTGGTACTCGAGCCGCTGGCGGCGGCGCTGGCCGCCGAGCACATCGACGAGGCCGGAATCGGCCGGCTGCGTTCGGTATTGCACGCCGAGGAAAAGTGGCGGCCGGGCCTGCCGGCGCCGCGGGACGAATTCCACATCGCGCTGGCGGAGCAATCGAAAAACCCGGTGCTACAACTGTTCATCGATGTCTTGATGAGACTCACCAAACGTTATGCGCGCGCCTCGCGAACGAAGTCCGCCGATGAGGCGGCCAATGCGGCACACAGGATGCGCGGTGCGCACGCGGACATCGTCGCCGCCGTCACCGCCGGTGATGCGGCCCGGGCCAAGACGCTCAGCGAACGCCACGTGGAGCGGGTGACGGCCTGGCTGCAGCAACACCGGGGCCCGGCGGGTCGGCCCGGCTCCGCCGGCCACCGTCGCCCGCTCGTCTCCGAAGCGCCGCGCGGCAAGCTCGCCGAGGTGTTGGCGGCCAACATCGCCGACGACATCGCCGCCAGCGGCTGGCAGGTCGGCTCGGTATTCGGCACCGAAACGGCGTTACTGGAACGCTACCGGGTGAGCCGGGCGGCACTGCGGGAAGCGGTGCGCTTGCTCGAATTTCACGCGGTCGCGCATATGCGCCGGGGACCCGGTGGTGGTTTGGTGGTCGCCAGGCCGCGGGTCCAGGCCAGCATTGACACGATTGCGCTCTACCTGCAGTACCGCAAACCGAGCCGCGACGACCTGCGCTGCGTGCGCGATGCCATCGAGATCGACAATGTGGCACGCGTCGTGAAACGGCGCACCGATCCGGATGTGGCGGCCTTCCTCGACCCGCACGGCTGGTCCGGTGTTGTCGGAGAAGCCGGGGATGATGCTCGCCACGTGGCCGTCGAGGAGTTCCGCTTTCACATCGGTCTGGCGCAGCTCGCCGGCAACGCGATGCTCGACCTGTTCTTGCGCATCATCATCGAACTGTTCCGTCGGCATTGGTCCACTACCGGGCATACCCACCCGACGTCGACGGACGTGCTCGCCGTCGCGACCGCTCACCTGCGCATCCTCGAAGCGATCAGTTCCGGTGACGACAGCTTGGCCCGCTACCGCATCCGGCGGCACTTGGACGCCGCGGCATCGTGGTGGCTGTAATTGCGACACGCACAACGGCAGGGGCGCGCATAGCAAAGCCTGCGACTGGGTACAGGGATACTCAAGTGATAGTCGGCACAGCGGCGTGCTGACATGCATTGAGTGGGGGTCTCGATGACCACGAGCACGGACATCAGGCCTTTGGGCTCGGTCAGGGGCTGTGTTCATTCGGCGCTTTTCTATCAATCCGAACGCGAATGTCTGGATTTCGTGGTCCGATTCGCCGCCGACGGATTCGCCGTGGACGAGCCGGTATTGGTTGCGGTGCCCCGAGACAGGTTGGCGATGCTGGGCCCGGCGCTCGGCGCCGCGCGCGTCGGGTCACAGGCCGAACTGCGGCTGATCGACGTCACCGAAGTTGCGCGAAACCCCAGCCGGTTCTCGGCGATGGAAAGCGCGTTCGCCGAGAAGCATTCGGCACAAAGGGTGCGGATCGTGAGCCAACTGGTGTGGCCAGGGCGCACCACCGACGAGTGCTTGGCCTGCATGGAGCACGAGGCCCTGATCAACGGCGTGCTGAAGAACCAGAACATGAGAAGGCTGTGCCTCTACGACGCGACCCATCTGCCGGACGACGTGCTGGCGGACGCGTGCAGCACTCACCCGTTGCTGTGGAAAGGCGGGGACGCACAGCACAGCGAAGGCTACGCTCCCGACACGGTCCTGGCGCGCTGCAACAAGCCGATCCCGCCCAACCCGGGTGCCGTGACCTACACGGTCCGGCGCAGCGCGGACCTGCGTCCGGCGCGGTCGTTCGCTGCCGACTACGCAGGCTGGGTCGGACTGTCCGCGGACGGTTTGGACGACCTGCAGCTGATCGCCACCGAATTGGCGACCAACAGCCTGCAATACGCCGGCGGTTGCTGCCAGCTCGCCTTCTGGCGGCACCATGAGCATCTGGTGTGCGAGGCCCGCGACGGCGGTCGGATACAAGACCCGTTCGTGGCACTCAAGCGTCCCGGTGCGGGCGGCACCGCCAGTCGCGGTCTGTTCCTCGTCAATGCGATGGCCGATTTGGTACGCACGCACACCACCGCAGAGGGCACCACCATTCAGGCGTATCTGCGGTTGAACCCGTCGCAGAACTTCTGAGTATTAACTCGGAACTTCTGGTTGGACCGTCACCGGCGGCGGCACGGGAGTCGGGGCCTTCATAGTGCAGCCGGCCGACGCCGCGGCGAAGACAGCGACCAACACGGCGCCGACGATCTTTGCGGTCCGCATCTTTGCACCTGGCATCATCATCTGCCCTTCCTCGGTGAAGGAAATGCACGGGCGGCGTTCCGGCCATGCGTGTTTCCTGCGTCACATTAGCGCGTTCGGTCCGCGCGGGGAATATGCAAAGAGGAAGAAGAGATCCATTGCACGCCAAGCGAAGACGTACCCCGGACAGGCGTCAACCCGCCCGGTACGAGTCAGAGCAGCAGCGTTGTCTGGCCGGCTACTGCGAGATGCCCGAGCTGGGCAACTCTGGCACGCGCGGTGAGTCCATTTGATTGCTGCAGCCGACGGCGAACAGTGCGAACGCCGCGAAAATCAAGGCTCCGACCGCTTGGACGGTCTTCCGTTTGGTGCGCATTGTGCTGGCCCTTCCTCGCCGTGCAGCGGCGTGCTTTGGTGTGCAAGGTAGTGCCAGTGATGCTAACGCTGCGTCGCGACTAGCGGATGGTTTCTCGGCGATCGGCCGGAAATTCGAGAAAATACATGCTGAGGGGAATGAGCGATGCCATGTCCGGTACGTGAGCCCGCTGGGAACCGACTGCGTGCGCAGCGGTTCCCAGCGGGTTCCCCCGACGTTCTTGAGGGCGCTTTGACTAACCGGTAGGGGTCTGGCCGCCGCCGACGCTGCCGCCGACGGACCCCGCGGTTTGTGCCGCACAACCCGCTGAGGCCAAGGCGAATGCGGCCGCCAACACCGCAACCGCGACCTTGAGCGTCTGAATTCCCTTGCCGTATTTCCGTGGGTTCACCAGCTACACCCTTCGTTCGCAGATTCACACCTATTCGCGATTCGCATCGCTATCAGGATGCTAGCGCCGGCAATGCAGGTCCCGAGCAGTTTTGTGGTGAAATCGGGCATCTGCATTCACGTCACGCGGAAATGCAGTTGCGCAGCAGGTAGCACCCCGTCTACTGTCTCGGCTCGTGCGTCTTTATCTGCGTGTCGTAGTAGCCGGCACCCGCAGCGGGGTCTGATCCAGACCGACCCCCCGCTGTGGGTCGGAAGCAACTACCGTCGGTCGCTCCTTCGAGCCAGAGAAGACCGGCGCAATGACCATCCTCAGCCAAGAGCTCCATCAGCTCGGTGCCGCCGACACTGCCGAAGCGTGGTTCGCGCGCCACTTCGGTGTGGCGCTACCGCGCGGGCTGCGCGAAATGGCCGATGCCATGACGTGGGAGCGGTTTGTCGCCACCTATGGCTGCACCGCCGGCCCGGTGCGACTGGGGCACTGGTCATGCGTTGACGCCGGCCGGCCAGCCAGCCGGATGGGTCCGGAGCCGCGGCGATTTCGCGCCGTGATCGCCGTCGGCGATCGCATTGACACATCGATTGCTGCCGCCGCGGGCGAAGTCGCGGCGCTCACCGCAATGTTGCATGGCCGCGGTATTCGCTTGGAAATACTCAGATTTCACCAGATGTGCTCGGGGGACACCACGGCGACATTCGTTCGGGGTACCAACGGTGCAGGCGCGCAATGGGCGATGGGGTGGGCGCAGGATGCAAAACAGTCCGCGCTGCGCGCGGTGACTGCGTGCGTCAACCGGTTGTTCACCTGATCAGGGCTTGACGCAACATATGCGAATATGCATAATTATTGCATTATGCAATTGTTGCACCTAGGCGCAGACTCTGGACGAAGGGTCTCCGTCGTTATCCGGTCGTCTCAGACTGCGGGTGCTCACGACGGTCCGCTCGATGGGGTGCCTGGTTGATCGATGCTTAATCTGCGTCATCTGAGTTACTTCGTAACCGTTGTCGAGGCCGGCAGCTTTTCGCGAGCGGCCCAGAAGATCTATGTGGCGCAGCCGTCCCTGAGTCAGCAGATCGCTTCGCTGGAGTCCGAGCTCGGCGTGACTTTGCTGCTGCGAAGCACGCGCGGTGTTCGCCCGACTGTCCAGGGTGAGGTCCTGTACCGGGAGGCATTAGATATCCTGCGGCGGGTCGAGGCCCTTCCGATGTTGCTCAGGGACTCCGCGGCTGAACCCGTCGGCAGTGTAGTTCTCGGCATGTCGACCGCGATGGCGTCCATTTTTGCCACAGACATCCTCAAAGAGTGCGCGCAGGAACTGCCGCAGGTGCGGATAATGCTGAAGAGCGTCGACAGCGAAACGATTGCGGCGATGATTGCCGACCGCGTCATGGATCTGGGCGTCTTGTTCGAAGTTGACCCGTTGCCTCGGTTGGTCAGGCGGAAGTTGTACCGGCAGCGGTTATACCTATTCGCCGCTCGCAGCGAGATGATCGAAAAGCCGGCTGAAGTGATCCTCGCCGAAAACGACATCGTGTGTCCGCCTGCTTCGAACATTCTGCGTCAAGGGCTGGAGAGGGCGCTGGCCGCGCGGGGCCTGTCTTTCAACCCGCAGACCGAGGCGATGACGTATTCGGACATTATTTCCGCGGTTCGTACCGGTTCTCGAATCACGTTGCTGCCCAGGGGCGAACTTGACGTGACCACCCAGGGACTGGCGAATCCGGTCGCTCTGGAACCCCCGCTCTACCTGACGGGTTCGATAGTGTCGTCTGACGAGCACCCGTTGTCTCGGTCCGCTGAAGCGGTCGCTGAGATCGTCGAGAGCGTCATCGTCAGACGCGTCGCCAAACGCGACCTTACTGGTGCCGAACTCGTGGCGCGCTGTGCCCGGACGTAGCGTACTCGCCACCGCGACCCTGCCAACCGCAATCGGCGACTCTCGGCGGCTCTGCTAGATAGGCCGCCTTGCTCCGGGATTCCCAGCGGTTGCCGGACTGTGTTGCCGTACCTGTGGAGTGCGTCTTTCAGTCGCTGTACCGTCTGCGGAACGTTGTGCGGGGTCGGGCGGATACCAGTCGTCTGCGGCCATAACTTTTTCCAATACGCCGACGCGATATAGGTATTTCCGTCGGTTGGTCGGGCCGTGTTCTCGTTGAGTCTCGACAGGACTTGACAGCTCACACAGGGAATCCAATGGCCGACATGATCGATCTCGTGGCGATCCCCTGCGGCGCACTCGGCTATGGGTATCCGCAGAGATCACTGCAGGCTCGGTGGGGCCGGTCTGTTCCGCCACCGGGCAGAAGTACTTCGAAGCCGTCGAGGCCGGGTGTCCACAGCTGGTGCGGGCGGCGGCGACCAAAGCGCCAATCGACCTTACTGGCTACGGAATTGCTGGTGGTGACCGCGATTTCGACTGGATGGTTGAAGTCGCTGGAGCAGTGTCCTTCGCGCTTGGTGTCTCAACGGCACAACATTCCGTTGAGTCGGGTGCGATCACCCGCAGGCCCTGTCGTTACCAACCTATGCACAGTGAATCGCTCGAAGCTTTCCTAGCCCCTCCGAAAGGAACGTTGTGTCGCACGTCGCCGCTTCCATTGAAATGCTCATGTCCGGGGCTGCTGAACTCGAACGCATTGGCACTGGCCTGGCGGCGGCCAATGCTTCGGCTGCGGGGAGCACCACTGCTTTTTCACCTCCCGGCGCCGATTCAGTTTCTAGGGAAATAGCGCAGCTGTTTGCTTCGCACGGAGTTGAGTACCAAACGCTTAGTTCTCGCGCGCAACTGTTTCACGAGGAGTTCGTTCGACTCTTGAATAAGACGGCGGGAAGCTACGCCGACGCCGAAGAAACGAATGCTGCCCAGGCGGCTGCTCAGTTGGGGCCCGACCGGAACGTTAGTGCAGTGCCGTCCGAAGGTGCCACGGCACCTGGCGCCAGCCGACCGTCGGTTGGCCCGCGTCCGGGCGACGGGGCTGCTCCGCAGACCGCGCCGACCGGC
>NZ_JCALCX010000079.1:0-3281 GCF_059812565.1 Mycobacterium sp. NGS49 | reverse complement strand
GCCCCGCTCCGATCACGACCAGGTGTTGTCAACTCCGGGTTTTCCGATGCTGCCGGAACTTCCGGCGCTGCCGGTGTCGCCGCCGCCAAGAGCGGCGCCGCCGGCCCCACCCAATCCCGGAGCACCGGGAAAGCCACCGTTTCCGCCGATGGTACGGACACTTGAGGACGCCGATATGCCGGCTCTGCCGCCCGCCCCGCCATTGCCGCCGTTGCCGCCGATACCGCCGTCACCCCCGGAGTTGCCGGCCCCGCCATCTCCGCCGCTCTTAACTTGCCGGTCGAGGAAATTGCCGGCGTGCCCCCCTTCTCCGCCCATACCGGGGAGGCCGTTGAGGACGGAATTGGCCCCACGACCGGCGTTACCGCCATTGCCACCGTCGCCGCCGTTTCCACCGGTACCGCCGTTGCCGCCGTTGCCGCCGGCGTTCGTGGTGCTGCCGGTTCCGCCAGCCCCTCCCGCGCCGTATCTACCGCCGTTGCCACCCGCACCGCCCATGCCGCCAAAACCGCCTCTACCGGCGGTCGAACCGGCTTTGCCACCGTTGCCGCCGGCGCCACCCGAGGCCCCGTCGCCGCCATCGCCTCCGGCACCGCCCGCCCCGGCGACCCCATGGCCAACGGTCCCGGGTGCCGCGCCGCCGGCACCGCCGGCGCCACCTGCCCCGCCGGCGGGAGCAGTCGGATCCAGGTAGGAGCCGGCGGTCGCGCCTTTGCCGCCGTTGCCGCCGTAACCAGAGATCGAGCCGCCGTTGCCTCCTCTGCCTCCCTGGCCAAGGGTGCCTGCATTACCCCCGTCGCCGCCGGCTCCGCCGGCTCCGCCGTTACCTGAGATCGAGCCGCCGCTCCCACCCGCGCCACCCGCCGCGCCGGCTCCCCCGGCGCCCGCCTTGCCGCCGTTACCGCCATCGCTGCCATTGCCGCTGTCCCCGACGACGTCTCGGCCGGCGCCCCCGTCGCCACCGCTGCCGCCGGTTCCGCCCGCTCCTCCGGCCCCGCCGTTGCCGCCGTCGCCGGTCAGCCCGCCGTCACCGCTGGCGACCGCACCATCACCGCCGCGGGCGCCGTTGCCGGCAACACCGCCAACGCCACCGGCACCGCCCTTGCCGGACCCTCCGCTGTTACCTCCGGCACCTCCGGAGCCTCCGTTCCCGCCATTGCCACCGGCAACTCCGTCGCCGCCGTTGACCCCGGCTATACCGCTGTTGCCAGCCGCTCCGTTACCGCCGGCTCCACCGGTCCCTCCTGCCCCGCCGTCACCTGTCAGCCCACCGGTGCCTCCTGCCCCGCCATTGCCGCCATTGCCACCGCTGTTGACACCACCGCCGCCGGAGGCGCCGGCGGCGCCTGCCCCGCCATTGCCGCCGTTCCCGCCGTTGCCATATAGCCCACCGGTGCCGCCCGCTCCACCGTTGCCCCCGCTGGCGCCGAAGACGACGGGGCTGTAACCGTTACCGCCGTTTCCGCCATTGCCCGCGGCGGCGGTCGGCGTGGAGCCGCTGCCGCCGCCGGCGCCGTTGATGCGACCCAACCCGCCCGACCCGCCGGCGCCTCCGGCGCCGGGGTTGCCGCCGTCGCCGCCGGCGCCACCGTCGGGCGTGCCGGAAGTACCGTCAGCACCGGCACCGCCGTTGCCGGGGGTGCCGCCATCACCTCCGTGGCCACCAGCCCCGCCGCTGCCGGCCATACCCGCCTGGCTCTTGCCGGCCGCGCCGCCGAGCCCCCCTTTACCACCCGCCCCGCCCGACCCGCCGGTGCCGCCGTCACCGCCGTGTCCGCCATCGGCGCCGCCGCTGACCCCTGTGGCGCCGGTGGCGCCGGTACCGCCGGCCCCGCCGGCGCCGCCCGCCCCGCCGTCACCACCGATACCGCCGTCACCGCCGTAGAACCCGCCACGGCCGCCCGCTCCACCATCGCCACCGGCGCCACCCGCGTGGCCGGTGCCGCCGGTTCCACCGCCGGACGCGTTGGTCCCTGCCGCACCTTGGGCACCGAGGTAGCCGCTGCCACCGTTGCCGCCAGCACCGCCGTTGCCCCACAACCCTGCGTTGCCACCGGGCCCGCCGACACCTCCTGCCGCGCCGAGCGCGATGCCGGCCCCACCCGCACCGCCGTTTCCACCGTTGCCCCGCAACCAGCCGCCGCTGCCGCCCGCGCCGCCGCTGGCACCCGCTCCCCCTGCACCGCCGGCACCACCGTTGCCGACCAATCCTGCTGCGCCTCCCGCACCGCCTGCCACTCCGGGATTGACGCCTGGCGCCCCCCTGCCGCCATTGCCGAACAACAACCCGCCGGGCTTTCCGGCCTGCGCAGGCAGGGTGCCGTCGGCGCCGTTACCGACTAACGGACGGCCGAGCAGGGCATGCGCGGAGGCGTTGATGGCCTCGGCGGCGGAATACCTGCCCTCTGCCCGAGTCAACGACCGCACGAAGCCATCGTGAAACGCTGCGGCTTGGTCGCTGAGGGCCTGGTACTGCCGGGCATGGTCGCCGAATAGCGCCGCGACGGCCGTCGATATCTCGTCAGCCCCGGCGGCCAGCAAACTGGTCGTCGCGCCCGCCGCGGCTGCGTTGGCTTGTCCGACCGCTGTTGCGACATCAGCCAGCGCCGACGCCGCGGCGGCAAGCGCCTCGGGAATCACCGTGACAAACGACATCGTGCACCTCCGGGCAATGCGAAGCCGACAACCCGCGCGTGTTCGCGTCTGCGATGAACGTATGGTTCTGGTATCCGCGGAACCAGCAGAAGTTTGCGAACGCTCTGTTGTGCGGTGCGCAACTGTCCGGCGACGCGAACCCACTGCGATGATCTGCCTGCCGTGATCGCTATCCGCATGAGCTAGACGGTGAATCCGCTGGTGGGGGCGGTGCGAATGAATGGACCGATGTCAGACACGCGCGGCAACTACTCTGGCGGAGCGCCTTTGCGGCTGGCGGGAACGCTACTCGGCGGTGGCCGTGCACAAGGTCGTCGTGTGCGATCGTCCGGCGCCGCTGCTGCTCGAATAACCCCAAAGCGCCCAACTGGTGGTGTTGGGCAGTCACGGGCGCGGCGGGTTCCCCGGCATGCTCCTCGGCTCGGCCAGCGCTTCCCTTGTCACCTCGGCGCGAATTCCGTAAATCATCGCCGCCGGACGGACCGGTAAGGGCACCGCATCTCGCGGGTTCCACGGTCCGGAACCACGGCCCCGGCGCCGGGGCCCCCGATCAGCCGCTGTTCTCGCTCGCCTTTCGCCTTTTTAGCCACGCCTTGGTGCGGCCCGGGTGGTTGGTGGCGATCCAT
>NZ_JCALCX010000078.1:0-3336 GCF_059812565.1 Mycobacterium sp. NGS49 | reverse complement strand
AACAACGGCATCCTCTGGCGCGGCGACGCCCAAGGCCTGCTCGGCGCGAACTACACGATCCATATTCCGGAAATCCCGCTGCACCTGGTCGGAAGCATTCCGATCAACATTCCGATCACCTCGACCGTGACCGACGCCGTCTACAGCGGGATGGTCATCTCCAACATCCCGTTCGGCTTCACCGTCGGCATCGGTCCGGTGCCGGCTTTCACCGGCGTAATCAACAGCCTCCAAGTTCCTCAGATTGCGGTCGGTTATCTGCCTGGGGTGCCGGCTCCGCACGGTTTGATCGGGGGCCCCAAGACTTCGATCGACATCACGGCATTCGCCAGCATCGGCCCAGTCGACTGGACGATCATCAATTTCGGCGGGCAGCCGGGTTTCGGGAACTCGACTGCGGTACCGTCTTCGGGCTTCTTCAACAGCGGGACCGGCAGTTCCTCGGGCTTTTTCAACATCGGCGCCAACAATTCCGGTTACCGCAACCTCGACTCCGGAAATTCGGGCCTGGCCAATATCGGTGCGCTGCAATCCGGGATTTCGAACCTGGGCAGCGGCATTTCAGGTTGGGGCAACACGAGCCCGCTCGGGATCGGCACGCCCGCCGAGCTCTCCGGGCTGCAGAACGCCGGCTCCGGTGTAGCGGGGTTCTTGCGTGACGGCACCAACGGCACGGTGCTCAACGCCGGGGCGGCGAACCTGGGCGGCCTCAACTTGGGAAGTGCCAACGTCGGCAGTCTCAACATCGGCAGCGGCAATATCGGCAGTCTCAATTTCGGCAGCGCCAACTTGGGGAGCTTCAACCTCGGCAGCGCCAACTTCGGCGACTTCAACCTCGGCGGCGCCAACATCGGCGGCTCCAACATCGGCTTCGCGAACACCGGCCCGCTGTTGACCGCGGGCCTGGGCAACGTCGGCCTGGCCAACACCGGTAACCACAACCTCGGACTGGGCAACTTCGGTGACGGGAACATCGGTCTGGCCAACACCGGTACAGGCAACATCGGCATCGGCCTGACCGGCGACCACCAGATCGGTTTCGGTGACCTCAACTCCGGCACCGGCAACCTCGGCCTGTTCAATTCCGGCAGCGGCAACGTGGGCATCGGAAACTCGGGCACCGGCAACTTCGGCCTGTTCAACTCCGGCGAATACAACAGCGGAATCGGCAACACCGGCAGCACCAATACCGGGTTCTTCAACACCGGCATCGCCAACACCGGCATCGCAAACAGCGGCAACTACAACAGTGGCAGCTTCAACGCCGGTAACTTCAACACACTCGGCTTCAACCCGGGCAATTACAACACCGGCAGCTTCAATACCGGTGACTATAATACCGGAATAGCGAATACCGGCAGCTTCGACACCGGCGCCTTGATTTCTGGCAGTTACTCGAACGGGTTGCTGTGGCGCGGCGATAATCAGGGTTTGTTCGGGACCTATGTGGGGCTGTCGGTGCCTACGACGGCTATTCCGGTCAAGCTGGACATCCGAATACCGATCAATATTCCCGTCGAGTTCTTGTTCGGCACAATTGTCATTCATCAGTTCCAATTGCCGCAATACACCGCCGACATCGAAATACTGGGCATTGGTGGCCGTGCCCTCCAGGTAGGGCCCATAACATTCCCGAATGCCGGGTTTGACCTTCCGGGTATCGTAGGCAACCTCGGGAGCGCCGATACGGTCCTCGAATTCAGCGGCAGCGGCGGCCTCGGCCCGATCAGGATTCCGATCATCGACCTGCCGGCCGCCCCCGGCTTCGGAAATTCGACGGCCGGTCCTTCATCCGGCTTTTTCAACAGCGGAACCGGCGGCGCCTCGGGCTTCGGGAATACCGGCGCCAACCTGTCCGGGTTCTTCAACATCGCCTCCGGCAGTTCAGGAATCTCTGGGTACAAGAATTTTGGCGAGCTGGTTTCGGGCATCGGGAACCTCGGAAATTCGGTCTCCGGTTACATCAATACCAGTGAGCTGAATCTTTGGACCCCAGCCGATATCTCCGGCCTCGGAAACGCCGGTAGCCGGCTTTCCGGCGTGCTGCATAATCCGTGGCACTTCAACGCGGGCTTCGCAGATGTCGGCGGATCGAACGTCGGAAGCGCGAATATCGGCAGCCTCAATCTCGGCACCGGAAATATCGGCGACGTGAACATCGGCAGCGCGAATATCGGCGCGTCGAATCTCGGCACCGCGAACCTCGGCTCGTTCAACATCGGTGGCGGGAATCTAGGCAACAACAACGTGGGCCTCGGCAATCTGGGTGCTCACAACATCGGCCTGGCGAACCTCGGCGACTACAACGTCGGATTCGGTAGTGCCGGCCACGCCAATCTCGGTTTCGGCAATCGCGGTGCCGGGAACATCGGCTTCGGCAACACCGGCACCAACAACATCGGCTTCGGTCTCACCGGCGATCATGAGGTGGGAATCGGCGCCCTGAACTCCGGCACCGGCAACATCGGATTGTTCAACTCCGGCACCGGCAACATCGGATTGTTCAACTCCGGCACCGGCAACGTCGGCATCGGCAATGCAGGTAGCTACAACATCGGAGTAGGCAATGCCGGCAGCTTCAATACCGGCGTCTTCGACGCCGGCAACCTCAACACCGGCTTGGTCAACGCCGGCAACTACAACACCGGGGCACTCAACACAGGCAACACGAACACAGGCGCCTTCAACTCGGGCAACGTCAATACCGGTTTGTTCAACGCGGGCAGCTACAACACCGGCCTTGCGAATTCGGGCAACGTCGACACGGGCGCATTCATCACCGGCAGCTACTCGAATGGATTCTTCTGGAATCAGGACTATCAGGGACTCATCGGCATCCACGCCGGTATCTATGTTCCCGAGATACCACTACTGAACATGGGCGTGACGGCGCCCGTCAACATCCCGATCTCCGTTGACTTGGGTGGGACCGATTTCCAGGGCTTCAGCATCCCGGGGTTCGACATCGATGTGCTGGGATTCTTCGAGCTCCAGCTCGGCAACATTGATATCCCGAACCCCATCATCGGCCGCCTGCCCGTCGTGACAGGTCTCGTTGGAGGCCCCGATACAAAGATCAACATCGGCATCACCAGCGGGGTAGGCCCCATCAGCATTCCGCTGATCGACATTGCGGCGGCGCCCGGTTTCGGTAATTCGACCGCTGGACCGTCGTCAGGTTTCTTCAACCAAGGCACGGGCAGTTCGTCGGGCTTTGGCAATGTCGGCGCGAACGCCTCGGGCTGGCACAACGTGGCGACAGGCTTGCTCGGCAGTTCCGGACTCGGCAACGTTGGCGCCCTGCAATCAGGTCTGTACAACATGGGCAATTCGATG
>NZ_JCALCX010000077.1:0-4168 GCF_059812565.1 Mycobacterium sp. NGS49 | reverse complement strand
ACAATATACCCCACGGGGGTAGGGACTAAAGTCCCTGAAGATGGGAATTGCTCACCGGACGCCGCGAACTGGTCATCCCGAGCAACCGTTGGGTCCGGCATCGTCGCTGCTTGTGCCGACTTCCGTCGCTATGTATGCGGCACCGCGTTGAGGGTCGCGCTATCGAACATGCTGTCACACTTGAGGTTTCGCCGTCCTATCTAAGCCCGCCCCCGCGCATTCCGCTCAACGGATCATTGACAGATTGTCATGGCGTATTGGCCTCCTCGGTGTTGCCGCGAAGCACTCCTAGGTTGGTGGAACTCGGCGTGGCGGGTGTGGTGGCCGCATTTACCGCCGGGCTGATTGATCGTGTAGCTCCAGCTGGGCGGGGTCCCCATAGTGCTGTTCCCCGTCCGCACCGGTCACGCCCTCCTGACGCGGTTCGGCCGATTTTGTCGCTGATCGATCACTGTCAGGTCGTGGTGCTATCGGCGGCTCGGGCGCACCACGGATCCGTCGGTCGCCGCCCCTAGCCTTCGATGAATCCGCTACAAGCAAAGCAATCTCGTCGAACAATCATTCGCCGTGCTCGAATAGTGGCGCGCACTGGCCCCCGCTACGACAAACTCGCTATCTTCTACCGCGCCGGCTTCCTCAGCGCCTGCATCACATGGACCCGCCATTTAGGAGATATGCCTCTAGCGGATTGGGGATGTTTACCAGACACGCAGGGAAGCGGCCGAAATGAGATGCCCTCCGACGTCTGGATATGACGCGCCACAACTTCAGTGGGGACTACTTGCGGATCACAGTGGAGGTCTTGTGCTACACCAGATTTGACCAGCGAGGAACCATGGGGGGGCGTTCCAGGAACCGGGCATCGGGGACTATCCCGGATACACCGCGCTCTCCTGCACCTGCCAACGGGAGTCCCCCTAACATGCTGCTCGGGACGCCTGCGTTACCGGCCGGAGCAGCACCGAGGTTGGTGCCCGTCAGCGCAGCGGCCGCCTTGGCCGGCACGCTGGCCGTCCAACTCGGCGGCACCGACAACGACCCAACCAATCCCGCCTGCCCCATACCCGCCGACACCCCCGTGCCGGCGCCGCCAAAGCTTGCTAAACCGGTCAAGCCCGATCCGAGTGGCCCGCTAGCCAATCCTTCGGCAACTGCTGGTGCGAGCGCGCTGCTGGCCGCCGGGAGCAGGCCCTTCAGCTTCTCCCCGGTCGACAGGCCGGCGCTGGCGATCCACGCGGTCGAACTTATCGTTGACAGCTCCGGGTTTATCGCACTCACCATCGAGGTAAGCGAACTCGACGACAGAGGTGAAGCCAATTGCTGCAACACGGCGGGTAAGGACGATGTCAGCTGCGTGAGGGCGGCCTGTGTGTCGGTTGCCACCGAACCGCCCGTCGCCTGGGCCACAGCCGCACCCTGCGCAGCCAAACCGCTCGGATTGACGACCTGCCGCGGCGCAGCGAAAGGCGTTAACGTCGACGCGGCAGCTGACGAACCGGCATACCCATACATCGCCATAGCATCTTGAGCCCACATTTCCGCGTACTGGGCCTCGGTCGCCGCGATCGCCGGCGTGTTCTGCCCGAAGATGTTTGTCGCAACCAAAGTCATCAACAAGCTGCGATTGGCCGCGACCACCGGTGGCGGCACGGTCGCCGCAAACGCCGCCGCATATGCGGCGGCTGCAGCACGTGCCTGGTCGGCCGCCTGCTCTGCGGCGGTGGCCGTCGTGCGCATCCACGTCACATAAGGAGCAGCTGCCGACGCCATCCAGGTCGCTGCCGGACCGTACCAGGACAGAGCAGTCAACTGTGCGATCACGGCCGCGTAAGATGTTGCGGCTGAACTCATTTCAACGGCCAGCTCATCCCAGCCGGTCGCGGCGGCCAGCATCGGCCCCGAGCCGGGACCCGAATACATCCTGGCCGAATTGACTTCCGGTGGGAGTGCCCCGAAATCCATTCGCATATCCCTTCAACTACAGGCCGCGTTAGCCGGTCGCGGCCGCATTGGCAGCCTCGGTGGCGGCATAGGACCCGGCGCTAGTCGCCAGGGCGGCGACGAACTGGTCGTGAATCGCTGTAGCCTGGGCAGCCACTGCTTGGTACAACTGCGCGTGCGCGGCGAACTGGGCCGCCGTCAACGTCGAAACTTCGTCAGCGGCCGCCGGTAGCACTGCGGCTGTCGCGACTGCGACCGCCGCAGTTCCGGCTTCCACCGCCGCGCCGACGGTTTGCAGATCGCCGGCCGCCGACGCCAGTATTTCCGGATGTGTTGTCACAAAAGACATGTGTGGTCCTCCTTTGAAGAATTAGGCTCCGCTGCCGAAATGCGTTCGCTTCCCGAGGGCGCGGCCGAAGCCGGCCATGCAGGGGTCTTTGGACGATGGGTGGTATCGCGCAGTCGACCAGGAGCTACCCGCGCGCGCGTCTGACATTGACGGACCCCCCCGCAACCGCCGCGTTGCGTGACGTGTGAATCACTGGGGTCGCCGGCGATCGTTTCCCATCGGTCGCGCACCTGGAATAGCCCTGTGGTCATCGACCGGCGTGCGCTAGCCCCAGGTACGACTCGGCGAAAACGGCCTCGACAGACGAGTTTAGGACGCCCTCCGCCGCTTGGCCGCGAGCAGCCAGGTAGCTCAGACGCAGTCATACATCCGGATAAGTCATCCAACAGTAAATAACTCACATGAATCGGCTTAGATCAGGGCGCGACTACCGCGCGGAAATCGACATGGGCAGATAGCACCAGCCGTGGCGGTATAACACCATGGCCTGACGCCGACGAGTCAGCGACGAGCCAAGCAGATCCGAGTCAGAAGGTCTTGACCGGAGAGAATGGCGACACGTGCGTGCGGAGGGCTCCGCCCAGCCGGTGCCACAAGCTGTGTCAGCCACCCCCTGGCGGCCAGCGCCGCCAGGGCCACGCCGAGTAAGACCAGCGCAGGCACTGCCACCTTTGGTATCGCATCAATCGCGAACACCTTGGACGCCTTGCAGTTCGCCCGCTCTTGCGCAAGCTGCGGCTGATCAGCGCTGGCATGGACTGCTACAGGAAGCGAGGCAATCGACGATTGTTGCTGCGGCGAAAGAGCTGAAGCAGCCGCGGGGGCCGGTACGCAGTGGCCGACGATCGCCAATGCTGCCACTGCAGCCGCCACGAGGACCGCAAAGCACAGTCGTGGCGGTCCGCATGCTCCGACGCCACGGTCATCCGACAACAATCGGACGGTCCTCATACCCACCGAGGGTACACCACGGAGTGGCCGGCTCACGACTAGTTCGGCCACAATTCGGCGGAGGCCCGAGGATATTTGCGCCCTTCTTGTGACCTCTCCAACCCTTGCGACACGACCCACCCGCCTGTACCCTCAGGGGGTATGGGGTTCTCGACAGCGCCGGCGGACGCGATGTTCCAGCAGGGTGGCTTGTCGTCGGTGGAGCACCATTCGCGCTGCTACCCTGCAATTATTGTGAGCGGAACAGAGGCGTCCCGACGACGGCCCTGGTGGCGATCGGCGGTGGCACTAGCTGCTGTGGTGACCGCGGTCGGGGTGTGGGTCCTTGTTCTCGGACACGCCGAGGTGCGGCATGAGCCTGCTGCATCCCATCGGGCGCATGTGTTGGTGAGTTCGCTGGGTGGCGAATTTGCGGTCAACAGCAATCACGCGCACATAGAAAACCCGTCGGTTGCCCATCATGAGGCGTTCATGTCCGCCGTGCTGCCCAACGCGCCCGTCACCACGGTGGCTGCTCTGAGTGTGGTGGTAGTGGCGGTAGGCGCAGTCGGGTTGTTCGGGCGGCACCTGATCTTGGGCGGGCGCGGTCCGCCGCGTGGGCTCGCCGCTGTTTTGACCGGTCAAGAACTTTTGACGCGGTTGTGTTCTTCTCGTCGCTGACTGGGTAGCGCCAGGCCGTTTGTGCATCGTCACGACGGCCGGTGGCCGCTCCCCTTGTCAATGGCTGCGCCTGCGGCCTCAGGCTAGAAAGCGACGATCGCAATGGACAACAACTCTGCTCGTTCTTCGAACTCTCTGGAATCTCGTTTGTCGTGCAGTGCCCGGTCACTGGCGGTGGTGAACCGCCAAGACAGCGCACAATGCCCCCCGGCGACGGCAAGTTACCGCCAGCCCGACGGCTTGGTCGGTAACACCCCGATACTGCGA
>NZ_JCALCX010000076.1:0-4809 GCF_059812565.1 Mycobacterium sp. NGS49 | reverse complement strand
TCTGGCGGCGCTGGCGGATTCAGCGTCCTCAACGGTCCAACCGGCGGAGCCGGCGGGGACGGCGGGGCCGGCGGACTCTTCTCGAGTGGTGGGACCGGTGGGCGGGGCGGCCTGGGCAGCGTTATCGCCGGAGCCGGCGGGGACGGCGGGGCGGGCGGCCTGTTCGCCGGCGGCGGAACAGGCGGTACCGGGGGCGCATCCACCTCGGGCACCGGCGGCGCCGGCGGCGCCGGCGGCGCCAGCGGATTACTGGGCGCCGGCGGCTCCGGGGGTACCGGTGGATTCGGCATCGTCGGCGGGGCCGGTGGGGCTGGCGCCCAAGCCGGCATGCTCTCGCTCGGTGCCTCCGGCGGGACCGGGGGTACCGGCGGGCAGGGCGCTGTCACCGGCGGAGTCGGCGGTGCCGGCGGAGACGGCGGACCGCTGTTCGGTTCCGGCGGTGCCGGTGGCGCCGGCGGATTCGGCCGCTCCATCGGCGCGGCGGGGGGAACAGGCGGTGATGCCGGCAAACTCCTGGGTGATGGTGGTGCCGGCGGTGCCGGCGGTGCCGCCGGCACCTTCACCAGTGCCATCGGTGGAGTCGGCGGTGCCGGGGGTAAGTCCGGGCTGGTCGGTGACGGTGGCGCAGGCGGCGCCGGCGGCGCGAGCGCCGCCCCCGCCGGTACCGGCGGTGCGGGTGGCAATGGCGGCGACGCCGCCCAGATCGGCAACGGAGGCAACGGCGGCAACGGCGGCACCGGGACAAGCGCGGGCAGCCCTGGCAGCGGCGGTAACGGCGGGGAGCTATTTGGTTTCGACGGCGACAGCGGTTCGTAGCCACCCAGCACCACCCGAATCCGCAGTGAGGGCCTGTCGTGTGAGCGCCTAACCATAGGCGAGGGCGGTACCTCGGCCCGCGACGAGTCCACCGTGCCGGCGCAGCGGGCAAGCAGATCACGCTGCTAGCGCAGGAAGCCGTGGTGATGCGCCGCGCGCTCCGGTAGCTGTCGGGCAACGTCACCCTGATTGACTCTGCCTGGTACTCGACTTTGCAGCCGACAGTCTGCCCGTCACGGTGAACAGCCCGGGCGTGCAAATCTCCCTCAGACTTGCTACGACTGGCGCGGGAGTCGGTTTGCACAGCGTCTCATGGCCACATATCTGCTCAAGAGTCGTTCTACGCTCGCACGGCGCGTCGGGGCAGCTGCTGATGTCCACGTTTCTGCGGGATCGGCGAGGTTCTGGTGGCCGCTGTTCTGGACCTTGTGCGCGGCGGCTTCGGGGCCTTGCTTTGTCCCTGGCGCATTCATCGTGCCGACCGAAAGCTCCATGCCCTGGGGTGCGCCGCCGGTCCCAAAGCGATTCATTCACAACGGGATTGGAGTCGACCGGGAAGTCGACCCGGTGAGAGCGGTCAGAGGCGCGAGATCACCCGACCGGTCAGCCGCGGGCTCGGTAATCGGTTGGGGAAATTTGCGCGGTCATACGGGTGCGAAACCAGAACTTGACTGAAGCATTATTCGTAATTGAGGATATACTCAGATATGCTGGCAGCGCTTCGCCGTTGGCTTCGAACGGCAAGGGACGAGAAAGAGGGGAAGCACTAGATGACTGGCCATCGGGTCGTCCTCATCACAGGCACGTCATCGGAGCGCGGTGTCGGATACGCCACCAGTCGCTTACTGGCCTCCCGTGGGCACACGGTGTACGCAACGGTAAGAAGGATTGGCGACGCGGCCGATGTCGCAGCCGGCGCGGGCCCGGGCCGTGTGGTTGTGCGAACGCTCGACCTTCTCGACCGGCCGGCCATGGCCCCCCTGTTGGCCGAGATCATCGCAACCGAGGGTCGCATCGACGCCATCATCAACAACGCTGGCTACGGCGTCATCGGGGGTGTGGAGCAAGTCGAGCTGGACATGGCTAAAGCAAGTTTCGAGACCAACGTCTGGGGAACCATGAGCCTCGTTCAAGAGGCGATGCCCCTGTTGCGACAACAAGGTCACGGACACCTGGTGTTGGTGTCATCTTGCTTCGTCGCAGGCCTTCCGACCGTGGCGATGGGCTATTACCTGGCAGCAAAGGCGGCGCTGGAAACGCTGTTCTACAGCTTGGCCGTTGAGGCGGCGCCGTTCGGAGTCAAGGTGACGTGTTTCCAACCAGGACCGATCATGACCGACCTGCGCCGGGTGTGGGGCGATCGCGTTCCCCCAGGTGGCGACCCACGGCCGCAGCTTGTCGACGACTTATACAAGTACGTAACCACGGCCGCGCCCGCACTGCAGCAGCCGGAGGAGGCCGCGACGGCGCTGGCCGACCTGATAAGACACGATCCCCCGCTGGCCGCGGCGTCCGGCCAGGACTCCGAAGCCTACGCTTCGCGAGCATTGCGTGATTGCACTCGCTTTGCCGAGTTCTCGCAACTTCTTGCCGCCACCAACAGCCAGCCGCCGAACGCAGCGATGTGACTCCAATTGGCCCAGTGCGACGCCTCCTTCCAGACAGCCTGCTGATCGTCGTTGTTGCGGCGATCGTGCTGGCACTGCTTCTGCCAGCGCGAGGCGCCGCCGAAACCGCAGTCAACGCGACGACACGGGCGGCAATCGCGGCCCTGTTCCTCCTTTATGGATCGAGGATGTCGCCGCGCAACGCGCGCCACGGCCTGAGTCGATGGCGACTACACGCCTCGATTCTGGCGTGCACTTTCGTTCTGTTCCCGGCCCTTGCCATGGCAATTCGACTGCTCGTTGCTCCGATGGTGTCACGTCCGGTGTGCGTCGGCCTGGTCTTTCTGGCTGTGGTTCCCTCGACAACTTTGTCCTCGATCGCATTCACCTCGATTGCGCGCGGCAGTGTAGGGGACGCAGTCATCGGCGCGTCGGCGTCGAACGTGTTGGGAATGGTCCTGACGCCCATGTTGGCGTTCCTGTTGATACACAACAGCATTCATTCGCGACTGGACAGCAAGGTCGCAGCTGAGATCGCGCTGCAACTGCTGCTCCCATACCTGCTCGGCTTACTGGTACGACCACTGCTCGCGCCATGGCTTGAACGCCACGGCAAGCAGGTCACCTGCCTGGAACGCACAGCGCTCGCACTCGTCGTCTACGCAGCGTTCACTACCGGCATCGAAGCACAGCCGGCACGTTCCTCGGTCTTGACCCTGTTCGTGGTTTTACTTTGCTGCACAGCGTTATTGACCGCGATGCTCGGTTTGACGACGAGCATAGGTGCGGCGCTCAAACTAGCGCGCGACGAGCGAATTGTATTGGTGTTCTGCGGAACACAGAAGAGCATGGCTACCGGATTGCCGTTGGCGCTTGTCTTGTTTCCCGGACCGCAAATCGGCCTAACCCTGCTGCCACTCGTCGTCTACTACCAGCTGCAGATCGTAGTTGGCAGCCGAAAAGCCGCGCGTTACGCCCGCCATCGGACCGCGGTGGACAACAACGGCGTTGCGTAAGGTCGGGCCCGGTCCGTTTCAGCATGGGAGGGAGGGCACGCAGAAGCATTTGGCCAGCCGGCCTGACCCGATAGCCGTGATCCACGGCCTGTGAGGGTCTTGCGGCCCACAACGTTGGCGGGAAGGCTCAATACGATCTTTCCGACAAGGAAGCAAGACGCTCCCGAGCAGTTTGTGCGCCAGTTGGTGGCGGCCGATCGGCTGCGGCTGCGGCTGCGAGCAAGGACATTGCGGCGGAGTGCAGCTGAGATGTAGGCACGGTCTGTCAATAGGCCGGTGCAGGCCGCCCCGGCGAATATCGGAGCGGCCTTCGTTTAATCGGTGTCAGTTGGCGGCTAGGCCGGCGGTCGTTGATCAACGACGATGATGTCAGACTGTATACGCGGGTCGGTTACGCGCAGAGGGGAATCCAGCACAGCGCGCCGGTGCCGGCGCAGAGAAGATGAACAGCTTCTGCGCTGCGCGCGGGAAACGATTACCAAATTGTGCATTCACGTTAAAGCTGCGGGTACTCGGCGAATGCTCGCGATGCCGGCAACCGGACCGCCGCCTGTAGCTGGTTCAGTGCGTCGACAACCAATGGCATGCAGCATATTCTGCGGGCCTCATCAGCTGCCATCCCGAACATCTTGAGCAGATCTTCCGCGATCTGGTCGGTCGATTGGGCCGCGTCCCGATCCGGTTCCGCATGTAGCAGTTCGCCCAAGCCCAGCAGCATGCCGGCGGCGACCACCATCGCCAGATGTGGGTCTGCCACCGCAAGACGGTCGGCGGCAGCCGCGACAGCGATGTCGCGCAACGCACGTGGCGCTAGCCCTCGGTCGGCGGAGATGAGAGCCAGACCGTAGTTGAGGAAGACGCGGCTTTCAGGCTGGCGGAACATCCGTCCAGTCAGCCGGAAACTGAAAGCGAACCTTTCCGCCGGATCATCGATCGATGCCGTCAGCGAGTCGAGCAACGCCCCGTGAGTATCGAGGATCTCGTTCATTGCCGCTGCGAAGAGCTCTTCTCTTGTGTCGAAGTGAATGTAGAACGAGCCGACTCCAACATCGGCCGCCCGACTGATGTCTTGAATCGACACGCTGAGCGTTCCCGCAGCTATGAAGTGTTGGGCGGCGGCAACGAGGGCGGCGCGGGTGCGCTGCGTACGTCGCCGCAGGCGGTTAGGCGGGTGGTACAGGTCAGCCACAGGTCAGCCCCCTATCGCTTGACGGGATCCTCGATAGCATCCTACCCCAGTCGATGAAGAAATCTTCATAAACTCTTGACTGACTGAATGTTCGTAAGTGAATATATCTTCAGTACCTAACAGTTGGGAGACGGTCCATGACACACACCACCACAGCGCGCCCCCGACCCAGGCTGCACGG
>NZ_JCALCX010000075.1:0-5388 GCF_059812565.1 Mycobacterium sp. NGS49 | reverse complement strand
CTCGCTGGCCTGCGTGCTCTACGAGTCTTTGACCGGCGGCCCGCCGTACCGCGCCGACAGTGCCGGTTCACTGGTGACCGCCCATTTGATGAACCCGGTCCCCCAGGTCAGCGCCGCACGCGCGGGCATTCCCAAGAGCTTCGACGCCGTGATCGCCCGCGGCATGGCCAAGAAACCCGAGGACCGCTACGCCAGCGCCGGTGACCTGGCCCTGGCAGCCCACGAGGCGCTCAGCTCACCTGACCAGGACCACGCCGAGAACATCCTGCGGCGCAGCCAGGAAGCCACCCTGCCCGGTCCGCCCACCTCGATGTCGCGGCCGACGATGCCGGCCACCGCGGTTGCGCCGCCCCCGCGCCCCGGCCCGTCGAGCACCCCACCGCCCGCACCACACGCTCCGTCGCCGCAGTACGGCGGCGGTTCCGGGCCTTCGGGGCCGTCGGCCCCGGTACCGCAGCAACGGCCGTCGGCTCCGTCCGGCCATCCGGCGTGGAACCCGGTCAGCGGTCCTATTCCGGCCGCCCAGGGCAACTCGCCTTACCGCCAGAGCGGTGGCTGGGGCGGCGGCCCGCCCGGCAGCCCGGGGTCGTCCGGCCCCATGCCTTCCGCGTGGAACCAGGGGCACCGGCCGCCGCAGCCCGCGAAACGCAATCCCTGGCCGATCGTCGCCGCCGTCGCCATCGTGCTGGTCCTCGTCGTCGGCGGGGTGGGCATCTGGCTGGCCACGCGGCCCGACCCCGCGCCTAAGCAGCAGCCCATCAGCGAGGATCGGCTGAGCGCCCTGCTGCTGACTGCCTCGGAGGTCAATGCGGTGATGGGTTCGTCGACGATGCAACCCGGCAAACCCATCACCACGGTGGACTCCTCACCGGTGACCCTCTCGATACCCGACTGTCAAGGCGCGATGTACGGCAGCCAGGGGCCGGTGTACGCGGGTACCGGTTACACCGGGATCAGCGGGTTGGTGCTCTCCGAACCGGGCGACAACTACGACCACTGGGTCAACCAGGCGGCCATCGCGTTCCCGACCGCCGACAAGGCTAAGGCGTTCGTGCAGACCTCGCTCAACAAGTGGAAAGGCTGCGCGGGCAAGACGGTCAGCGTCACCAACCAGGGCAAAACCTATCGATGGACGTTTTCCGAAGTCCAGGGGACCTCACCGCGGATCACGGTGATCGACGCCCAGGAGGGCGCTAACGGTTGGGAATGCCAACGGGCGATGGAAGTGGCCAACAATGTGGTCGTCGACGTCAACGCCTGCGGCTATCAGATCTCCGACCAGGGCGGCGAGATCGCAGACCAGATTGTCACCAAGGTCAACAAGGAGGAGTAGCCGGCCTCCGGCTAACCGGACAGGTCTGGCCCCTGCGCCCGTAGGTCGTCCACCGCCGACATGGCGTCGCGCAACTTGGCCAACCACTCCTCGGTGTGCTCGCCGACCAGCTTGACCGACCACGCCAGCGCGTCGGCGCGAGACCGCGCCACACCTGCGTCGACCAGCGTGTCGAGCACCTGGCGTTCCGGTTGCTTGAGACGCGTCATGACCGGTACGGCGATGTGGGTGAACAGTATCCGTTCGCCGTTCACCTCGACGCCCCACGACACCTTGCGCCCGTAGCGTTCCTGCGCCTCCTCGGCAATCGCCATCCGCTCCGGCCGGGTCTCCTCCCGAAACCGGGAAACGCGTCCCTCAGCGCGTGCAGCGCTTTTGTCGGCCTCGGCAGGCAGCTTGCCGACGACGGTGATCTCCTCGCGATCGACGATGACGGTCGGGTCGCCGTCGAACCAGCCTTCCGGCAGACGGCCGCCGAACCACTCGGGGGCACCGCTGGCGTCGGGGTGCTCGGCCTGTTGCCAGCCCCCGGGGCGCCCGTAGCGGCGCCCGTGTTGATGAATTTTCATGATTACATGATTACACCGTTGTATGTGTAAGTGCAGGGATTTCGCGCCCGGCGAACATCACCCGGGCCGCGCAGGGCAAATGAGCACCCGCTCCAGCCACTCAGAACCGTTGCCAGGAGGAAGCGGCGGTTGTATTTTTAGTAGCGAAGCAGGCCCGGAAGTGACCGGATATCAAGCGCCGGAAGAAGGGTGAAAAACGGCCGCGTCAGACCCGTAATCGGAGTCACCAACGCCCCCACGAGTCACGCCGGGCCTGCCCATGTGCCGGGCCTGGGCAGCTGCCGGGCCTCGCTGGCCAGCAGACACAAACTCGCATCAAACTCGTTTGCACAGTGCGATTTTGCGACTGCTCGCGGGGCTAGTGGTCGCGCCGGACCCGGAACAGCTTGACTTCGCTCTTGATGCCTTTGAGCCGACGAGCGCCGGCGAACGACCAGTTGAAGCCGGCATCGTCGCCGACGGCATCGCAGACCACATCCGTGGCCAACACCGTGCCCGGCCGGGCGACGCCGGTAACCCGGCTTGCCGCGTTGACCGGACTGCCGAACCAGTCGCCGGCCCGGCTCACCGCCATCCCTGCAGCGACACCGGCCCGCAGTCGCGGAAAGTCCTCGTCGCTGTCCACCGTGTCGACCAGTTTGAGGACGGTATCGAGCAACGGTCCCGGATCGGGGCAAACGAACATCACCGCGTCGCCGATGGTCTTGATGAACCGCACCGGCGGAGCGGTCAGGTCGCGGGCCAAGTCCGCCAGCCGGCCGGCGAGCTGGCTCAGCTCCTCGGCCGAGACGACTTCGCCCAACTTCGTGAATCCGACCAGGTCGGCGAAGGCGACCGCGACCGGACGGGCTCCCGGCAACGGCTTGCCGGCGGCGCGCTCGCCGGCGCTGACGGCTTCGGTTTCCATCATGTGCCGCAAGTGCAGGAACAGCATCTGGTGAATCATCGGGCCGAGCAGCGGCGCAATCTGGCTGACCAGGGCCTTCGAGCCTTGCGCGATCTGCAGTTCGGTCACACCCGGTCGAATGATCGCCGCCAGAGCTGTGAAACGCATGACCTCGGCCGCGTGGGACAGCCCCTCGGCGAGCACGCGCACCACCGCCACCACCTGATCGGGATGGAGTCCCATTTCGACGAAACGCTGCGCGTACGCCGCCGCTTCGCCGTCGGCGCGCATGTGGACGGCCGCATCCGGGTCGTCCACCCTGGCCAGCCCGACGGCCCGCTGCACCCGCTGCAGCAGACCCAGGTCGATCCCGTACGTTTCGCTGATCTCTCGTGCCGACACGTAGGTGCCGTCGTCGCCGATGATGTGGCGGGAAGCCAGCAACAGTGGCGGGTTGGTCGTGCGGATCTCCTCGGCACTGATGCCTTGTTCGAGCAGCCAGTGCACGAGCTCGGCACGCTCGGCACGGGCTTGACCCTCGAGCCCGCCGAGCAGCGCGTCGAGGTTCGGGTCGTCCGCTGGATCTGCCACGGGTCCACGTTAGAGCCCGCGCCGCGTCATCATGTGAGGTGATGACCGCACCACTGCTCGACGGGCTACCGCCGGTGATCGACAGCCGCGCCGAGGTACTGATCCTCGGCTCCTTCCCCAGTGTCCGTTCCCTGGCCGCCGGCCAGTATTACGCCAACCCGCGCAACGCATTCTGGCCGATCACCGCCGAACTCTTCGGATTCGACTGCACGGCAGGCTATTCCGAGCGCACAGCGGCACTGCAGTCGCATGGGGTAGCACTGTGGGACATACTGCGCAGCTGCCGCCGGGCCGGCAGCGCGGACGCCGCGATCGACCCGAAGAGCTTGGTGGTCAACGACTTTGGCTGGTTATTCAACACCTATCCACGGGTCGCCCGGGTCTACTGCAACGGCGCGGCGGCGGCCCGTCTGTTCGACCGCCTGATCGCGCACCCGTCAGGGATCAGGTGCCAGCGGCTCCCCTCGACCAGCCCGGCTCATGCGGTCTCGCGGGCGGCGAAACTCGCCGCCTGGGCCACGCTCGTCGAAGGCCCGCTATGACACCGGCGGCCGGCGGTGCGCCCACGGCCGGGCGGCCTCGATCTGAGCGGACAACGACAGCAGTGTGGCCTCGTCGTGGGGCCGACCGACGAGCTGCACCGACATCGGCAGACCGTGGTCGTCGAAGTCCCACGGCAACACGGCGGCAGGCTGGCCGGTCAAATTCCAGACCTGCTGGTAGGGGACACGTTGAGCCACCAGCAACAGCGTCGACACACCGCCGCGGCGCTGGTACGCACCGATGCGGGACGGGCCGGTAGCGGTGCCGGGCGTGATGACGACGTCCACGTCGTCGAAGACGGACTGGATTCGGGTGTTCAGTCCGGTCTCGGCGGTTCGCAGCGCAGCCATCCGCCGATCGGAGAAGAACGAACCGAGGCGGGCGATGGACCGGGTGCGCGCTTCCAGCCGCTCGGGGTGGGCCATGGCGTCCGCGTCGTCGCTGATGCCTCGCAGAAACCGGGGCAGATAGTTCGCGTACAGCGAGGCCGGATACACCGGGTCGCGCACGACCACGTCATGGCCGAGGTCACGCAGCAAAGCCCCCGCCTGCTCGACCGCCGTCAGCTGCGCCCGGCCGACCCGCACGGGCATCGGGGTCGGGACCTTGGTACTCAACGCGATTCGCAACCGGCCGGGCGAGCGTGCCGCCGCAGCGGCGAACTCGCCTTCGGGCCCCGGCCGGGTATTCGTCGCATCCAGCAGCAACGCCGCGTCACGCACCGACCGCGCGATGGGGCCGTTGACGCTCAGTCCCTGCCACGCCTCGTCGTGCGGCTCCAGCGAGATCCGGTCGCGTTGCGGTTTCAAGCCGAACACACCACACCAAGTTGCCGGGATCCGAATCGACCCGCCCCCATCGGATCCCAGGGCCAGCGGCGCCAGGCCCGCCGCGACCGCGGCAGCGCTGCCCCCGCTGCTACCGCCCGGGGTGCGACGCGGGTTCCAGGGGTTGCGGGTGGAACCGAAGGTCAACGACTCGGTGAACGGCATGATCATCAGTTCCGGCACCGATGTCTTGCCGATGATCACCGCACCCGCCGCACGCAGCCGGCGTACGACCTCGGCGTCGTCGATCACGGCCGGCCCGTGCCCGCCGCTGCCGTACGTCGTCACCTCACCCGCGACGTCCACGTCGTCCTTGATCGCGATCGGCACGCCCAGCAGCGGTCGCCGCTCCCCAGCATCCAGCCGTTGTTGGGCAAGCTCAGCTTCTGCGCGCGCGGCGTCGTAGCGCACTACTCGATACGCACGCAGTTCGCTGTCCAGCCGCTCAATCCGCTCCAGATAGAGCTCGAGCAGCAGGGGAGCGTCGATTTCACCGTCGGCCAGCATTCGCGCCTGTTCGGCCGCACCGGCGAACGCAAGATCGCGAGGGTCCACCGCCGCAGCGTATCCCGCGCCCGCGCACAGCTGGTGACCCGCTGCGTCCCGCTGCGCGGGACTTGCGATCAGCACCGTCCCCCA
>NZ_JCALCX010000074.1:0-5965 GCF_059812565.1 Mycobacterium sp. NGS49 | reverse complement strand
AACAGGCCCGCGCTTCCCCCAGTGCCCCCGGCCACGCCGCTGGCCGTTTGGGTGAAACCGGTGCCGCCGTTGCCGGCCAGGATCCCGCCGGCCCCGCCGTTGGGAGTGGCCGCCGTCCCGGTGGCGCCGTCGCCGATGAGTGGACGACCCAACAACGCCTGCGTGGGTGCGTTGATCACGCCCAACAATTGTTGCTCGACGAGTTGCAGCGGATTCGCGCTGGCGGCCTCGGCGGCCGCGTAGGCGCCGCCACCCATGTGCAGCGCGTTCACGAACCGCGCATGAAACGCCGCCGCCTCCGCGGCCATCGACTGGTAGGCCTGGCCGTGCCCACCGAACAGCGCCGCGAACGCTACCGACACCTCATCGGCGGCTGCGGGCAGCATCGCGGTGATTGCGCCCGTGGCGGCCGCGTTCACGTCGCTCAACCCCGCCCCGATGCTGGTCAAATCTGTCGCCGCAGCAGCAAAAGCATCGGGAATAGCCACCAGGAACGACATCGTCAGACCCCCACGGATCACATAGCACATTTGAATTTAATTCAAACTGTATCGAAGAACCGCGACTCGGCGACCGGAATGAGGTTCTGAGATTTATTGTCCTACCTTCGGAACCTTGCACGGGGCTTGCTCACGGCACCCACTGATACCTCGGACCGCCGGTACCGGCTAATCTCGACGCTGAGCTTCGGATAAGGGAGGGTGCTCATGGAAGGGTTCGCGGGCAAGGTAGCCGTGGTGACGGGCGCGGGTTCGGGCATCGGGCAGGCACTGGCGATCGAATTGGGCCGCTCGGGCGCCAGCCTGGCGATCAGCGACATCGACACCGACGGACTGGCCGACACCGAGGAACAGCTCAAGGCGGTCGGTGCTCAGGTCAAGGCCGACCGGCTCAACGTCACCGAGCGCGAGAGCTTCCTGCTCTACGCCGACGAGGTCAAAGAGCACTTCGGCAAGGTCAACCAGATCTACAACAACGCCGGCATCGGGCATACCGGCACCGTGGAAGTCGAGCAGTTCAAGGACATCGAGCGGGTGATGGACGTCGACTTCTGGGGCGTCGTCAACGGCACCAAGGCGTTCCTGCCGCACCTGATCGCCTCCGGCGACGGCCACGTCATCAACATCTCCAGCGTGTTCGGCCTATTCTCGGTGCCCGGCTACTCCGCCTACAACGCCGCCAAATTCGCGGTGCGCGGCTACACCGAGGCGCTGCGCCAGGAAATGCGTCAGAGCGGCCACCGCGTCGGGGTCACCACCGTGCACCCTGGCGGCATCAAGACCGCGATCGCCCGCAACGCGACGGTGGCCGAGGGACTCGACCGCGACGAACTCGCCCAGTTGTTCGACAAGCGCCTGGCCAATACCAGCCCGCAGAAGGCCGCCAGGATCATCCTGCAGGCGGTGCGCAAGAACAAAGCACGGGTGCTGGTCGGGCCGGACGCCGTGGCGTTGGACCTGATGGTGCGGGTGACCGGTTCGAACTACCAGCGGATAGTCGAACTGGTGACCGGCCGGATCATCCCCAGCTAGCGTCCCAGCGGGTGCTCGCCCAGCCAGCCGTCGGCCACCGCCTGCGGGTCGGCGCCGCCGGCCACCCGGCGGCGCATGTCGGCCAGCGCAGCGGTGTCCAGCACACCGGCTACCTCGTTGACCGCCAGTAGCTGCCGGGTGCTCAGCGCATTGCGCCGGTACAGCGGCACCACGTTCTCGGCCCGGATCAATGCGGTCTTGTTGCCGTCCGCCAGTGCGACCAGGTCCGGCGGAATCCCGGGATCGGCGGAGGTGGTCCACGCGGCGGTCACTTGGCCGGCCTTCAAAGCGGCGAACAACGTTGCCTGGTCAAGGAATTCGCGCGGCGCGGGGAGCCGGCAAGAACCCACCGAAGAGAGGGCGGTCCGCCCGGCGACCGTACCGACCACCAGGCCGTCACAGTGCGCCGGCAGCAGACTCAGGTCGCTGCCGCCCCAGGCAGCAGCCGTGGCGGGCGTCACGACCAGCGTCGGCTTGTCCTCGGCTGCGGTGGCATAGTCGCCGGCGGCCACACCCTCGGGCAGGGCGGCGTTCATGGCTTTGAAGACGTCGGCGTCCGAGCGCACCGTCGCTCCCGGTTGCAGGCTCTGCAGGATCCGGCCGGTGTAGCCGGGCACGACGACGAACGCACCCGAGTCCAGCTTGGCCATCGGGTCCGGGGCCGCTTCGCCGTGCGCGGCGAAACCGTACGATCGCAAGGCCGCGACGTAAAGAGCGGCCAGCAGCTTGGAATCGGCGTCGGAAGAGGACCCGACGACCAGGTCCGGATTCCGGCGGTCGTCGTGCGTCGAGCAGCAACCAAGGATCAGCACCAAGCCGAACAGCAGCGCGGCCAGCCTGCCGACGCTCACCCCCAGCGGGAGTCTTCTGCGGCCAGGGCCACCGCGGTCGCCACGGCGTCGCCGACGCGCCGGTCCAGTGGGCTGGGCACGATCCGGTCTACCGCGAGGTCTTCGCTGGCCACCGAATAGATCGCTTCGGCCGCGGCCACCATCATCTTCTCGGTGATCCGGCGTGCCCCCACGTCCAAAGCGCCGCGGAAGATCCCCGGGAAGGCCAGCACATTGTTGATCTGGTTCGGGAAGTCGCTGCGGCCGGTGGCCACGATCGCGGCGTACTTGGCTGCGATGTCGGGATGGATTTCGGGATCCGGGTTGGACAGAGCGAACACGATCGCGTTGGGTGCCATGGTGGCGATCGCCTCTTCGGGAACCACTCCGCCGGACACCCCGAGGAAGACGTCGGCGCCGTGGAGCGCCTCAACGAGGCCGCCGGTGCGACCGCCCGGGTTGGTGCGGCGCGCCAGATCGACCTTGACGCTGTTCATGTCATCGCGGCCACTGTGCACGATGCCCCGCGAATCCAGCACGGTGATGTCTGAAACCCCCATGGCGAGAAGCAGATTGGTGCAGGCGACGCCGGCGGCTCCGGCGCCGGAGACCACCACCCGCACCGAGGACATGTCCCGGCCGAGCACCTTGGTGGCACCCATCAACGCCGCGAGCGAGACGACGGCCGTGCCGTGCTGGTCGTCGTGCATCACCGGACAGTCCAACGCCTCGATGACGCGGCGTTCGATCTCGAAGCAGCGCGGCGCCGAGATGTCCTCGAGGTTGACGGCGCCGAACGTCGGCCGCAGCCGCACCAGGGTTTCGACGATCTCGTCGGGGTCCTTGGTGTCCAACACAATCGGGATCGCGTTGAGCCCGCCGTATTCCTTGAACAGCGCGCACTTGCCTTCCATGACCGGCAGTGACGCCGCCGGCCCGATGTCGCCGAGGCCGAGTACGGCGCTGCCGTCGCTGACCACGGCGACCAGTCGGCTGGCCCAGGTGTAGCGGGATGCCAGGGTGCGGTCGGCGGCAATGGCACGACTGACCTGCGCAACACCCGGTGTGTAGGCGATCGACAGCGAACGCCGGGTGTCCAGCGGCGCCGTCAGATCGACGGACAGCTTGCCGCCTACGTGTGCCTCGAAGATCTCCTCGTCGGTGATGAGGACCTGGGGGCTTTGCTCGGGAAGGCTTTTCACCATGTCAAGCGTTTCGGACACGGCCATCAGGGTACTGCGCGGCCCATGCTGGCCCTAATCGCGAGATCGCTAGATCAGCTTGAGCTCGGTGACGGCATTGCGCTCGTCGGCCAGCTCCGCGGTGGACTTGTCGATACGGGCACGGGAGAAGTCGTCAATCTCCAGGCCCTGCACGATCGACCAGTCGCCGTCCTTGGTGGTGACCGGGAACGACGAGATCAACCCTTCCGGCACGCCGTAGGACCCGTCGGAGACCACGGCCATCGAGACCCAGTCGCCGTCCGGGGTGCCCTGCAGCCACGACCGCGCTGCGTCGACGGTCGCCGATGCGGCCGAGGCGGCCGAGGATGCGCCACGGGCATCGATGATGGCCGCGCCGCGCTTGGCGACGGTCGGGATGAAATCGTTCTCGATCCAGTCCTGGTCGTTGACGACCTCGGCGGCGTTCTTGCCGCCGACCTCGGCGTGGAAGATGTCGGGGTACTGGGTGGCGGAGTGGTTGCCCCAGATCGTCATCTTCTTGATCTCGGTGACCTTGGCGCCGGTCTTGCGGGCCAGCTGCGAGATCGCGCGGTTGTGGTCCAGCCGGGTCAGCGCGGAGAAACGCTCCTTCGGGATGTCGGGGGCGTTGGTCATCGCGATCAGCGCGTTGGTGTTGGCCGGGTTACCGGTCACGCCGATGCGCACGTCGTCGGCGGCCACCGAATTCAGCGCCTTGCCCTGCGCGGTGAAGATCGCGCCATTGGCCTCCAGCAGGTCGCCCCGCTCCATGCCCGGGCCGCGCGGCCGCGCGCCGACCAGCAGAGCCAGGTTCACGCCGTCGAAGATCTTGTTGGCGTCGGCGCCGATCTCCACCCCGGCCAGCAGCGGGAAGGCGCAGTCGTCGAGTTCCATCACCACGCCCTCGAGCGCCTTGAGCGCCGGCTCGATCTCCAGCAAACGCAGCTCGATCGGACGGTCCGGGCCCAGCAGCGATCCGCTGGCCAGGCGGAACAACAGGCTGTAGCCGATCTGGCCGGCGGCACCGGTGACGGCAACCTTGAGAGGACTTGCGCTCACGTCGGTTCTGCTCCTTCGGGTAAGACGGGTTCGGGGTCGAAACTAGCGCACCGCTGCGACTGCGAAGTGGCCGGTCCGGCGAGCGGCTGGGAATTCGCCGTTGACGTGACATTACGTCTCTTCTTGTTGTCCCTGGACGCGTAGCATGACCTCGGCTTGATGGCCCACGCTGCGATTGGAGGTGGATATGTTCCCGGGGTTTGACGCTTTGCCTGAAGCTCTTCGACCCGTGGCGCTCACCCGCCGGCAGCACGTGCACCCGGTCGCCGATCGGCCGGCCCAGACCCTGGTCGATTGTGGCGTCTACGTCGACGGCCACCGACTGGCGGGCAAGTACACCCCCGCCGACGCGCTGGCCAAGGTCCGCGACATCCAGCAGGAAGGGCAGGAGGCTTTCGTCTGGGTGGGGCTGCACGAGCCCAACGAGGAGCAGATGCAGGAAGTGGCCGATGCCTACGGCCTGCACCCGCTGGCCGTCGAGGACGCTGTGGTCGCCCATCAGCGACCAAAGTTGGAGCGCTACGACGATTCGCTGTTCCTGGTGCTCAAGACCGTCAACTATGTCCCGCACGAGTCGGTGGCCCGGGCCCGCGAGATCGTCGAAACCGGCGAGATCATGATCTTCGTCGGCAATGACTTCGTGGTAACGGTCCGTCACGGCGATCATGGCGGACTGCACGAGGTCCGCAAGCGCATGGACTGCACCCCAGACCACCTGCGCCTGGGCCCGTACGCGGTGATGCACGCGATCGCCGACTACGTGGTGGACCACTACCTCGGGGTGACCGGCTCGATGGAAGACGACGTCGATGCGATCGAAGTCGTCGCCTTTTCGCCCGGACGCAATATTGACGTCGAGCCCATCTACCTGCTCAAACGCGAAGTCGTGGAACTACGCCGGTGCGTGGCCCCGCTCTCGGGTGCGTTCCAGCGCATGCAGGTGGAGAACAAGGACCTGATCAACAAGGAAGTGCGTCGCTATCTGCGCGACGTCGCCGACCACCAGACCCAGGCCGCGGAGCAGATCGCCAGCTACGACGACATGCTCAATTCGCTGGTGCAGGCCGCGCTGGCGCGGGTCGGCATGCAGCAGAACATGGACATGCGCAAGATCTCGGCGTGGGCCGGTATCATCGCGGTCCCCACCATGGTCGCCGGGATTTACGGCATGAACTTCCACTTCATGCCGGAACTCGACTCGAAGTGGGGTTATCCCTCGGTGGTCACCGCCATGGTGGTGATCTGCGTAGCCCTCTACTTCATTTTCCGCCGCCGCGACTGGCTGTAGGTCCGCCAGTCCCGGCCGCGGACCCTCAGAGTGAAATCCACGACGGCTCCTCGG
>NZ_JCALCX010000073.1:0-6403 GCF_059812565.1 Mycobacterium sp. NGS49 | reverse complement strand
CCGATGTTCATCAACCCCGACACCGCCCCCGGCGTGGCCATCCCCGCCGTGCTGGTGTTGAACACCCCCGAGACCGTATGGCCCAGGTTGGCAAACCCCGAGGACCACGTGCCGAAATTCTGGAACCCCGACACCTCGGTACTGCTGCCGTTCCACCACCCCGACACCGACGCACCCATATTCCCAAACCCCGACACCGTCCCGGCACCGGAATTGAAAAACCCCGACGACGGACCGGCCGAGGTGTTCCCGAAACCAGGTCGGGCCGGAATATCCAGGAACACAACATTGATCGGGCCCAGGTGGCTTCGGATCTGGATGGGTATGACGGTGGAACCGTCGGGGTTGCCGATGTTGATGTCGATCTTGGGCAGGATGCCGCTGATGCTCGGGATCTGGATGGGCCCGATGTTGAAGTTGGTGACGGCAATCGCGTTGATGGTGAGCCGGGGGAAGGTGAAGCCGTTGACCAGCAAGGTTCCCAGGTCGATGTTGATGGGCAGGTGGATCGGGATATTGATGTCGAGGTTCAGCACCGGGAATTCCGGGATGCTGAACTCCAGGTGTGCGCCCACCAGGCCCTGGTAGTCGCCGCGCCACAGGATGCCGTTGCTGTAGTTGCCGAAGTTGAACAGACCGGTGTTGACGTTGCCGGTGTTGCCGTACCCGGTGTTGAAATCACCGGAGTTCAAGCCGCCGGTGTTGTAGTCACCCGCGTTGTAGGTGCCGGTGTTCAAGGCGCCGGTGTTAAACAGGCCGGTGTTGTAGTCACCCGGGTTGGCGATGCCGGTGTTGGTGGTGCCGGTGTTGAACAAGCCGGTGTTGTAGTCACCGACATTGGCGATACCGGTGCTGCCGCTGCCCGGGTTCCACCAGCCGAAGTTGCCGATGCCGGCGTTGCCCAGGCCGTTGTTACCGATACCGGAGTTACCGATGCCGACATTGCCGCTGCCGGAGTTGAAGAAGCCGGTGTTGTTGGTGCCCGAGTTGAACAAGCCGACGTTGCCGCTACCGGAGTTCCAGCCCCCGAACCCCTGCTGCCCGTCACCGGTGAGCCCGATGCCGACGTTGTTGTTGCCGGTGTTGCCGAAGCCGATGTTGAAGCTGCCGCTGTTGCCCAAGCCCCGGTTGCCGATACCCAGGTTGCCCAGGCCGAAGTTGCCGTCGCCGAGGTTGCCGAAACCGATGTTGCCGTTGCCCAGGTTGCCGCTGAAGACGTTGTTGTCGCCGAAGTTGCCCAGGCCGAAGTTGCCGTCGCCCAGGTTGCCGAAGCCGAAGTTGTTGTTGCCTACGTTGCCGCCGCCGACGTTGCCCAGGCCCAGGTTCGCTGGTCCGATGTTGGTGATCGGGTTGTTGTTGAAGAAGCCGGCGATGTCGTGTCCGATGTTTTCGAAGCCCGAGACGTTGGCCGGGCTGGTCAGGCCGGTGTTGAGCGCGCCCGAGATGGTGTTGCCGAAGTTGGATACGCCGGACAGCAGGTCGCCGAAGTTCTTGTAGCCCGAGATGCCTGAGGTGCCGGCCGTCGAGTTGAAGAAGCCGGAGACGTTGGCGCCGAAGTTCCCGAAACCCGAGGCGATGCCGTCGCCGGTGTTGAAGAAACCCGAGGAGGGAACCGACGTCCAGTTCATGAAGCCCGGACGCACCGGGATCTCGACCCACGGGATCGTGATAGGCAGCAGGCCGCCGCTGCCCTGGACGTCGATGATGGGGTCTGGGGACTTGCCGATGTTGACCGTGATCGCCGGCAGGCCGATCCGGATGTTCGGAATGGGGATGGGGCTGACGTCGATCAAGCGGGCGCTGAGGAATTCGAAGAACGTCGCGTCCACGGTCAGCGCCGGGATGGTGAAGCCCTGGACCGTGAGGATGCCCAGGGTGCCGGTGATCGGGATGTCGAGGTAGACCGGCACCCGGAAATTCAGCGGGATCGCGTTGTCCGGGATGGTGCTCGAACTGCTGTAGCCCCACAAACCCTGGTAGTCGCCCCGCCACAGGATGCCGTTGTTGTAGTTGCCCATGTTGAAGGCGCCGGTGTTGACGTTGCCAGCGTTCGCGAAGCCGGTGTTGTAGTCGCCGGTGTTGGCAAGGCCGGTGTTGTAGTTGCCGGGATTGAAGCCGAAGGTGTTGAAGTTCCCGGCGTTGAAGCTGCCGGAGTTGCCGGTGCCGACGTTGCCCACGCCGGTGTTGACGTTGCCGGGGTTGAAGAAGCCGGTGTTGACGTCGCCGGCGTTGAAGAAGCCGGTGTTGATCTGGCCGCTGTTGCCGATGCCCCAGTTGCCGGTACCGGAGTTGCCGATGCCGACGTTGCCGCTGCCCGAGTTGAACAACCCGGTGTTGTTGGTGCCGGAATTGAACAGCCCGGTGTTGCCGGTGCCCGAATTCCAGCCGCCGAAACCTTGCTGGCCGTTGCCGGTGAGCCCGATGCCCAGGTTGTTGTCGCCGGTGTTGGCCAGCCCGTTGTTGCTGCTACCGGCGTTGCCGAAGCCCTGGTTGACGTTGCCGGAGTTGCCGAAGCCCGAGTTGGAGTTGCCCAGGTTGCTCCAGCCGCTGTTGAGGTTGCCCAGGTTGCCCAGGCCGATGTTGCCGTCGCCGAGGTTGCCCAGGCCGAAGTTGGACAGGCCGTGGTTGCCGAAACCGATGTTGTTGTCGCCGACGTTGCCGAAGCCGATGTTGTTGTTGCCGACGTTGCCGAAGCCGACGTTGTTCTGGCCGACGTTGGCCAGGCCGAGGTTGAAGGTGGACATACCGGGGGGCGGTACCTGGCTGAAGAATGCCCCGGCGAAGTTGGCGCCCACATTCGAGATGCCCGACAGGTTGGCCGGTTCGGCCAGGCCGGTGTTGAAGAGACCCGAGATGGTGTCACCCAGATTGGAGATGCCCGACACCAACGTGCCGTAGTTCTTGAATCCGGATACCGCCACGGTGCCGTAGTTCTGCCAGCCCGAGATGTTGGCGCCTATGTTGCCGATGCCCGATACGGTGCCGCCGACGGCGGTGTTGAAGAAGCCCGACGCGTTCGGGGTGGTGTTGAAGAAGCCCGGGTACGCGGGGATGTTGACCAGAGTCCAGTCGACGGGACCGATGCTGGCCGTGGCCGGGATGAAGATCTTGGTCGTTCCGTCGGCTTTGCCGATCTGGAAGTTGATGGCCGGGCCGGTGATCGTGACCGGTGGGATGGTCAGCGAGTTGATCTTGCCCGTCGCGATGGGCAGTGGTCCCAGGGTGACGCCCAAGCCGAAGTTGACGTCCGACAGGGTGATTCCGCTGAACAGGGTATTGGTGAAGCCGGCCGTGATGGGGACGTTGATGGGTGCTTCGACGTCGAAGTGTGCCGGGATCTCGGGTACGTGGATTGCGTAGTGGGCGCCGAACAGCCCCTGCCGATCGCCGCGCCACAGGTAGCCGTTGTTCTGGTCGCCCGTGGCAAAAGCGCCGGTGTTGATGTCGCCGGAGTTGGCCAGGCCGGTGTTGTAGTCGCCGCTGTTGTACCAGCCGGTGTTGAAGTCGCCCCGGTTGGCGACACCGGTGTTGGTATTCCCGAAGTTGAAAAGGCCGGTGTTGTGGTTGCCGATGTTGGCGATGCCGGTGTTGACCACGCCGGTGTTGAACAGACCGGTGTTGATGCTGCCGGCGTTGCCGATGCCGGTGTTGAATTCCCCGGAGTTACCGATGCCGAAGTTACCGTTGCCGGTGTTGCCGATGCCCACATTGTTGGTGCCGGAGTTGCCGAAGCCGATGTTGCCCAGGCCCGAGTTCAGACCTCCGAAACCCTGCTGATTGTCACCGGTGAGCCCGATGCCGATGTTGTTGTTGCCGGTGTTGCCGAAGCCGATGTTGAAGTCACCGGTGTTGCCGAAGCCGAAGTTGCGGCTGCCGAGGTTGCCGAAGCCGAAGTTGTAATTGCCGTCGGTCAGTGCGGTACCGGCGTTGCCGAAACCGAAGTTTCCGTCGCCGATGTTGCCGCTGCCGAAGTTCAGGCCACCGATGTTGCCGAAGCCGAAGTTGGAGTTGCCCCAGTTGCCGCTGCCGATGTTGAGGCTGCCGACGTTGCCGCCGCCGAAGTTGTTGGCTCCCAGGTTGTTCAGACCGATGTTGAAGATCGGCCCCGTCGGTGTATCGAACACCCCACTCATGTCCCAGCCGGCGTTGAACAGGCCCGAGATGTTGCCGGGGTTTGCCAGGCCCACCAGGCTGGTGTTGTAGAAGCCGGAGACACTGTTGCCCAGGTTCGCCCAGCCCGACGCGAGCGATCCATAGTTCTGGATGCCCGAGACGCCAAGCGCGGTCACGCCGCTGTTCCAGATGCCCGACATGCTGCCGCCGAGATTCCCGATGCCCGACGAGCCGCCGGCGCCGCCGTGGAAGAAACCCGACGATGGATTGGTCGTGGTGTTGCCGATGCCCGAGGCGGCCGGGATGTCGAGGAAGGTGATCGTGCGGCTTTCCAGCGCGCCCTTGATGCTGATCGGTATGTTGACCGTCGGTCCGCCGATGGTGAGCGTCACCAGCGGAGCGGTGATGGTGGACCCGCCGAGAATGACCGGGCCGAAGTAGAACAGGCCCTGCGGCGCGACTACCGGCACCGGTAGATACCAGGTTTGCGGGAAAATTGTCCCGGCCACCGTCACCGGTATAACCATGCCGCCCAGCGGCATCACCATATTCACCGGAATGACCATCTGCATGTCCACCGGAACGTATGGGGTGGTGTACGACAGATTTACGGCGATTTGACCGGCATTGTTCCCGCTCTGGGAGAGGCCGTTGTTGAAATTGCCACTGTTGAGCAGGCCCGTGTTGACGTTTCCGGTGTTGAAGAACCCGGTATTGGTGTCACCGGGGTTGAAGCTGCCCGAGTTGGTGCTGCCGACATTGAAATCACCGGTATTGGTGGTACCGGCGTTCAAGGATCCGGTGTTGTAGCTGCCTGAGTTCAAGAAACCCGAGTTGAAGTCTCCGGCATTGCCGAGCCCGGTGCTGTAAGAGCCGGCGTTGGCGAAGCCGGTGTTTCCGGTACCAGGGTTTTCCCAGCCCCAGTTTCCGGTGCCGGCGTTGAACAGACCGGTGTTGCCGGTGCCGGAGTTCCCGAACCCGACATTCCCGCTGCCCGAGTTGAACAATCCGACGTTGTTGGCGCCGGAGTTGAACAGGCCGAGGTTGCCGACGCCGGAGTTCAAAGCTCCGATGCCGTACTGGTTGTCGCCGGTGAGCCCGATCCCGATGCTGTTGCTGCCGGTGTTGCCGAACCCGACGTTGTTGCTGCCGGTGTTGGCAAAGCCTTGATTGTAATTGCCGGCGTTACCGAACCCGATATTGTAATTGCCCAGATTGCCGAGGCCGAAGTTATAATTGCCGAAGTTTCCGGAGCCGAAGTTGATCAAGCCGATATTTGCGTTTCCGAAGTTCTGACTGCCGATATTGCCGGACCCGACATTGTTGCTGCCGATGTTGCCACTGCCGAAGATATTCAAATCGCCGATATTCCCGCTGGCGAAGATGTTTCGATAGCCGATGTTGCCGCTGGCGAAGATGTTTCCGTCGCCGACATTCGCGTTGGCGAAAAAGTTCGCATGACCCTTATTCGCCAGTCCAATGTTGAACAGCGTGGGGCCGCCGAAAAATCCGGACATGTTGCTGCCGCTGTTGAACACGCCCGAGATGAACGCGGGGGTAGTGATGGCGACCATGCTGGTGTTCAGCAGGCCCGACACGGTATTGCCGGTGTTGATGTAACCCGACATGAAAGCTCCGGTATTGGCCAGCCCGGAGGCGCCGACGGCGCCCTGGGAGGTGTTGAAGATGCCGGAGTTGTTCGCGCCTGAGTTGAAGAAGCCGGACGCGGCGCCCACACCGCTGTTGAAGAAGCCGGACGACGGGATGGTCGTGGAGTTGAAGAAGCCCGGTCCGCCGGTGAAGAACTGGCCTTGGTTGTCGCCCCGCCACAGGAAGCCGTTGCTGTAGTTGCCGGTATTGAACGCACCGGTGTTGACGTTGCCGGGGTTGAACAGACCGGTGTTGAGGTTGCCTTCGTTGAAGAAGCCGGTGTTGTATCGGCCCACGTTGAAGCCGCCGGTGTTGCTGTTGCCCGGGTTGAACAGGCCGGTGTTGTAGTTGCCGCTGTTGCCCCAGCCGGTGTTGGCGAAACCGGTGTTGAAGAAGCCGGTGTTGGCGTCGCCGGAGTTTCCGATGCCGGTGTTGTAACTGTTGCCGGAGTTGCCGATGCCGAAGTTGTTGGTGCCGGAGTTGCCGATCCCCACATTGCCGGTCCCCGAGTTGAACAGACCGACGTTGCCAGTGCCCGAGTTCAGGCCGCCGAACCCGGACAGCCCGTTACCGGTCAGTCCGATCCCCTGGTTGCCGTTGCCGGTGTTGCCGAAGCCGATGTTGTTGTGGCCGGTGTTGC
>NZ_JCALCX010000072.1:0-6578 GCF_059812565.1 Mycobacterium sp. NGS49 | reverse complement strand
TGGACATGCGCCATGACTGTCACCTATGACGCGACTCATCAAGGGTCCTGCCCAGGTGTCACCCATGACGCGACTCATCTGTCACCTATGTCGTGAACTCACACACCCCCTCGGACACTCTTTTGATCGTTCCTGCCATGGTGGCTTCCATTCTGCGCAGAGGGCGCGAATCGCCGACCGTTGCCGTGCCTGGAGGCAGGCTCGATGCCATGGAAGCAGACTGGCTACACCAGGATGCAATTTCAACCGTTCGGTGGCTGCATCGGGTCGTAGGCTGAGTGAGTCCTGCAGTCGGGAGTGCGACATGACACCTTCGAGGGGATTTCTCCGGCGGATGCCGACCCGCAGATACCGCGACCGCCGCGAAGCCGGCCGGGTGCTGGCGACCGAACTGGCGTCCTATCGGGGCAAACCCGGCCTACTCGTGCTCGGTCTGGCCCGCGGTGGTGTGCCCGTCGCGTGGGAGGTCGCCGCCGCCCTGCGCGCCGATCTGGATGTCTTTCTCGTGCGCAAGCTCGGGGTTCCGCGCTGGCCCGAACTGGCGATGGGTGCGTTGGCCAGCGGCGGCCGGGTGGTGATGAACGACGACGTGGTGTCCAGCCTCCACATCAGCGACGAGCAGGTGCGCTCGGTCATCGAGAGCGAGACGGCGGAACTGCGCCGGCGTGAAGACGCCTACCGTGGCGGGCGGGCGGTCGCCGACCCGCACGGGCGGACAGTGGTCTTGGTCGACGACGGGGTCGCCACCGGAGCGAGCATGTTGGCCGCGGTGCGGGCGGTGCGGGCCGCGGGCCCGCGGGAGGTGGTGGTCGCGGTTCCGGTGGGGCCGAGTTCGGTTTGCCGTCAGCTCGCCGCGGAAGCCGATGCCGTCGTGTGCGCAACCATGCCGATCGATTTCGACGCCGTAGGACAGGTGTACGCCGATTTTCACCAAGTCACTGACGATGAGGTGCGCGCGCTGCTGGCCGCCCCAACCGGTGACGTCCCGCCGACCTGAGCCGCCGCTACTTCTTGGTGCTTTCGTCGACCGCGGGTTCCTCGGCGGTTTCGGCGGCTGATTCTTCGGCCGTGTCGGCGTCCTCGGGGTAGTCGACGGCGTCGAGGGGTTCGCCGTCGTCCTCCTCCTCGGGCTCGGCGCTCTCCTCCGCGGCGTCCGCGGAGCGCTGCTGGCGCTCCCGAACCGCGTCAACGATCAGCAGGATGACTCCCAGCACGCTGGCACCGATACATACCCAGGCCACCAGCTCGTTGCTGGTCACCACCGCGAACACCAGGGCGACGAGCCCGATCAGGGCTAGTACGAGCGCAATGATCAGCATTGGTCATCCTCCGGCCGGCGCGGTGGCAGCGCCAAACCTATCAGGGTCAAGGACGCCGAACGGGCAGCCGGGTCCCTATCCGCCGTACTAGTTGCCGCGATTGAACTGGTCGAAACCGCCCGATTCGGCACTGGAATCGACCGGAGCCGCCGAGCCACGCTGGCCGAGCTCTTCGAGCTGGGATTCCAGATAGGTCTTGAGCCGGGTCCGGTATTCACGTTCGAACGTCCGCAGCTGTTCGAGGCGGCCTTCCAGCACGGTGCGCTGCTGGTTGATGGTGCCCATGATCTCGGAATGCTTGCGCTCGGCGTCCGCCTGCAGGGCATCGGCCTTTTCCTGGGCCTGACGCAACTGGGTCTCCGACCGCGATGTGGCGTCGGCCAGCATCGCGTCGGCACGCTGGCGAGCTTCGGCCACCGTGGTCTCCGCCGTGTGGCGGGCCTCGCTGAGGATCTGGTCCGCATTGGCGCGGGCATCGGCCAGCATCTTGTCGGACTCGGCCTTGGCGGTGCTGGTCAACCGGTCGGCAGTGTCCTGGGCCAGGCTGAGCACGCGGGCGGCCTTCATGGCCTGTTCCTCGTTGGTGCCCGCCGATGTCGCCGGCGCAGCCACCGGCGCGGGCTTGACCGGCTCCGGCTCGGGCTCGAACACCGGAATCGGCTGGGCGATGGTGGGCGCGGCCGCAACACCGCCCCCGCCGGCGGCCAGTTCCTGATCCAGCTCGGCAATGCGCTGACGCAGATCGGAATTCTCCTCGATCAGCCGGGTCAGCTCGTTTTCCACCAGGTCGAGGAAGGCGTCAACCTCATCTTCGTTGTACCCGCGTTTGCCGATAGGCGGCTTACTGAACGCCACATTGTGGACGTCGGCAGGTGTAAGCGGCATTCTTTGTCCCCTCAAGTTCCTGGACGGTCAAGCGATCTGGTGAGTCTAAAACGGAGCGGTAGCCGTCTGGCAACTGCCGCCCATCCTGTCACACCAGACTCGGCGGTTGCCGATTGGACTAATAAATAAGGAGCAATTTCAATCTCTAAGGCAAATAAATCACATTTCTTAGATGAGAAAAATCACGCGCATCACAGTTGTCGCCGAATCGTGGCCGAACCGTCTCCTAGCTACCGTCGATTCGTGCCTGGCGACCGTTACGCCGCAGCGCTGAAGGCCAGCTGCATGCCGATGAATGCCACGAGCAACAGCACCAGGATGGATAGGTCCAAACGGACGGCACCGATGGTGATCTGTGGGATGAGTCGGCGCAGCAACCTCACCGGCGGATCGGTGATCGACATGATGATCTCCAGGACCACCACCGTGACACCCGTCGGTCGCCAGTCCCGGCTGAACGAGCGGATCCACTCGATGACGACGCGCGCGATGAGCAGCAGCCAGAAGGTGAACAGCGCAAACCCAAGGATCTGAAAGAACAGCACCAACGAGAGCCCGACCTTAACGATGAGGATGAGAGGAATGTCAGTCGCCGCCACCTCAGCGGCAACGCAAGCCTACCGACCCGTGCGTCGCGCACACATCCCAAGGGACGGCAAGCACGCGCTCAGCCCGGCCGGCCAACCTGCGACCTACCGGGCTGTGCAGCAGAAGATCTCGCCTATTGGTAAGCGTAGAAACCGGTTTCGGCGATCCGGCGGCGCTCCTCCGGGGATACGTCGACATCCGCGGGCGACAGCAGAAACACCTTGGTCGCCACCTTGTCGAACGAGCCGCGCAGCGCGAACGCCAGGCCGGCGGCGAAGTCGACCAGCCGCTTGGCGTCGGCGTTGTCCATCGACACCAGGTCCATGATGACCGGAGTGCCGTCGCGGAACCGCTCGCCGATGGTGCGTGCCTCGCTGTAGTCCTTGGGCCGCAGCGTGGTGATCTTCGACAGCGGGTGGCCGTCCTCGAACATCATCGCCATCCGACGCGGGTCCATCGCCAACGCGCCGCGCGTCGAACCCCGCAACCACGAACCCAGACGCGGCCGCGCCATGTCGGGACGATCGAACTCGCGCGGCTGGAAGCGCGCCTCCTCGGGGTAACCGCCGCGGTAGCTGCTCGGCGGCGGATAGTCGGCGGGCTCGCCGCGCAGGTCGGGGCGCAGGTCGGGGCGCGGGTCCCGGCGGGGGTCGTCGTATTCACGATCGCGCCCCTCGTAACGGCCGTATTCGTCCTCGAATCGCGGCCGTGAATAACCACGCGACGGTGCGTGGTCCTCGTAATACTCGTCGTCGTAATCCTCCATCGGAGCCATACCGAAGTAGGCCTTGACCTTGTGCAGTGTGCTCATCGTGCGACCCCTTCTAACCTGGGATATGTGTTGTTTGTGATGAAGGTGTGACTCGAGTGACTATTCACGGTGACCGTAACCGCCGTTGACCCATTAAGGCGGTACCGACACGCACACACGTCGATCCATGTTTCACCGCCGCTTCGAGGTCGCCGGACATGCCGGCCGACAACCCCACCGCGTTCGGAAAGATGCTGCGCACCCGCCGGTGCTCGGATTGCAGCCGGTCAAAGGCCTGTTCGGGGTCCCAGCCCAGCGGCGGAACACCCATCAGACCGACCAATTCCAGGCCTTGGGCCCGCTCCACCTGTTCGCAGATCCGCTCCAGCGCCCCGGGCTCGGCAATGTCGACCCCGCCACGCGCGACGTCACCGTCGAGGCTGATCTGGACGTAGACCCGCAACGGCTCGCTGCGGTGCCGCTCAGCCAGTGCGCCGGCCACCGCCTGCTCCAGCGCGCTGACCAACTTCGAACTGTCGACCGAGTGCGCGGTGTGCGCCCACCGTGCCAGCGCGCGGGCCTTCTTGCGCTGGATACGGCCCACCATGTGCCAGTCGATGGCCCGCGCTCCCCCGTCCGGGGCCGCCGCCAGCAACCGCGCAACCTCGTCCACCTTCGCCGCGGCTTCCTGCTCTCGCGATTCGCCCACGGCCCGGCATCCAAGTCGGGCCAGGATCGCGACGTCGGTCGCCGGGAAGAACTTGGTGATCGGCAGCAGCTCGATTTCTGCGACGTTGCGACCAGCCGCCTCGGCCGCGGTTGCCAGCCGCGACCGCACCGACGCCAACGCGCGGGTCAATTCCGACTGACGCTCGCCGTGGTCTTCCCGACCCGGGGTTTCTACCGTCATCGCCGTCATTCCATCCACACCAGAGACGCCAGCCGGCCGGTCGGCGCGTCACGCCGATGACTGAACAGCGCCGGGTCGGCCGCGGTGCAGCGCGGGTCGACCTCGATGGATGTCACTCCCAACTGGCGGAGCTGGCCGGCGATTCCGGCACGCAGATCCAGGCCGGAGGTGCCCGCCGGGGTGCGGGTTCGGCTGCCGGGCAGCGCCGCTTCCACCTCTGCGGCCATGACATCGGGCACCTCATAGTTGGCACCGCTGACCGCGGGACCCAGCAACGCCGAGATGTCGCCGACCTGCGCGCCAAGTTCCAGCATCGCCTCAATGGCACGGACCACGACCCCGTGCTGCGCACCGACCCGTCCGGCGTGCACCGCGCCCACGACACCGGCCCGCGCGTCTGCCAGCAACACCGGCACGCAATCGGCCGTCACCGCGACAAGCGCCAATCGCTTTGTCGCCGTGACCATTCCGTCGGTGTCGTGCAGCGCGGAAGCCCGCGGTTCGGCAACCACCTGGACGCGGGTGCCATGCACCTGGTTCATCCACAGCACCCGGTCGCCGGGCAGGCCGATCGCGGTCGCCAACCGGGACCGGTTGGCCCGCACAGCAGCCGGGTCGTCACCGACATGGTCGCCGAGGTTGAAACTGTCGAAGGGCGGTTTGGACACGCCGCCCGCTCGAGTGGTGGTGACCCGGCGGATTCGAACGCTCACGTTCCCAGTATCTGGATTTCGTTGCCTGCCAGGCTGCATCGACGTCGGGCCATCATGTTTCGACGCCGGTTCGTCGCGCAGCGGCAAGCAAATCGAGACCTCAGCGGCGCATGAAGGGCGGCACGTCGACGTCGTCGTCGTCACCGCCGATGCTCAACGTCGCACCATTGGTGTGCAGCGGCACGCTGACGGCATCGACCGGCTCGAACAAAGTCGAGGTGAGCTTGCCCGCTTTGGCCGTCTCGATGCGGTGAGCGCCGCCGGTTTCGTTGCTGCTGACGGCTTTGCGGCCGGGGCCGGCGTCGAAGCCGGCCGCGATCACGGTCACGCGCACCTCGTCGCCCAGCGAGTCGTCGATCACGGTGCCGAAGATGATGTTGGCGTCCTGATGGGCGGCATCCTGCACCAGCGAGGCTGCCTCGTTGATCTCGAACAGGCCTAGGTCGCTGCCACCGGCGATCGACATCAGCACGCCCTGCGCGCCTTCCATCGAGGCTTCCAGCAACGGTGAGTTGATGGCGATCTCGGCGGCTTTGAGCGAGCGTCCCTCGCCGCGCGCCGAGCCGATGCCCATCAGCGCGGTGCCCGCGCCGGACATGATGCCCTTGACGTCGGCGAAGTCGACGTTGATCAGGCCCGGGGTGGTGATCAAGTCGGTGATGCCCTGGACACCGTTGAGCAGCACCTCGTCGGCGCTGCGGAAGGCATCCATCAGCGACACCGCCGCGTCGCCCATCTGCAGCAGCCGGTCGTTGGGGATGACGATCAGGGTGTCGCAGCTCTCCCGCAGCGCCGCGATGCCGTTCTCGGCCTGATTGCTGCGCCGTTTGCCCTCGAAGGAGAACGGTCGCGTGACGACGCCGACAGTCAGCGCGCCGAGTTTGCGGGCGATGCTGGCGACGACGGGTGCCCCGCCGGTGCCGGTGCCGCCGCCCTCACCCGCGGTGACGAACACCATGTCGGCGCCGCGGAGCAGTTCCTCGATCTCCTCCTTGGCGTCCTCGGCGGCCTTCTTGCCGACATCCGGGTCGGCCCCGGCACCCAGCCCGCGGGTCGAGTCGCGCCCGACGTCGAGCTTGACGTCGGCATCGCTCATCAACAACGCCTGCGCGTCGGTGTTGATCGCGATGAACTCCACGCCTTTGAGGCCCTGCTCGATCATCCGGTTGACGGCGTTGACGCCGCCACCACCGATGCCCACGACCTTGATGACGGCCAGGTAGTTGTGTGGGGGGGTCATCATTCGTCTTCCTCCCTGATGGACTCAAGTTCCCCTGGGTCTGCCTGCGGTGTGTCTGCTTGCAAAACCCTCAACCTCAACCATAGAGTTAGAGTTATGTCAAGTAGTTCCGCGTAACCAGAACCGTATGGGTACGACGGGCACTAGCCGTGCAGGCGCGCCGACGCGCGGC
>NZ_JCALCX010000071.1:0-6804 GCF_059812565.1 Mycobacterium sp. NGS49 | reverse complement strand
CCACGCCCGCAAACTCGCCTGCGCCCGGTGCGATACCCAGACTGCCGTCGCAGATCACGTTGCCGGCGATACCCACCGTCATCAATCTGCCGCCGGGCCTGTGACTCGATCCCGCCCTTTCCGCGACGGCTAGGGTGGGGAACGGCCCCCGAACGCAGCGAACCAAAGGACGACGAAGGGTGTGGATATGAGCGAGTCGCTCGGGTTGTCGATCGGGGTGGCCAACCTGGTGGCGGCCCGCTCAGGCTCCGTCCCGATCTCGCGTACACCGGTCGTGACGTTGTTCGAAAACCGTCAATCCGAGGTGGGGCTGCCCGAGGAAAATCCCAATCTGACCGAGCCCGGCCTGGTGCTGCGCGGGTTCGTGGAACGGGTCGGTGACCCGGCCCCGCTGGTGGCGGCCGACGGAACGAAGTACCTGGGGCAGGCGCTGACCATCGAAGCCCTGGAAGCGATGGCGCGCACCGTTGGTTACGGCCGCCCTATCACTGTCGCCGTCCCCGCGTACTGGTCGGACAATCAGGTCGCCGCGCTGCGTCAAGAGCTCTTTGCCCAGCCTGACCTGACCAGGCACGGCGGGACGCCGACGCTGATCTCCGATGCGACGGCCGCACTGACCGCGGTTCGTGCCCGGCCCGGCTTCCCGCGACACGGCGTCGTGGCACTGTGCGACTTCGGTGCCGGCGGTACCAGTGTCACGCTGGCCGACGCCGGATCGGATTTCCGGCAGATCGGCAGCACGGTCCGCCACAGCGAGTTCTCTGGTGACGACATCGATCAGCTGATCCTGAGTCATCTGCTCGCCGTCTCCCCCGGCGTCGACACCGGCGACGTATCCGGCACCGCCACATCGATGGGCTCCGTGACGCGAATGCTCGGCGGCTGCCGCGCCGCAAAGGAACAACTTTCCGCGACTACGGTGGCGACCGTCGCGACGGGAACTGTCGGCGGCGACCTGCGGCTGACCCGCAGCGAGTTTGAGCAACTCATCTCGCAGCCCTTGGACCGCTTCCTCGGTGCATTCGGAGAAATGTTGCAGCGCAACGGAATTGGTCAACTGGCCGCAGTGGCGGTGGTCGGCGGTGGCGCCGCCGTCCCACTGATCACCACCCGGTTCTCAGAACGTCTGCGGGTGCCGATAATCACCACAGCCCAACCGCTGTTCGCCGCCGCGATCGGTGCGGCGACGCTTGGCGACGTGCAGTTGTCCGCGGCGGACGCGGCCACCGGCATCGGCCCTGCCGTGGGCCTGCCCACCAGCATCATGGGCGCCGCCGTCGGCCCCGAGACGCTGGCATCCCCGACGGCGCCGGTGGACACCGAGGCGTTTCCCGAGGAGGCCCGTCAGACCACTGATCGGGCACTGGCGTGGTCTGAGGACAGCGGGACCGGCATGGAACCGGTTCCCTACACCGGACCCGCCGACTACACCGGTCCGGTCGAGCCGCCACCGAGTGCCGCATTACCCGAACCCCAGCAGGACCGCTACGCCGCCGAACCGGAGGAGGTCCCGCCGTGGTACCGGCGCCCGGCCATCCTGTTGAGCCTCGCCGGAGCCGCCGCAGCCGTCATCCTCGCCGTGGTGCTGGCTCTCACCCTGCGCCCGACCAACGCCAAACCGGTCGTGACCACGTCGCAGCCACCACCCATCACCACCGTGGTGACCGGCCCGGATAACAGTCCCACCGAGACGGTGGTCACCCCGCCGCCGGTCACTGTGACCACGCAACAGACAACGACCACGACCACCCCGCCAACCACCACCACCACGACGTCGACGACCACGACCACATCGACGACGACCACCACGACCACCCCGCCGACCACTACCACCACCCAGCCGACCACGACTCAGCCGAGCACCAGCACCCAGCCGACCACCACACAGGCACCGCCCACGACCACAGCGGCACCGCCGACCACCACAGCGGCGCCCGTCACCCCCACTACTGTGGCACCCGCACCCGCGGGTTAAGGCCGGCGAGCGGGAAACTCGGCCAGCATTGCTTCGGCGCTGCGCACTGCCGCACGGCACGCCCTGGTGGTGAACGGGTCGTTGAGCGGATGCTCGGCGCGGCGGCGCCAATGTTGCGCCGCGGCGAACGCCGCCCGGGACACCTCTTGCGGGTTGGCCCTGCACAGCTCCGGGTCCAGGCCCAGTCTGCTGGCCGGGCCGGTACCCGAGCCCCCGATCAGGCGGCGCAGCAACACAACATCACTTTCCTTCAAAGTCGTTGTCCGCGAAGACAACTGACTCAGTAGGCGAAGTTCCTCGAAGGCGTGGGTATCGGCCAGCAGGGGGTCGATGTCGGCGATGACGTACGGCGTGGCCAGCACCGGATTCGCTTCGACGAACCGGCGCAGCGACACCAACGCCGTGTGCGCCTTGAGCATGTCGGAGCGCTGAGCGAACTGTTGATCGATGACGTTGCGCAATGCCACCAAACCGCTGCGCTCCAGCAACTCGGCGGCCAGTCCCGACGCGTCGGCGACACCGGCGGCCAGGACCGCAATCGAGATCCGGATGCCGAACATCCCGAATCGCTCCAGCAGTTGGGCGCGGGTAACCGCATCGACGGGCAGCGTGCTGTCCGGCCGCACGAAGCGGTCCACGCTCAGTAGTGCCCTGTTGAGCTCGGTGGCGTCGGCGCCGGCGAGCTTCTTCAGCGCGACGAATTCTCCCTGACGCAGGGTGCGCGCGGTCATCGCAAGCAGGCCCGACACCGGAACCACCGCCTGACAGATGCCCGTCTGGTTCATCTCGCTGGTGAATCGTCTGGCGACGTCGTTGGCAGACAACATCGCATCGATGCGGCCGGCGCCGATCTCGTCGGCCCGCGAAGCGACACCGATGATGCCCAGCGCCCCGGCCGAACCACCCACCAGGCCGCCGATCTGCTTGAGTAGCGCCACATCAGCCGCGTTCAGGGTGCGCAACAGGAACACGACGGCGTCCACCCGAGGCACCCCGTCGGCCGGGACCAGCAATCGTAGGGTGCGCTCAGAGGCATCGCGGGTCAACGACGATGTACCCGGGGTATCGATGATCGTGGCCTGCACCAACTCCTCGGCGGGCCACTCCACGTCCAGGTGGGCCACCTGCGCGGGGTCGAGGCTACGCAAGTCGAAACTCAGTCCGTCGCGGTGGGTGATCGGCACGTTGCTGCGTCGGCCGCCCTGGTGGATCGCGGTGACCTTCGGTGTCGGGCCGTGCCGGAACCAGGTCACGATCCTGGTCGCCTCGGTTGCGTCCGTCGGTGCGATGTCGTCGCCGACCAGGGCATTTACCAGGGTGGACTTGCCCGCCTTGAGCGTGCCCGCCAGCGCGATGCGAATGGGCTCGTTGAGCCGCGCGCCGATGCGTTCCAGTTCATAGAACACGTCGGGCCGCTGACGGTAGGCCGGTTCGCCCCGATAAGCCTGGATGGTTCCGTTCAGGATGGCGCGGACCCGATCGCTTGTGCTCACGCTCGTCCTATGGTCGCCTGTGGCCGCAGCTTGTCCAAGTTTTCGACGACCTGGCGCAGGATGTCCAGCTGACGCTCGAGTTCGCGGACCCTGCTGTCGCGCTCCACGTCTTCCAGATGGGCAGCGGCCACGGTGGCCTGCAACGATTCGTTGAGCGAGCGGCTGAGCTCGTTGGCGATGTCGCGATAATGGTCCCGCAGCCTGCGATGAATCGTCTTGAGCCGGTCCCGGGACTCCTTACCGACCACGAAGGACACCTCGTCGACGAAACGTCGTACGTTGGCCTTGGCCTCGGCACGCGCCCGAAGCAGCCGGCTCTGCTTCTCCTCTTTGTAGGCCATCCGGCCGAGCAGCAAGCCCGCACCGACCGACACCGGGTTGAACAGCCCCAGCCCGGCCACCGAGGACAGCATGCCGATCATCACCACACCGCCGTAGGAGCCGCGCAAACCGGACAGCGCTTTCTGGCCCTTGCCCTGCGGCTTTGATTCCAGCTCGGCCAGCGCCCGGAGCTGATCGAGGTCGGTGGCCATCAGGCGCGACGTCAGCTCCGGCGACATCACCGAATCCAGGCCGGCGTCGGCGAAGGAACGGGCGACCTCGTCGGCCAGGGCGGCCGAGCGCTGGTAGGCCCAGACGAAGTTGTCCCCGACGGCCGTGGCGATCGCATCCTCGGCGTCGGCCCCGATTTCTGCCCAGTGCAGGGTGGGATCGCATGAGTCGATCTGTTTTTCGATGTCGTCGGTGACGGCGCGAAAGCGTGCCCGAAGGTCGTGGTCCACGTCATTGCTCACGTCGGTGAATCCGTCGTTGAGCACCTGCTGCCACAGGGCGGTCGCCTGCAGGGCGTTCTCGGCTTCCCGCTTTCGCCGCTGCAGATCGCTGGTCAGTCGTTCACGCAGCTTGGGGTCGTTGACCGCGGCCAGCTCAGATCCGGCCTTCATGGTCAATTGTTCGGCAGCCGAGCGGATCTCATGCAACACCTCGTCGCGTACCCGGTCGTTCTCGCGGGTGAGCACCTTCTCGCTCAAGAACTTGATGATCGCGGGAAAGTTGGACTCGTCGTTGAGTTCTTTGTCGTTGAGGCTCACGGCGTGGCTGCGCAGCAACGACGAGACGGGGATGATCGGCATCGGCACGCGGGCGCGCTGCAGGTGATTGGCGTTGGTGTTCACGATCTGACGCCAGTGCGGATACAGATCGGTCTTCGTGGCCACGATCACGCCGATCGGGCAGATCTGATGCGCCTTGCGCAGAAACCACATCTCGGGCTCGGTGAACTCCTGGCTGGCGTCGCTGACCATCAACATCGCGTCGGCGTCAGGCAGCAATCCGAGCGTCGCCGACAGGTGCGGCTGGCCGTGGCCGCCCACGCCGGGGGTGTCGATGAACACCAGACCGCCTTGCAGCAGCGGACTCGGCGCGCCGATCTCCACCCGCAGCACATGGCGTCCGCCGGCCTGGGGCGCCCGACGCAGGTCGACGTTGATGTCCTCCACCGGAATGTCGACATTCGCTGTTTGGCCGTCGGGTCCCGCCGCCACGACCAGCCGCGCCGACGGCTGGGCGCTGTAGCTGACGATCGTGATCACCACGGTGGCCTCGTCGTCGCCAACCCGGGCGACGGGCAGGTTGAGCAGCGAGTTGAGCAGTTGACTCTTGCCCTGCTTGAGCTGTCCGGCGATCACGACACGGATGTGGGGATCGGTGATCCGCTCGCGGGCCCGGCGCAGCCGCTGCACCAGATCACCGCGGTCATACAGTTCAGCGATGGCGATCGTGTGATCGATCAGCTCGACGATCACGCTGACCCGACGCGGGTCATCGGATTGAGTCACCGTGCTGCCCCACTTTCTGCGATCGCTGCCTGTCAGATCACGTTATGCGGACAAACCGGCGGGGACCATCAAGGTCCCCGCCGGTTTTTGGTCGGGTCCGGGTTATCAGAACCCGTGGTGGTCGGCCGCCCCATGGGAGCCCGGCGGTTCGGTGTGCGCCGGCGGCGTGTGCGGCGCAGGGTCGTGACCGAAGACCGACGGGCTCTGAGGCTCGTGGTGGGTCGGTTGCGGCTGTTCGACCGGCTGGTGCTGCTGCGGAGTGAACACCGGTCCGTGGTCCGCAGGAGCCGGTTGGGTCGGAGCCGGTGTCTCCACCTGCGGTGACGGGGTGTGCGGAGTGATCACGGGCGGGTTCGCACCGCCGTGGCCCCCTGGGACGACCGGTCCACCGGGCGTTTGGATGACGGGACCGTGGCCACCATCAGCAGGAGGCGTCGTGCCGCCGGCGCCAGCGCCGCCGCCGGTGATGACTGGGCCCTGTCCGGACGGGAAGGTCGGGCTGTGGTCGCCCGGGGTGACGCCACCGCCGGCACCCGCGCCACCGCCTGCACCTACGCCACCGCCGGCACCGCCGGGCCCGACGCCGCCCGCGCCACCGGCGCCGACGCCGCCGCCGAGCGTCGTGCCTTCCTGACCCAGGATGTCGCCGTGTCCGCCGGCGCCGGTGTGTGCACCGGGTCCGGTGGCCACGCCGCCCGGTCCGGTAGCCGCGGTGCCAGGTCCAGTGGCCACGGTGCCACCGCCCGCTCCGGCTGCCGCAACCCCACCGGGCCCCGCCTGAGCTCCGGCACCGGCCCCGGCCACACCGGAGGCTCCGAGCGGCTCAGGGGCAGGGTGGCCCACCAGCGGGCTGCTTCCACCGCCACCGATACCCAGGCCGGCGCCACCTGCGGCACCGGCCTGGCCGCCGACGCCAAAACCGCCCATGGGACCCGCGACGTGCGGCGTAGCAGCGCCGTTGAGCGCCGCGCCCTCACTCGCGATCAGTCCGGCCTGGCTGCCCGCACCGGCACCGAGCGCGGCGTTACTGCCAGCGATTGAGCCTGCTGCCGCGGCGTGTCCGCCCAGGGCTGCCTGACTGGCAAGACCTGCTTGGCCCGCAACACCCGCCTGGCCGACGAGACCCGCCTGACCAGCCATCCCGGCTTGACCCGCAAGGCCCGCCTGGCCGGCAAGACCCGCCTGGCCAGCAAGACCCGCCTGGCCGGCAAGACCCGCTTGCGCGCCTGCGGCAGCGCCGGCCTGGCCAGCTGCTGCCACCCCGGCCTGGGCTCCGACAGCACCACCGATTTGGCCACCGGCGTTAATCCCGCCGCCAAGACCGCCGCCCAGGGCGCCGCCAGCTTGGCCACCGGCGCCAATTGCGCCGCCGACCTGACTACCGGCAGCAACCGCACCGCCAACCTGACCACCGGCACCCACGGCGCCGCCGACCTGACCACCGGCACCAACCGCGCCGCCAACCTGACCACCGATCGCGCCGCCGGCCTGACCACCG
>NZ_JCALCX010000070.1:0-10787 GCF_059812565.1 Mycobacterium sp. NGS49 | reverse complement strand
TCCGCGTTGCCGCGGATCTTCGTCGCGGCGCGCCCAGGTGCCGAGGCGGCGGCGATCGCGCCCATCATTCTCAAGGCGCTGTTCCATCTGACGAGCCGCCCGGCTGCCTTGAGCGATACCGAACTGCCGTCGATCATGATGATGGACGGTCCGACCAGCGAACGCATGGTCGAGCCCTGGATACGGTACCTGCGGGGGCTGGGCGTCGACGTATGCTTCGACCTGCGCGTTGACGATGTCGAGTTCGAGCGCGGCCGGGCCTCGGCCCTGGTATCGGCCGACGGCCGCCGGATCCCTTGCGACTACGCGATTCTCGCGCTGCCGTACCTGACACTGTGTCAGATGGCCAGCAAAGAGCATGTCGCGCAACGTATTCCGCACCTAGCAGAGTCGCACGCCATCGCACTGGAGTCGTCCAACGGAATCCAGTGCTTCCTGCGCGACATCCCGGCATCCTGGCCCTCCTTCATGCGGCCCGGAGTCCCGGCGAGCCATGTCGACAGCGAGTGGTCGCTGGTCTGCGTCATCCAGGGCGAGGGCTTCTGGCGCAACGTGCGGCTCCCGGAGGGAACAAAGTACGTGCTGTCGATGACCTGGAGCGATGTCGACAAACCGGGCCGAATCTTTCACCGTCCGTTGAGCGAGTGCAGTCCGGAGGAGATTCTGGCCGAATGCCTGGCGCAATGCGGGCTGGACGGGTCGGAGATCTCTGGGTGGCGGATCGACTACGAGCTGGAGCACGTAAGCGAGTCCGACTACCGGGCGGCCACGCTGCCACCGCATCTCGCCTATCCGCCGGCGGCGGGCCGGCGGATGGTGAATCTGTCGCCGCTGACCATTCTGATGCCGGGCGCCCGCAAGCGATCGCCGCGCGTTTGCACCGAGGTGCCCAACCTCTACCTCGCCGGTGAGGCCACCTACTCGACCGATCTCACCTTCTTCGTTCCCACCATGGAGAAGGCGGCCAGCTCGGGTTATCTTGCTGCGCAGGCGATCTTGGCAGACACGAAGGCGAGTGGCCGCGCGCAGATCGAGATTCGCGATCCGTTGCCTTTCGCGTTTCTTCGCCGGGTGGACCAATGGCTCTGGAACCGCCGGGCCGCCGGGGCGGAGATCAGGCAAGCCTTGCCCGTACACACACCGTGACGTAAGGCAGCACCGACCCCCGACGGAGTACGCCAGCGCCGGGTCGGCTGGGCACGCCGCCGCGCAGTGCTAATCAGCCCATCGTGCGATTTTCCCATCTCGACGCACCGCGGCCCGGTTCAAGGTCGGTAGCCCCGACTACATCACGCGGTGTCCGGAGTTGCCGGTCGCGCAGTAGTGGTGAGAGCGCGACGCGGTGGAGATTCCACGTGGCGCAGACGGTGTGAGCGTTCTCGGCGGCGGGTGTCTCCGTGCTGGCTTGGAAGGTGATCCAGGTCACCTCCTTGGGCCAGCTGTCTTGTCATTCACATGCGGCCTCTCTCGGTGGCGAGGCAATCCCTCCCCGAATACGATTCCAAAATCATTACGGAAGACATTATTGCAGTAGGGGAGTTTATGCCATGCCGATCATCGCCTGGGGTGCGGGTTGCGCTGGCTGGTGGCTGCACCAGTGTTGGATGCGGCTATTCCCACGCTGGAAAGCCAATTCGTGGATGTACCGGCTCCTGGTTCCCGCTCGGCCAGTCGGCCGTACGAATCAAGAGGGGCATCTCTGGGTGTAGTAGTCGCCCAATTTCCTAGTCACACAAGCAATTCGGTGGCGCGGCACAGTGCTGGAAGCACTGTGCCCGCCGGGTAATGCCTAAGTCCACCCGTGCCAGGGGCGTCGCGGGAGTTGGTTAAGGAGACATCAATAATGCTGATGAATTTTGCGATGCTGCCGCCGGAGGTCAATTCAGCGCGGATGTACACCGGGCCGGGTTCTACCTCGATGTGGGCGGCCTCGGTGAGTTGGTACGAGGTGAGTGCGGGATTGCACTCGGCGGCCGAGACCTATGGATCGGTGGTCACGGACCTGGCCACCTGGCAATGGCAGGGCCCGACGGCGGGATTGATGGTGGCCGCTGTACTGCCCTACATCGAGTGGCTCAAGACGACCGCGGCGCTGGCGGGACAGGCCGCGGCGCAGGCTTCGGCGGCAGCCATCGCGTTCGAGGAGGCATTCGCGATGACGGTGCCGCCGCCGGTTGTCGCGGCCAATCGCGCGGAGCTTGCGTCGCTGATCGCGACGAACTTCTTCGGGCAGAACACGTCGGCGATCGCTGCCAACGAGGCTCTCTACTCGGAGATGTGGGCAACGGACACCGGCGCAATGGTCAATTACGGCCAGGCCTCGGCTGCCGCGACTGTGTTGACGCCCTTCTACTCGCCGCAACGTGTCGCCAATCCTGCAGGTTTGCAGGCGCAGAGCGCTGGCGCAGCCAACGCGGCCACTATGGTCGGCGTCGGCGCCAACTGGCTTGGGACTCTGGTGGAAGAGCTGGCGATGGCGATCGCACCGTTCGTGCCGGAACTTGCAGCTCCGCTGTATGCGATCGGGGAGCTGATCAACGCGATACCCTTCCCCTCCTTCCTTGCGGACGATTTCACGATCATGGATGGCCTCTTGGCGTTCTACGCGACGATCAATTCGATACAGAACATCACCTCAATGGGTACCGGGCTGATCGGCGCCGAGCAGAACCTGGGCCTACTGCCTGACGTCGGCGCTGCCGTGGCGGAGGCCGTGCCGGGCGAGCTCGGTCCGCTGCCGTTCGCAGCCTTGGGCCAAGCTGGTGCCCTAGAGTCGGGGTTGGGGGAGGTAGCAGCGGCTTTCCGCGGCGCCGGTTCGATCGGGCAGATGTCGGTGCCACCCACCTGGGCTGCGCCGGCGGCGAGCACAGTCAAGGCCTTTGAAGCCACCCCGATGACGACCTTGCCAACCGTCGAAGCCGCTGCAGCCGGGGCTCCCGGGTTTCCCGGGATGCCGATGACGGCAACTGGGCGCGGCGGCGTGGTACCCCGATACGGGGTCAGGCTCAGTGTCATGTCGCGCCCGCTCTCAGGCGGATAGCCGGAGACCGCACGGTGGCGAGCCAGGGCACCCGATGCCCACCGCGCGGCTGAAACCGCCGGGCCGGTGCGCGGCAACTCAGGACAGCGTTGCCCGTACACACACCGTGACGTACGGCAGCGCCAACCCGGCCGAGTTCGCCAGCGCGGGGTGGGTGGCCAGCAACTCGCGGACCTTGTCCAGGGTCTGGCTGCGTACCTCGGCGGGGGAGTTGATGCAGTACGTCCGCGAGGCCACCAGATCAATAAGGGCCTGCGGCGTAAGATAATTCGTCCACTCCACCTGGTGGCGTTGCACGTCGGCGAACGGTTCGGGCAGCGTCGCGCGGTCCCGCAGCGGATCGTCGTCGCGGCCGATGATCTCACCGAGCTCGCGCACCCAGCCCAGCCGTTCGTCGCGGGTGTTCCACACCAGGCCCAGCCGTCCGCCCGGTCGCAGGACCCGCGCCACCTCCGGAATCGCGCGGGCCGGGTCCACCCAGTGCCATGCCTGGGCCACCAGTACCGCGTCGACGCTGTTGTCTGGCAACGGAATCTCTTCGGCAGTCCCGAGCAGCGCCCGGGTATCGGGCAGCGAGGCCGTCAGCACTTCAAGCATTTCGGGAACCGGATCGACGGCCACCACGTCCAGTCCGCGTTCGACCAGGCGGGTGGTCAGCTTGCCGGTGCCCGCACCGAGGTCGAGCACCTGGCGCGCGCCGGCCGGCAGCAACCAGTCGATGGCGTCGGGGGGATAGGTCGGGCGGCCACGCTCGTAGGCGGCCGCCGCCGAACCGAACGACAGGGAGCGGTCACGCCTGGAGCGAGTCACCGCGGACACGCGCCTTGCGCCTGAGCCAGGTCGAGGGTCTCGCGGATCAGCACGCCCACGGCATCGGATTCCACCAGGAAGCCGTCGTGCCCGCAGACCGACTTGACCACCCGCACCCCGGCGCAACCCGGCAGCAGCTCGGCCAGCTCGTCCTGCAGGCGCAACGGGTAGAGCCGGTCGGAGCTCACCCCGCCGACCACGGCCGGGACCGGGCACCTGGTCAGCGCCGCGTGCAGCCCCCCGCGGCCGCGACCGACGTCGTGGCTGTTGAGCGCCTCGGTCAGGGCCACGTAGCTGCCTGCATCGAAGCGGGCCAGCAGCTTGTCGCCCTGGTGCTCCAAATAACTCTGCACCGCATAGCGGCCGCCGGCCGTCGGGTCCTCGCCGCCCTGCGGGTCGTTGCCGAAACGGCGGTCGAGTTCGACCTCACCCCGGTAGGTCAGGTGCGCGATGCGGCGCGCGATCCGCAACCCGTCATCGGGTGAGCGCCCGGTTTCGTAGTAGTCGCCGCCCTGCCAGTTCGGATCGGCCTTGATGGCTGCGATCTGCGTGGTCTGGGTGCCGAGCTGATCGCCGGTGGCGCGGGCACCGACCGCCAGCAGCAGCCCGGCCCGCACCCGTTCCGGGTGACCGACCATCCACTCCAGAGCCCGGGCACCCCCCATGGACCCGCCAACGACCGCGGCCACCTGGGTTATTCCCAGTGCGGCCAGCGCGGCGAGGTCGGCCTCCACCTGGTCGCGCACGGTGATCTGGGGAAACCTTGAGCCGTAAGGCTTTCCGTCGCGGGCCAGTGAACTGGGCCCGGTGGATCCGCGGCAACCGCCGAGCACGTTGGTGGCCACCGCGCACCAGCGGTCGGTGTCGATGGGTGCGCCGGGCCCGGCCACCCCGTCCCACCAACCCGGGGTCGGGTGCCCGGGGCCCGCCGGCCCGGTGATGTGCGAGTCGCCGGTCAGCGCGTGCAGCACCATGACGACGTTGTCGCGTGCCGGCGACAGCTCGCCCCAGCGCTGCACGGCGATGTGGACATCGTCGATCACCGCACCGCTTTCCAGCCGCATTGAGCCGATGTCGACGACGCCGATTTCGCCCTCACCGGGCAGCGTCTGGGTGGGCACGTCGGAGATCGTCATCTCAGGTCTCCTCAGAAGGCCGCCACGGTCTGCGGATCGCTCGTCTTAGAGGCGCTATATACCCCGGCCGCAGCAAAACCAAGCTCCAGGTCGGCCAGGATGTCATCGATCCCCTCGATGCCGACAGCCAGCCGCACCAGGCCGGGAGTGACCCCGGTGGCCAGCTGTTCGGCCGGGCTGAGCTGAGCGTGGGTGGTCGACGCCGGGTGGATCACCAGCGAGCGCACGTCCCCGATGTTGGCGACGTGGCTGTGCAACCGCAGCGCGTCGACGAAAGCCTTGCCGGCCTCCACCCCCCCGGCCAGCTCGAAGGCCAGTACGGCGCCGGTGCCCTTGGGCGCCAGCCGCTTCGCCCGCTCGTGCCACGGGGAGCTGGGCAGCCCCGCGTAGTTGACCGACAGCACGTCCGCGCGGGCTTCCAGGAACTCGGCGACCCGCTGCGCGTTGGCCACATGCCGCTCGATCCGCAGGCTGAGCGTCTCCAGACCCTGGGCCACCAGGAACGCATTGAACGGCGACGCCGCCGAGCCCAGGTCGCGCAGGAGCTGCACGCGGGCCTTGAGCGCGAACGCGGGCGGTCCCAGCTCCGCGTACACCACGCCGTGGTAACTGGGGTCGGGGGTGGTGAAGCCGGGGAAGCGGCCCTGAGTCCAGTCGAAGGTGCCGCCGTCGACGATCACCCCGGCGATGGCCGAGCCGTGCCCGCCCAGGTACTTGGTGGCCGAGTGGATCACCACGTCGGCGCCCTGGGCCAGCGGCTGGATCAGGTAGGGCGTGGCGATGGTGTTGTCGACGATCAGCGGCACCCCGTTGCGGTGCGCGACCTCGGATACCCCGGGGGTGTCGAGGATGTCGATCTGCGGGTTCGAGATGGTCTCGGCGAAGAACGCCTTGGTGTTGGGCCGGACTTCGGCCTGCCAGGAGTCGAGGTCGTCCGGGTCTTCCACGAAGCTGACCTCGATGCCGAGTTTGGCCAGCGAATAGTGGAACAGGTTGTAGGTGCCGCCGTACAGGCGTGGGCTGGACACGATGTGGTCACCGGAGCCGGCGACATTGAGGATCGCGAAAGTTTCGGCCGCCTGGCCCGAGGAGAGGAACAACGCGGCCACCCCACCCTCGAGGGCGGCGATGCGCTGCTCGACCACGTCGGTGGTCGGGTTGCCGATCCTGGTGTAGATGTTGCCCGGTTCGGCCAGCGAGAACAGCGCCGCGGCGTGCGCGACGTTGTCGAACGTGTACGACGTGGTCTGGTAGATCGGCAGGGCACGCGCGTTGGTCGTCGGGTCCGGCCGCTGGCCGGCGTGAATCTGCTTGGTCTCAAACGACCACTGCGCGGTCGGATCGTTGTCGTTGTTGTTCTCGGAACTCACTCTGGTCGCTTTCTGCTCTGGAAACGGCGGTTAGCAAAGAAAGGCACAGCGGACAGAGCCGTATGAGTCAGGAAGATGCGCATCACGTTCCCTGTCAGCTCAGGGGTCCGTTGACGGCGGACCCGCGCTTGCCGCGTAGCCGCTGGGACTACTCAACCTGGTCATCACCCGGGGCACCCCACCGCGGTTGGAGGGTTGCCGGCCAGCAAGCCGGGGCTTGACGCTGGCGCTCATGACCGATTCGCAGCTTATCGTATGGCGGTTGTTCCCTGCCAATTCGGCAGCGCCGCCGACGTGTCTGCGGCGCCGGGTCAGCCGGCGGGTGGTTCGAGAGCTTGCACCGGTGGCGAGACTTCCTCGAGGAATTCCAGGATCACTTCGGTGACACGTCCCGGTGCCTCGAACATGGGCACATGGCCGACGTCCTCCAGCACGCTGAACTGGTGGTCGTCGGGCAGATGGTGGCGGAAGTGCTTGCTGAACCGGGGCGAGGGGACGATCCGGTCTTTGGTGCAGATCACCAGGTGGGCCGGGACGGCGTTCTCCGCGAGTTCCTGCAGCCCGGGCATCATCAGCGCCTTGAGCAAGAGCTGGAAGTAGGCCGGACAGTGGGCGACGTCGTCGATGATGACGCTGAGTTCGCGCTCGCTGACCCCTTCGGGTTTCGCGCTGATCGCGTAGGTGGCCAACGGCCGGCTGAACGGCAGGCGCAACACCCGCGGCCCGAACAACCAGGCGAACACCAGCAACGGAATGCCCAGGATGAATTTGGCGATCACCTCGAACTTGGCCGGGCTCCACCGCGTCCAGCCGCCGGCCGGGGCGATTCCGGTGACGCTGCGTGCGCGCCCGCGTCGTTCCAACTCGAACGCGACCCACCCACCCAGCGAATTGCCGACAATGTGCGCGGTTTCCCAGCCGAGTTCGTCCATCTGCCGTTCGACGTGGTCGGCCAGCACCGACGACGACAGGAACCACGTGCCGGCGCGCGGACCTCCGTTGTGACTGGCCATGGTCGGTGCGAATACCTCGTAGCGGCCGGTGTCGGCCAGCTGGCGGGCGACCACCTCCCATACCGTCTGAGACATCAGGAACGGGTGCAGCAGCAACACCGGCTCGGCCGAGCCGTCTGTGGGGCCGAGGTGGATAGGCTCCCGGGTGGCGCCCGCCGGTGACGGTCTACGCAGACGTCGCATGAATCCGACAGTAAATGCGGTACCGCCGGTACCGCAAGCTGCCCCTGGCCGTGGTCGCTCGTGTCCGCCTCGCCGAGCGTGAAGCTGGCTTCACTCTCGACGTCGAACGTGACGCTGGCTTCACGTTCGGGCCGTGCGGGCGCCGTGAAAAGATCGGGGCATCATGAGCACCCCTACCCCAACCCGCCGGATCTTCTCCGGTGTGCAGCCCACCTCGGACTCGCTTCACCTCGGCAACGCGCTGGGCGCGGTCGCCCAGTGGGTGGGGCTGCAGGACGGATACGAGGCGTTCTTCTGCGTCGTCGACCTGCACGCCATCACCATCCCGCAGGACCCGGAAGCGCTGCGGCGCCGCACCCTGATCACCGCCGCCCAATACCTGGCACTGGGCATCGACCCCGGCAGCGCCACGATCTTCGTGCAGAGCCACGTACCCGCACACAGCCAGCTGGCCTGGGTGTTGGGCTGCTTCACCGGCTTCGGTCAGGCCTCGCGCATGACGCAGTTCAAGGACAAGTCGATCAAGCAGGGCGCCGATTCCACCACCGTCGGCCTGTTCACCTACCCGGTGCTGCAGGCCGCGGACGTGCTGGCCTACGACACCGACCTGGTGCCGGTGGGGGAGGACCAGCGCCAGCACCTGGAGTTGGCGCGCGACATCGCCCAGCGCTTCAACAGTCGCTTCCCCGACACCTTTGTGGTTCCCGACGTGCTGATCCCCAAGGTCACCGCCAAGATCTACGACCTGCAGGACCCCACGTCGAAGATGAGCAAGTCGGCGTCCACCGACGCCGGGCTGATCAGCCTGCTCGACGATCCGGCCCGCTCCGCCAAGAAGATTCGCTCGGCGGTCACCGACAGCGAACGCGAGATCCGCTATGACCCGGTGGCCAAAGCCGGGGTGTCGAACCTGTTGAGCATCCAATCGGCGGTCACCGGCGTCGCCATCGACACCCTGGTCGAGGGCTACGCCGGGCGCGGTTACGGCGACCTCAAGAAGGACACCGCCGACGCCGTCGTCGAATACATCAGCCCGATCAAGGCCCGGGTGGAGGAGCTGACGGCCGACCTCACCGAGCTGGAGACGGTGCTCGCCACCGGCGCGCAGCACGCCAACGATGTCGCCGGCAAAACCCTGCAGCGGGTCTACGACCGGTTGGGCTTCCTTCCGCGAAGGCAATGACTTGACACCGAAGGGCCAGCAAGAGCAGTCCGGGCCGGGCATTGTCGACCGGGTGCGGAGCCGCCACCCGTGGCTGGATCACCTGGTGAGGGCATACTCACGCTTCGCCAAGCAGAAGGGCACCTTCTTCGCGGCGGGCCTCACGTACTACACGATCTTCTCGATATTTCCTTTGCTGATGGTGGGTTTCGCGGCCGCTGGATACGCCCTGGCGAGCCGGCCGGAGCTGCTCAACACCATCGACGGCCGCATCCGGTCGGTGGTATCGGGCGAGCTGGGGCAGCAGTTGGTGGATCTGATCAATTCGGCGGTCGACGCGCGTGCGTCGGTCGGGGTGATCGGGATGGCCACCGCACTGTGGGCGGGTCTGGGCTGGATGTGGCACCTGCGCGAAGCCTTGAGCGAGATGTGGGAACAACACGTCGAGCCCGACGGGTACGTGCGCACCAAGTTGTCCGATCTGGCCGCCATGGCCGGCACCTTCCTGGTGCTCACGGCCACCCTTTCGCTGAGCGCGCTGGGTCAGGCCAGGCCGATGGCCGCCGTGCTGAAATGGCTTCACATACCTGACTATTCGGTGTTCGACGAGATCTTCCGGGGCGTGTCGATAGTGGTCTCGGTGCTGGTGTCCTGGTTGCTGTTCACCTGGATGATCGCCAGGTTGCCGCGGGCGTCGGTGCGCTTCAGCACCTCGGTGCGGGCCGGGTTGATGGCGGGCCTGGGATTCGAGGTGTTCAAGCAGGTGGGTTCGTTCTACCTGCAGACCGTGGTCCGCAGCCCGGCCGGCGCGGCGTTCGGGCCGGTTCTGGGGCTGATGGTCTTCGCGTTCGTGACGTGGTCACTGCTGTTGTTCGCCACCGCCTGGGCAGCGACGGCAGCCCCGGAGGACCCGCGCGACAAGCAGGTCGACCCGCCGCCGCCCGCGGTGATCAGCCCACGGATCGTGGTGGACGAGGGGTTGCGCCCCAAGCAGACGGTGGCCGCAATGGCGGCCGGAGCCGTTGGGGCGCTGACGGTTTCGCGATTCGTCCGCCGGCGGGAACCCCGCTGACGGTTGAAGTCAGCTGTTGATGCCGTTGTTGCCGGCTTCACCGTCGTCGCCATCGGCGCCCCCAGGTGTGGCGCCCAGACCGCCGAAGCCACCGGAGCCGCCGGAGCCGCCGGGTGCGTCGTCACCGTCGCCGCCGTCACCGCCGTTTCCGCCATTCCCGCCGTTCCCACCCCCTGCGCCGCCGGCGATGCCGCCGTCGCCGCCGTCGCCGCCGGTGCCGCCGTCGCCGCCGGCTCCGCCGCCGGCCCCGTTGTTGGTGCCGCCGTTCCCGCCGGCTCCGCCGATACCACCGCTGCCGCCGGCGCCGGCGATGCCGTCAGGTGAGGTGGCGGCGCCGCCGTTGCCGGCATTACCGCCGCCGCCGCCGTGCCCACCGTTTCCGCCGCCGACGCTCACGCCGCCGTCGGAGCCGTTCGCGCCGCTGCCGCCCTTGCCGCCGTCGCCGCCGGTACCGCCGGTGCCGCCGGTGCCCCCGGTGCCGGCCGCGCCGCCATTTCCGCCGTCGCCCGCGCGTCCGCCGTCACCGCCGCTGAAAAAGCCGCCGCCGCCACCGCCGCCGATGCCGCCGCCGCCGCCCTGGCCACCATCGCCACCGTTACCGTTGTTGCCGGTGCTACCGCCGGCGTTGCCGCCGTTGCCGCCGTTGCCGCCGCCGCCGCCTTGCCCGCCCGGTGTGGGGCTCGGGCCTCCGGACCCGGTTGCACCCGCCGACCCGGTACCGCCGTTGCCGCCGTTGCCGCCGTCACCGTCAATGCCCGCGCTGCCGGCGCCGGTTCCTGCCGCCCCGCCGTTGCCGCCGTTGCCGCCGTTGCCGCCGCTGGAGCCGGGGTAGGCACCAGCCAGTCCATCCGCGCCCCTGCCGCCATTACCGCCGTCGCCGTTGGTTCCGGTCGCGTCGGCAGAACCGCCCTGGCCGCCTGAGCCGCCATCCCCGCTTTGACCGAATCCGCCGACTTGGCTGGCTCCGTTGCCGCCCACGCCCGCGGTCCCGCCGGCACCGC